>CAZZWG010000429.1:0-1502 GCA_964657685.1 Verrucomicrobia bacterium Tous-C9LFEB | reverse complement strand
CTCGGCCAGCGCAGCTACGAAATCTACCTCACCCACATCTTCGCCGTGGTCGCCTCCTTCGCACTCTTCACCCACTTCGGCCAACCGCTCAAAGCCGTCCCCTACCTCTTCCTCGCCGTGATTCTCACAGGCGGCCTCCTCGGCTGGGCAGTGTCAGTCCTCTACGCAGAGCCAGCCAACCGCCTCATCCGGCAACGCACACGCGCAGGGAGAGAGACACTCGGATCCGCCACCCCTGAGGTGGACTAAAAGGGCCACTAAACCCAAGCCAGCAGCAACCTAAATCCCGGCCTTCTCAGGAATCCGCCCAACCCCCGTCAGCGAAAACTCCACCTCAAATGTGTTCCGAATGGCATGGTCGCCAAGACTGGAAAAGAAACTCGCCGAGTTATAAGTAATCCCATACTGCGTGCGGTCAACCGTCACCTTCCCCACGATCAGAAAGTGACCGTTCTCCTGCGTCACCTTCACCGGCGCTTGTAGCGGCGCAGACTTGCCCTTGATCGTCATCGACCCAAACACCATCCCACCCGCATACCGGTCAATCCGGATCTCCGCCGTCGGATACTTCTGAACGTCAAAAAAATCGGCACTCTTCAAGTGGTGCAGCAGGTCGGCATTCGCCTGCGTCATGCTATCCATATCGATCACGAGATCCGCGCCCGCAAAGGAGCCATCCTCAAGCGCAATCTTCCCCGCGCGTATCGAAAGCGACCCCGAAGGAGCATACGTGCCCACCTCCGCATGCCCGGTCCAGGTCAGGGAACTGCTCTTCCCATCGATCGCCAGCACCTGCCGCGACTGGGCCAACAGCGGGAACGACGCGAGCAGCAACAGGCACAGAAAACGCTTTACAGAAAACCTCATCCGCAGGGGTGCTACCCAGCATGGAGCACAACGCCGGAAAACAGAACTGATTTCTGTCCGCGCATCGACCGCAATCAGGACAACTGACGTTCTTTCAACCAAACATCAACAACACTCCTTGCGAACCAGCGAACGCCCCGCGCCCCAACCGGCTCCCGCAACCACCCCGCCCTGAGCACAGGGCAATCTCAACCCCGCAAAGCCACCAACCTCCGCAAATCCCATCCAAACCCCATGGCCGAACCCCTCCACCGCCTCTACTACCTCTTCGACCGCGACCACGGCCCCCGCGACCGCCTCCTCCCCCGCTGGCTCTTCCTCCGCGCCCTCGGCCTCGTCTACCTCTCCGCCTTCCTCGCCCTCTATTTCCAAATCCTCGGCATGAGCGGCTCCGGCGGCATCCTCCCCGTCGCCCCCTACCTCAACGCCCTCCGTCAGCTCGGCAACCAACGCCTCTGGCTAGCTCCCACCCTCCTCTGGTACGGCGCCTCCGACCACGCCCTCCTCCTCCTCGTCTACGCCGGCCTCATCGCCTCGGTCCTCGCCACCCTCAACCTCCTCCCCCGCCCAGCCCTCCTCATCTGCTGGCTCTGCTTCCTAAGCTGGGTAGCCGTCTCGCAAGACTTCGGCCAATA
>CAZZWG010000428.1:0-1514 GCA_964657685.1 Verrucomicrobia bacterium Tous-C9LFEB | reverse complement strand
GTTTGATGCTGGTGGGTGCGGATTCCGGGAGGTTGGGGGTGGGTGGTCCTCTGCGGGGGAGGGAGTGGTTGTTTTGGTGTGGGGTGTGGGTGCGTGGCTTCTTGTGGGTCCCACTCACCCGGGACGGGATTGAGGCGTTTGCCTGGTGATACCGGGGACCTTTTTTGTTGGACCGCCATGTCGGTGGTAGACGACCGGCGGTGGCAATCGTGAGAGATGCGTGTAGGCTCCGGGGTACCGGGCTACGTACTTTCAATTTTGAATGAGGGAAAAGTTTATGAAAATGAATGTTCCCCTGCGTCCTGCCGTGTGGGTAGGGGCAGTTCTAACGCTTGCGGTGTTTGGCCGGTTCTATGCCAAGCCTGTGCTGGCCCAGGTGCGTGCGGCGCTGACGCAGAACGTGGATGAGCCGGGGCGGAACCCTTACCAGCAGCAGTTCTTTTCGTACCTGAGTAACTGCCAGGCAGGTTCTCAGTTTTGCAATTTCAATTTCCCGGCGGTGCCTGCGAACTCGCGGCTGGTGCTGACGAACATCAGCGGTTACGTGGATATGGCGAATGCCGGACAGCCGAACTGTAATGTGGAATCGAGCTTAGGTGGAAGCACTTATGCCAGCGTTTCCTTTACGGGGACAGGGACAGAGATCAGTACGACGGGAGCGCGGGCTTTCTTCAACGTAGCGACGCGGGCATACTTTGGCGCGGGCGAGGCGCCGCATGGATTTTGCGGTTTTGGGTCGACGAACAATAGTTCCGGGGGTGATGGATTCATGACTCTGACGGGGTATTACGTGGAGAACCCGTAGAGCGCGGCCTGGTGACCGGGTTCCACCTGTGGTTGGTGGTTCCCAGCCGTGGACTGGGGTTGAGTTTTGGGAGGAACCGACTCGCCCGCGATGAAGCTGCGTGTGGATGGGGCACCCGGCTTTGGCGCGGCCGCCCGAGCACCACACCCACTTACCCGCGATGTCGCTGCGGGTGAATGGGCACCTGGCTTGGGGCGCCCGGCTTCGGGGTTCGTGGGGCGAGCCTGTTAGTTGACGAAGCCTGAGACGGCCATGTAGACGGAGCCTCCGGTAAAGTCGCTGGCTCCGAGGCAGGTTGGGCCGGGGGCGTTGCTGAGTACAAGCGGTGACGGGTAGGTGAGGGTCATTGTGGAGCTTGGCTGCAGACTGAGAAAGATGGAATTGCTGGCTTCGATGACGTTGCTGCCGCCGATGCCGCATCCACCAGTAGCGAAGGTGGGCGTGAAGACCTCCAGGTTCTGAACCGTCGAATTGTAGTTTGTGAAGGTGATGTTGGTGATGCCGAGGGTTCCGGAGGGCGGTCCCAGAGTGACCACGCCCGAGGCACCCGAACCTACGGAGACACTGCGGAAGAAGGGCTGGCTGGGGAGGACGACTTCGACGAGGGCGGCACGAACGGCGGCCGCGACTTTGGGGCTGTGGAGGAGGGCGTAGCCGGTGAGGAGGACGGCTGTGAGGGTGGCTACGAGGGTGAGGTGTTTGCGGTTCA
>CAZZWG010000427.1:0-1519 GCA_964657685.1 Verrucomicrobia bacterium Tous-C9LFEB | reverse complement strand
TGCTGGTTCTGGACGTTGAGTTCGGGGAGATGGATTTGATTGGCGGCGTCGATCTCGTTCTGGGTGAGGAACTTGCCGGGGGTGAGTTGGAAGACGTCGAGGCCACGGGCGATTTCGGAGCCGTAGATGTAGCCGTTGTACCAGTAGGCGGACCAGTCGCCGCCGAGGACGAGGTTTTTGGGGTCGATGGCGCCGCGGTCGAAGTAGCCGATTTCGAAGGGGTGCATGGGGTCGGTGAAGTCGACGACGGAGATGCCGCCCTGGTACCAGGCCTGGACTTCGATGTCGCGGCCGGGGACGGGGACGAGGGAGCCGTTGTGGGCTACGCAGTTTTCGGTGGCGCCCTGGGCGGCGGGCATTTTGTAGTAGTTAGCGAACTGGAGCTTGTTGTCGTGGAGGTTGAAGATGGCATCGGCACCCCACTTGAGGGGGTCAGAAGGCCGGCAGCGGGGCTGCATGCCGCCGCCCCACTCGTCGGTGAAAACGACTTTGGAGCCGTCGTTGCTGAAGGTGGCGGAGTGCCAGTAGCTGTAGTTGGAGTCGTTGACGGCGTCGATGCGCTTGGGGTGGACGGGGTCGTGGATATCGAGGAGGATGCCGTTGCCGGAGCAGGCGCCTGCGGCTAGCCCCATGGCGGAGTAGGCGGTGATGTCGTGGCACTGATTGGTGTCGGCGACCTTTTCGAGGGGCGCGTCGGGAGCTTTGCCGTGGGCTCCGCCGTTGTTGAGGCCGTTGATGGCGCCGGAGTGGGAGTCGATGAAGACGCGGGGGCTGGAGACGATCTTGGCGTCCTGCGGGGTGGCGATGGGGACCTTGATGACGTCGATGCGGAAGAGGGCGGTATTGGGATCTTTGCTGGGCTTCTCGTCGGAGCAGCCGGCGAGTTCTTCAGGCTGGCGGACGAAGCTGGTGCCGGAGACGTAGACGTACACGTTGTCGTGGTCGTTGGGGTCGAGGACGAGGGTGTGGGTGTGGGAGCCGCGGCAGGTCTGGACGGCGGCGACCTGTTTGGGGTTCTTTAGGTCGGAGATGTCGAAGATGCGGACGCCGCGGAAGCGCTCCGGGTTGGGAGCGGGGCGGCGGGCGCGGGCTTCGGCTTCCTGCTCTTCTTCGGTCTTGGGCTTGGCTTCCGGGTTGGTCTTGCCCTGGGCGCCGTCGATGGCGTTGGCGCGGGCGGTTTCGGATTTGTTCGTGTCGGCGGGTTTGGTTTCAGCCGGCGGGGGAGCAGGCGGGGCGGGGAAGCCCTGGGTGCCGCAATCGAGGCGGCCGTTGGGCATTTCTACGGACATGAAGAGGAGGTGACCGTAAACG
The DNA here is from genome assembly GCA_964657685.1 of Verrucomicrobia bacterium Tous-C9LFEB. Lineage (GTDB taxonomy): Bacteria > Acidobacteriota > Terriglobia > Terriglobales > Acidobacteriaceae > Granulicella. Next base: position 208 of record CAZZWG010000427.1, on the reverse strand, counting down.
GAGACGTCACCCTGGCCGCCGGGGCAGACGAGGGTGGTGAGGAGGGAAATTTTGTGGGGGTCGGAGATGTCGTAGAAGGTGAGGCCGTAGAAATTGCCCTGGAAAAGGGTTGTGCCCCCGAAGGCAAAGTCGGAGTTGGCGAAGGCGAGTTGGGCGACGACGGGGCGCATCTCCTTCGGCATTTTGGAGGTGTTGACGCCGAGTTGGG
>CAZZWG010000426.1:0-1526 GCA_964657685.1 Verrucomicrobia bacterium Tous-C9LFEB | reverse complement strand
GTTTCGGGTGTTCTCATTCCGAAAGCCGGTTTCGGGTGCTCTCAACTTCGGAAGCTGTATTCGGGTGTTCTTACCGCCGGGGCGTTAGTGCAGCAGGCCGGGGGTTGGTCGGGTGTTGTTGTGAGTCCAGGTGAGCAGTTCGTCGAAGGCGTGGCCTATTTCTTCTGGTGTGATGGCGCAGTGGCCGTCGCGATTGACGTATTGCTGGACGAAGTTGTTGCCGGCTCCGGCGGCCTCGACCATTTCGTTGTAGAGCGCGAGTTGGCCTGGGGGGATGTAGGGGTCGAAGACGGTATGGACGGCGAGCATGGGGCGTCCCAGGCGGCCTGTCGGGGTGTAGTGATGGACGAGGTATTGGCGGGCGCGGGGGTCGGCGGGGTAGCGGTGGACGGCGGCGTTGAGTTCTTCGTCGGGAGCGCTGGAGGTGGGACTGGCGCCGGAGTAGATCCAGTTGCGATTGTCGAACGGATTGCCATGGGCGCGTCGCTGCATGTCGGCGATGACGAAGGTGAAGTAGGCGATGTCCCGGGCGACCTGGGCATCGGTATGGAGGGCCATGAGTTCGCGCATGAGGGCGGCGTCGGTTGGATTGGCCTTGAGGGCGGTGAGGATGCGGTCGCGGACGGCGGGGGTGTCGTCGTAGTCGGCAGGAACGGGGAAGAGGGGTCCCATGACGTTGGGGAAGTAGTGGTCGAAGGCGGCGCGGAGGGCAAATCGGCGGTCGAAGCTGACGAAGGTGGGACCGACGGCGCCGCAGAGGTCCAGGCCTCCGGTAAAGGGTTTCGGGTTGAGTTCGAGGGTAATCATGACGAGGGCGCCGCCCATCGAGACGCCGGCGACGAAGGTTTCTTTGGGTTGGCCGAACTTGTGGTCAAAGTAGTGGCGAAGATTTTCGGTTTCGGGGTAGGCCTGCTGGACGGCCCAGCCGCCTTCGGAGTAAGCGCTTTGGAGGATGGCAAAGTGGCGGTCGGCAAAGGTCTGGAGGTCGGGTGGGAGGCGCTCGGTGATGTGGAAGGTGACGCCGTGCTCGGCATAGCCGTGGTACCAGACGACGAGAGAGCCATTCCAGTCAGAGGGGATATCGATGCGGTACTCGGCGCCTTCCATGACGCCGACCTCGGTCTGGCCTCCGGGGGTCTGGACCATCTGGGGGGCTTCGTCCTGATGGATCTTCTGGGCGGGAAGAGTAAGGCCGGCAGCAGCGGCGAAGGTTAGGAGGGCTCGAGCGGCCGAACGGCATGGTCGTGAGAGGAACCGGGGCATGGGGGTGGGCTTATTGTATGCAAGCGGGGAGTGAAAGGACATCTGCTCGTTGGTAATGAGGGGGTGAGCTTTGGGTTCAGAGGGTGGGTTACGGGCCGGGTTGGCAAGGCCGGCAAAAGACCAACGCAGAGTTCGCGGAGTACACGGTGTGGCGCAGCGGGAAGGGCACCATGTGACTACGATGCGGGCTTGGTGTGGGTGGTGGAGCGGAGGGCGAGGGTGCCGAGTAGGGTTATGGCGGCGAGCAGGGCTAGCCAAAGGAG
>CAZZWG010000425.1:0-1532 GCA_964657685.1 Verrucomicrobia bacterium Tous-C9LFEB | reverse complement strand
AGGATGCGGTCGGTTTCGGCGTTGAGGAGGACCGGGAGCATGGTTTTGCTGAGGGTGGTCTGGATCGTGAGGGTGGTGTCGGCGAGGGTCCAGGTGGCGTCTTCGAGTTGTTCGGCGGCGGAGGTCTGGCCTTTGGTGGCGAGGAGGGCGCGGACGACGGCGGTCTGGAGGGCGGCTGTGTCCTGCGTGAGCGCCGGGGCGGTGGAGGGTTGGGCCGGCTCCGGCTCAGGGCTTGTCAGCTCAGCGGCTGGCGCGATCCGCGGCGCGGCTGCAGCCTGCGGAGGCTCGGGCTTCCCTGGCGGCGCGGACACCCGGTTTTCAGGAGCGAGACCTTCCATCCCAGCGAGCGAACTCGCTCGGGGTTCCGGACCTGGCGCAACCGGTTTTGTTTCGGCGGCGGGCCTCTGCGGGTCCCACTGATCTGCCCTGTATATAGATGGAGCATCCGGCGCTGCTGCAGGCTTGCTGATCGCGGGGCCTGGTGGCGGCGGGGGTGGTGGGGCTTGTGGGCGCGCGACCGGGGCGGTTAACGGTGCCGTGGATTTTGGGGCCGCGGTTCTGGCTGCGGCTGCGGAGGGTTGTGGCTGGCCAGACCCCACCCTTTGCGATGAAGCTGCAAAGGATGGGCCACCCTGGGCTGGTGAGGACGGGGGCTTGGGAGGGTTGGTGTTGGGCGTAGCGCCTAGTTGGGTGAGGAGATCCTCGAGGGGGAGGAGGCGTTGGACGTGGACCAGTTTGAGCAGGCCAAGTTCGAGGTGAAGGCGTTGTTCCTGGCGGTAGCCGAGGTCGTCGAAGGTGCGGAGGACGATGGCGAGGAAGCGGCTGAGGTCTTCTTCTGTGAAATTTTGGGCGGCGCGGGCGGCGCGGCGGCGTTCTTCGGGGGAGATCTGGAGGAGTTCGGCGGCGAGACCGGTGGCTTCTGTGTCGGCGTCGGGGCTTAGGGAGGTGATTTTGGCGACGACCGTGTTGCGGAGGAAGCGGGTGAACTGGCGAGCGATTTGTTGGGGGCCATTGCCTGCGTCGAGGAGGTGGCCTACGGTCGAGAGGACTGCGGCGGAGTCGTTTTGATGGACGGCCTGGAGGATCTCTTCGAAGACGACGTTCGAGACTGCGCCCATGAGTTCGCGGACTTCGGTGAGTTCTACGTGGGGGCGGCCGTCTGTGGTGGTGGGGGCTGAGGCGATGGCCTGGTCCATGATGCTGAGGGCGTCGCGCATGGAGCCGTCGCCGGCTTCGGCCAGCAGACCGAGCGTGGCGTCGTCTACGGCGATCTTTTCGTCGTCGGAGATTTTGCGGAGCTGGCCGATGATGTCGTCGAGCTTGACGGCGTGGAAGCTGAAGTGCTGGCAGCGCGAGCGGATGGTTTGAGGGATGTCTTCGGGCTGGGTGGTGGCCATCATGAAGACGATGTGGTCGGGTGGTTCTTCGAGCGTTTTGAGGAGCGCGTTGAAGGCGGCGTCGGTAATCTGGTGGGCTTCGTCGAGGATGATGATTTTGAAGCGATCGCGGGCGGGGCGATAGCGGGCAGCGTC
>CAZZWG010000424.1:0-1544 GCA_964657685.1 Verrucomicrobia bacterium Tous-C9LFEB | reverse complement strand
TGGACGATCGCAGCCGGGGTGGATGCAGCCGGATCCATCGATGTCGCGTAGTTCAGCATGAGTTCCCTCACAGTGTAGGATAGCACGGCTGAAGAGGATGGTTGCGCCGCAGGTTGCGAGAAGGCTAGACGCTGGCGAGTTGACGGCCGTAGCGCTTTTCTACGTACTCGTCGAGGATGACCTGGAACTCTTCAACGATGTGATCGCCTTTTAGCGTGGTGAAGAGCTTGCCGTCTACGTAGACGGGGGCTTTGGGTTCCTCGAAGGTGCCGGGGAGGGAGATGCCGATGTTGGCGTGTTTGGATTCGCCGGGGCCGTTGACGATGCAGCCCATGACGGCGAGTTTGAGTTCCTCTACCCCGGGGTAGGATTTCTTCCACTCGGGCATGGACTCGACGAGGTAGTTCTGGATGCGCTGGGCGAGTTCCTGGAAGTAGGTGGAGGTGGTGCGGCCGCAGCCGGGGCAGCTTGTGACTTGCGGGAGGAAGCTGCGGATGGAGAGGGATTGGAGGATCTGTTGGGCGCAGCGGACTTCTTCGCTGCGGTCGCCGCCGGGTTCGGGGGTGAGGGAGACGCGGATGGTGTCGCCGATGCCGGCGAGGAGGAGGGGGGCGAGGCCGGCGGTGGAGGCGACGACGCCTTTCATGCCCATGCCGGCTTCGGTGAGGCCGAGGTGGAGGGCGTAGTCGCAGCGGCGGGCGAGTTCGGTGTAGACGTCGATGAGGTCGCGGACGCCGGAGACTTTGGCGGAGAGGATGATCTGGTCGCGGCGGAGGCCGTAGCGCTCGGCCGCGGCGGCGTTGTCGAGCGCGCTGACGACCATGGCCTCCATCATGACGTCGCGGGCTTCGAGGGGCTGGGGGAGGCGGGAGTTTTCGTCCATCATGCGGGTGAGGAGGGCCTGGTCGAGCGAGCCCCAGTTGACGCCGATGCGGACGGGTTTTTGGTTATCGACGGCGCACTCGACCATGGTGCGGAAGTTGTCGTCGTCTTTGCGGCCGATGGAGACGTTGCCGGGGTTGATGCGGTATTTGGCGAGGGCGCGAGCGCAGGCGGGGTATTTGCGGAGGAGGAGGTGGCCGTTGTAGTGGAAATCGCCGACGATGGGGGTGTCCCAGCCTTTGGCGTGGAGGGCGTCGACGATGTAGGGGACGGCTTCCGCGGCGGCGTCGTTGTTGACGGTGATGCGGACGAGTTCGGAGCCGGCGCGGGCGAGGGCGGCTACCTGCTGGACGGTGGACTCGATGTCGGCGGTGTCGGTGTTGGTCATCGACTGGACGACGACGGGGGCTTCGGAGCCTACGCGGATGCCGCCTATGTTGACGGTGACGGATTGGCGGCGCTGGAGAGGCGGCATATATGAGTAGTTTATCGCCGTTTGGCGGAGGTGAGGCGGGCTGGGTGGGGTACCCCCCCTCTTTTGGGGGGTACTTGCCAGGTAAATTACCTGTTTTGTGTTATTTGCGGTTGTTGGTGTCGCTGAAGTCCTGCAAACACCGGGCTTGTGGGTAAAGTATCGGGAATGAGCAACCTGGGCCGGTTTG
>CAZZWG010000423.1:0-1547 GCA_964657685.1 Verrucomicrobia bacterium Tous-C9LFEB | reverse complement strand
ATGCGGGTTCCTGTTGGGTGAGGCAATGGAGGGCGCCGAGGCCCCAGATCATGTCGGTGCAGTGGATGCCGGTGACGGTGCGGTCGGGGAAGAGGGTGGCGAGGGTGTTGAGGGCTATGCGATCGTTGGGGTCGTTGAAGGTGGGGACGAGGACGAGTGAGTTGGCGAGGTAGAAGTTGGCGTAGCTGGCGGGGAGGCGCTGGCCTTCGAAGAGGACGGGGGCGGGCATGGGGAGGGTGTGAATGGTGAAGGGCTGGCCCGAGAGGTTGCGGGCGGTGTGGAGGCGTTCGAGATTTTCCGCGAGGGGCAGGTGGTTCTCGTCGGCGGTGTTGGGTTCTATACAGGTGAGGATGGTGTTTGGTGCGACGAAGCGGGTAATGTCGTCGACGTGGCCGTGGGTGTCGTCGCCGGCACAGCCGCGGTTGAGCCAGAGGACCTGGTCGATGCCTAGGTAGTCGTGGAAGGCCTCTTCGAGCTGAGCCTTGGTGACGCCGGGGTTGCGTTGCTGGACGTCGGAGAGAAGGCACTCTTCGGTGGTGAGGAGGATGCCTTCGCCATTGGTATCGATGCTGCCGCCTTCGAGAACGAGGCGGTGTTGCTGGCCGTTGTCGAGGTTGATCGTGGGTTCAACGGAGGGCATGGCGTAGAGTTCGGCGACCTGTTTGGGGATGAGGTCGTCGTTGTGCCAGTTGGGGTACTTGGCCCAGGCGTTGAAGTGCCAGTTGGTGATGCGGAGTTGGGCGTCGTCGTTGAGGGCCTTGGTGAAGATAGGGCCGGAGTCGCGGAGCCAGATGCGGTCGGTGCGCCAGTGGTGGAAGTGGAGGCGGGCGAGGTTAGCGCCGCCGCGGCGGAGGATGCGGGTGGCGCGTTGTTCGGCGATGAGGTCGTTGACGAGGATGTGGACGTCTTCAACGGAACTAAGCCAGCGGACGATCTCGGCGTAGACCCACGGGATTGGGTTGAATTTGCCGGGCCAGTCTTGCGGGTTGTGGGGCCAGGCGAGCCAAGTGGCGGCGTGGGGGGCCCATTCGGCGGGCATGCGAAAGCGGGTTGGGGAGGAGTCAGTCATGCGGAGGGAAAGGTGCTGGAACGGCTTCTTTCTGGCCACCGCCCGGACGACTTGAGTATAGCGTTCGCTTTCATGAGTGAGGTTACGCGAGCAACCAATTTCTCTTTGCGTGGAGCTGTCAGAGATTGGTGAAATTGTGTCAAATTTGGCCCTGGGCGCTGGACATCCTTTGTGCGGCAGGCGTAGCGTCCGGGTTGCGTTGCTGAGGGCCTCGGTGGAAACAAACCCGGGGTGAATCCTCGGCAGCGCACAACGGCGAAAGCCTCGAAAGGATACCCCGATGGCGAAGGAAGCACACAAGAAGGCAGCAGAGCATCACGAGGCTGCAGCGAAGGCGCATCACACGGCAGCTGATCATCATGACAAGGACGATCATGCCGCGCATGAGCACTCGACGAAGGCGCACGGCGCATCAACGGATGCGCATGCCAAGTCCACGGCGAAGACCAAGAAGTAGCTTTGGTTTGCGGGTACGAAG
>CAZZWG010000422.1:0-1550 GCA_964657685.1 Verrucomicrobia bacterium Tous-C9LFEB | reverse complement strand
GCCGAACCCGACGCCTACGGCCGCCAGCAACACCGCGACACCGACGACTTCAGCTACGTCACATCCCTCGTCTACCAACCCCGAGAGAAAGACGGTGGCCGCGACCTCGACCGGCTCCTCCAGCAAGCGGCAACCTACGACATAGTCGTAGAACACTCCGGCATAGGCTGCGACGACGCAGAACTCGAAGCCCGCGTCCCCCGCGAATGTGGCAGCACCGCCATGACCTTCATCTGGGACGTAGACGCCCCCGCCACCATCCACCGCATGCAAGCCAATCCGACCGACGCCCTCGCCCAATCCACCCGCCTCTACGACGCTATCCTCACCTACGGCGGCGGCCCGCTCGCCCGCGATGGCTTCCGCAGCTTCGGCGCCCAGGCCTACTACTCGATGTACAACGGCCTCGACCCAGAAACCCACCACCCCGTTTCCCCCGACACTACCCTTACCGCCGACATAGCCTTCCTCGGCAACCGTCTCCCCGACCGCGAAGCCCGCGTCGACGAACTCTTCCTCCGCGCCGCCACCCTCGCGCCCCACGCCCAATTCCTCCTCGGCGGCGAAGGCTGGGGCGACAAACACCTCCCCCCCAACGTCCGCTGGCTAGGCCACGTCCCCACCGCCGACCACAACCGCGTAAACTGCTCAGCCAGCATGGTCCTCAACATCAACCGCGCCAGCATGGCAGAATTCGGCTTCAGCCCGCCCACCCGCGTCTTCGAAGTCGCCGGCGCCGGCACCTGCCTCCTGTGCGACGACTGGCCCGGCATCGCCGACTGCTTCGAACCCGACACAGAGATCCTCATCGTCAAAACAGCCGAAGACGTAGCGAACGCCCTCACCCGCTACGACCTCCCAGCCCGCCGCCAAATCGGCGCCAACTTCCACGCCCGCGGTCTCGCCGACCACACCTACGCCCAACGCGCAGCCCAGGCCGACTACTCCTTCCGCGAATGCCGCGCCCGCCGCGCCGGCGCCCTACCCGCCCAAACCCAGTCCCTAGCCACCATGGCCGATTGGCGCCACCTCCCGCACTGGCGCCGCGATCTCCAGGGCCACCTTCTCGACAACCCCGAGGCGCCCCAACCATGACCTCCCTCGCCCAAGGGTCCGCTGCGTCAACACAGCGAACTCCGCGTATCCCGCATTCGCCTTCCCCCCACGCGCCACGCATCCCAGGCCCACAACCATGAACCTCATCGTCTACGGCCTAACCCTCACCAGCTCCTGGGGCAACGGCCACGCCACCACCTACCGCTCCCTCCTCAAGGCCCTCCACCGCCGCGGCCACACGGTCACCTTCGTCGAAAAAGACGTCGAATGGTACCGCTCCAACCGCGACCTCCCTCAACCCACCTTCTGCAAGGTCCACCTCTACACCGACTGGACCACCGAGCGCCTAGCCCTCCTGAGCCTGGCCAAAACCGCAGACGCCATCCTCATAGGCTCCTACTTCCCCGACGCCATTGCCCTCACCGAAGCCCTCCTCCAAACCAAGCCCCCCCCCATCCTCTTCTACGACATCGACACCCCCATCACCCTCGCCG
>CAZZWG010000421.1:0-1557 GCA_964657685.1 Verrucomicrobia bacterium Tous-C9LFEB | reverse complement strand
GCAACTTTGTTCGGCTGACTGCGTACACTCAAGAAGAAGCGGTTTTGGAGGGTGTGTGCGGGTTTGGGTTGGGGTTCTGGCGGGGGTGATGGCTTGTGGGATGGGTGGGGCGCAGACGACTTCTCCGGAGAAGCCTTTGCCGAACAAGCCGGGGACGAGTGACCCGGCGGCGGGAATGGCTGGGGCGGGGCATGGCGGGGCTGCAAACGGCGGGGCAACGACCGGGCCGGTGCTGGAATCGGGGAAGACGACGATTACGGTGGAGAAGCGGCTGACCAAGGAGCAGGAGAAGCAGCTGCTGGGGTTGAGTGAGAAGATTTTCGAATTTGCGAGTAAGGATACGGGGCTGCCGATTGAGCATCCGGTGAAGAAGGTTTTCATTTCGCGGGAGGCAGTGGCGAAGGAGCTGCGCAAGCGGTTCGATGAGGACAAGGGCAATAAGAAGATGCAGCAAAGCGAACTGGTGTTGAAGAAGTTCGGCTTGCTGGACCGGGACTTTCAGTTGCGGCCGTTTCTATTGAGTCTGCTGACGGAGCAGATTGCGGGGTTTTACGACAACAAGACGAAGACGATGAACCTGCTGGACTGGGTACCGGTGGATGAGCAGGAGAGTGTGATGGCGCATGAGCTGACGCATGCGTTGCAGGACCAGAAGGTGGATTTGAAGCACTGGGAGGATGTGCAGCCGGAGGGTACGGCGAAGACGGCGGGCGAGGATAACAGGCACATCCAGACGGACGAGGCGGATACGGCACGGGATGCGGTGCTGGAGGGGCAGGCGATGGTGAGCTTTGCCGACTACACGTTTAAGAAGCAGGGGATCAACAAGACGCTGAAAGATATGCCGGAGGCCGCGGCGCAGATGATGGCGGCGAACTCGTCGGATACGAGCGATTCGCCGGTACTGTCGCGGGCGCCGCTGGTGCTGCAGCAGAGCCTGTTGTTTCCGTACCAAGCGGGGTTGTTGTTTGAGCAGGCGGTGCTGGTGAAGGGTGGGACACCGCGGGCGTTCGCCGGGGTGCTGGAGGCGCCGCCGAGTGCGAGTTCGCAGATTCTGCACCCACAGGCCTATCTGCGGAATGCGCCGGTGCCGGTCATGGTGTTGCCGGATATCCACCCGATGCTGGCAGAGGCTGGGTATGAGCCGTATGACGTGGGCGTGATGGGCGAGCTGGATGTGCGGATGACGGCGGAGTTGTTTGGGGGGAAGCCGTTGGCGGAGGCTTTGTCGCCGCAGTGGGACGGAGGGATCTACTACGCGGCGCAGCGGAAGAGTGCTTCGGAGGAGGAGAAGCGGACGACGGGGTCACTGGCGTTGTTGTACGCGTCGCAATGGAAGAACCAGGATGCGGCGGAGAGCTACTTTCACGTGTTTGAGGCGGAGATGCCGCGGCAGTATGACGGGCTGAAGCGACGGCAGGCGGAGGAGACGGATTCTGATGAGCGGGTTTACTCGACGAAGGAGGGGGATGTTCTGTTGCGGCGGGAAGGGACGCGGGTTTGGGTGAGTGAAGGGTTTTGGCTGGAGATGGCGCGGAAGTTGCGGGATGAGGTGGA
>CAZZWG010000420.1:0-1573 GCA_964657685.1 Verrucomicrobia bacterium Tous-C9LFEB | reverse complement strand
ACCCGCCGTGAAGGATCCCGAAAGAACCACATCAAGAACACCGCCAGCAGCAGCGGAACCGCGCTAAGACTTACAAATCGCGTGCCGTACCACACAACGGCGGCAACCACCAGCAGCGAAATACCGTAGAAAATGCCATCACGAACCACATGTTCATTATACCTTCGGCTTACTTGAGTTCCCCCTGGCCTGGCAGTCGGGTGCTCCATCCTTTCGAACCCCGAAAGATCAAACCAGTTCGAAGATTGCCCGCTAACGCAACGAGCTGCCACTCACCCCTGCTATCCTTTTCCCCGTCAGCACTCCAGGAGCCATCCCCCACCATGATCGACATGCAGGGCCAGGTCGCCGTCGTCTTCGGCGTTGCCAACAAGCGGTCCATCGCCTACTCCATTGCCGAAACTTTTGCCAAGGCCGGCGCTACTCTCGTCCTCAGCTACCAAACCGATCGCCTCAAACGTGAATCCGAAGCTCTTCTCGCCGACCTCGGCCAGACCGGCCGCGGCCTGCTCGTGCAATGCGACGTAACGCAGGACGCCGAGATCGAGGCCGCCTTCGCCCAGATCAAGGAAGCTTTCCCCACCATCCACAGCGTCATCCACTCCATCGGCTTCGCTCCCAACATCAAGAACCCCGTCCTCGAAACGACTCGGCAGGACTTCGCGGTCGCTCACGACATCAGCGTCTACTCCCTCATCGCCGTCGCCCGCGCCGCCCTCCCCCTCATGCCCGATGGTGGCTCCCTCCTGACCCTCACCTACTACGGCTCGGAAAAAGTTTTCCCCAACTACAACATCATGGGCGTCGCCAAAGCCGCGCTCGAAGCTCTCGTCCGCTACCTGGCCTTCGAACTCGGATCCAAAAAGATTCGCGTCAACGCCATCTCCGCCGGCCCTATCAAAACTCTCGCGGCCCGCGGCATCGGCGACTTCAATACCATCCTCGACCGCGTCACCGAACGCGCTCCCCTCCACCGCAACGTCGAACAACAGGAGGTCGCCAACACCGCCCTCTTCCTCTCCAGCCAACTCGCCTCCGGCATCACCGGCGAAATCACGTTCGTTGACTGCGGCTTCAACACCACCGGCATCTAGCCCCAAGCCAACCAGGTACGCCAGACAAGCCATGGCGTACCTCTGCGTTCTTCGCGCCCGTTGCGCTGATCTTTGTCCTTCGGTTGCAAAACGCTATCGTTCCGCAGCCACGATCCCAGGCGCCCGCCGCGGCATCTTCTCGAACTCCATACAGGCCCGAGCATCCATCTCCCATGCCCGAAGATGCTCCTCCGTTACCAAATCCACCTTTGCGCTCCCTGGCCGACGGAAATACCCCACCCCGGGCTGCCCCCCATCCTGCCGCACCACCAGCGCCGCCAGCGGAGGCCAACCCCGCAACGCACAAAGCGCTGAAATCTCCGCCAGCGGCCCCCCCAGCCGCCGCGCTTCCACCGCCACCCCCGCCCGCTGCACCAGGGCGCTGTAGCTGATCAGGTACCCCGCCGGAAACAACTTAGGCTCCCGCGGCACCCGCTTCCGCCGAGCCTCCCAGAAGTGATCCAGCAGCGCCTGCAAAA
>CAZZWG010000419.1:0-1574 GCA_964657685.1 Verrucomicrobia bacterium Tous-C9LFEB | reverse complement strand
TAAGGGAGTTGGCCTGCCGACGCTGGAGGTGATGGCGCTGGGCTTCGGGTTGAGTCTGTCGGAGTTGTTGCGGGGGGTGTAGACGGCGGCGGTGTCGCCGGTGCTGGGGTCTGTGGGCACCGGCGCTGCCGGGGCTTAAGCGGCAGTGGTGGAGGCGGAGCGGAAGCGGTAGAAGAGATAGCCGAGGAGGTTGAGGACGAGGGTGGTGCCGAGAATTTTGAGGGCGAAGGTGCCGGGGCTGGCTACGTCGACGAAGGGGTAGGCGTTGAAGGCGAGGCAGAAAAGGATGCTGATGACGCCGAGCCAGCAGACGGGATTGATCCAGCGGGGGAGGCGGGCCCGGAGGGATTTTGTGCCGAGGATGGGGATGAGGAACATGGCGAGGTAGGCGAGGGCGTAGAGCTCGGAGGAGGTGTCGTTGAGGATATTGAAGGCCTCGGCGGCGTGGACGCCGGCGAAGCCGAGGACCAGCAGGGCGGCGACGGCGAGGGTGCAGACGGTGACGGAGTTGACGGGGGTGCGGTAGCGGGGATGGAGGCGGGCGAACCACTCGGGGACGAGATGGTCCCAGCCGGCGGCCATGGGGAGGCGGATGATGCCGGTGAAGATGAAGCTGGCGGCGCCGAGGATGCGGATCTGGAGGAGAAGGATGGCGAGTTTGCCGACCACGGCCCCGAGGCCATGCTCTCCAAAGGCGAGCGAGAGCGTTTGGGGGATGGGGGCGACGTAGTTGATGCGGAGGTTTGGGTTGGCCTCGTGGAAGCTGAGGACGGCGGCGGTGCCGAGGACGAACATGAGGAAGATGATGGGGGAGGCGATGATGACGGAGCGGCCGATGTCGCGGTGGGCGGCGTGGGTTTCGCCGGCCATGATGGCGATGTACTCGAGGCCGGAGGCGGCGAAGAGGACCTGACCGAGAAGGCTGAGGGAGGTGGGGTCTTTGGCGGGGAGATGGAAGGCGAATGGGGCGTAGTGGAGATGGGCACCGTGGAGCCAGGCCCAGAGCGGGGAGACGATGAGGAGGCAGAAGGTGGCCATCATGGCGATGCCACTGATGTTGTGGATCCATTTGCCGAGGGCGAGACCGCGGCGGGCGCTCCAGGCGAGGAGTAGAAGAAAGCCGGTGAGCAGGATGGCGACGACGGGTTTGTCTTCCGGCAGACCGGCGGCGCGCGGGCCGAGGAGATAGCTGACTTCACTGGGGATCTGGAAGAGCAGGAGAGCGATGACGACGAGACCATAGGCCCAGATGTTCCAGGCGGTGAGGAAGCCGAGCGTGTCGCCGAAGGCGCGGCGGGCCCAGACGTAGAGGCCGCCTTCGAGGGGCATTTCGCGGTTGAGATAGAAGACGGCGACGGCCATGGGTATATAGAAGAGGCCGAAGGCGACGAGCCAGGCGACGAGTTGGGCGCGGCCGAGACCGGCGGCGATGCCGACCCAGGAGCTGCCGACGACGGTGAGGACCTGGGCGAGGACGAGGTCGCGGAGGCGCATCTGGCGGGGCAGATGATGCGTTTCGGTGACGTCTGTGGTGGCCGCGGGCTGGGTTGCCATGCGCTATGGTGCCATGGGGT
>CAZZWG010000418.1:0-1589 GCA_964657685.1 Verrucomicrobia bacterium Tous-C9LFEB | reverse complement strand
GCAAGGACGGGGATTGGCTCTTCCCTGGCGACGGCCTGGGCGACATCGGCGAAGGTGAGGTTTTCGGCGGGGCTCCCGGTGCTTTGTTTCCAGTCGAGGAAGAGGGTGCCGTAGCTCTTGGTGCTGCAGTCGTTGGCGGGAATGGCGAGTTGGGCGAGGGTGGTGTCGATCCAGGCGGGGTCGCCTTCGAGTTCGGCCCAGGTGCCGATGGGTGTTTCGTCAAGGACGAGATGGCCGCCTTCGGGGGCTTCGTATTCGGTGCGGTATTTTTCGTAGCGGAAGGCGGGGCAGAAGCCTAGCTGGCAGAAGACTTCGGCCATGGCCGGGCCGTCGTCGACTTCGGTTTCGGTCTCGATGCGGGTTTTGTATTTGGTGTCGACGGCGTTGGGGTCGGTAAGGCGTTTGTGGGTGACGAGGTGGCGGGGGCCGTAGTCGCGAAGGCGGAGGATCTGGCGTTTGGCGCGGAGTTGGCGATCGGGGGTGTCGAAGAGGGTGTTGGCTTCGAAGGTGCGGGGTGTTTTGAGGGTGAGGCCGAGGCGTTCGACATTGGCATGGAAGGCGGGGATGTCGTGGACGATGAATTTGAGTTCGATTTCGGCGGCCTGCATGGGGGCAGTATAGGCCTGTTTGGCGGAGGTTAGCGCTTCGTGGTAGCTGGGGTTAGCTGCTTCGTGGTTGCCAGGGCAGTTGCTTCGCGGGGGTTGGTGGTGTGGCCCTGCGCGGAGGCTGCGTTAGGCTGAGGTGGATTGAGAGACACGGTTCATCTGTTTGCGGGTGATGCGGCTGACGTGGAGCGCGCGGCGGAGATTGTGCGTGCTGGGGGATTGGTCGCGTTCGCTACGGAGACGGTCTATGGACTGGGAGCGGATGCGCTTTCGGAGGCGGCGGTGGCCGGGATTTTCGCGGCCAAGGGGAGGCCGGCGTGGGATCCGCTGATTGTGCATGTTGCCTCAATAGAACAGATGCAACAAATTGCGAATGTCGAAGGTGAGCTTGCGAGGCGAGTCGGTTTGTTGGCTGGAGCCTTCTGGCCGGGGCCGTTAACGATGCTATTACCCCGGACTGCGGTGGTGCCGGACGCTGTCACGGCGGGGCGTCCGCTGGTAGGAGTTCGCGTTCCGGGGCATCCGGCGGCGCTGGCGCTGCTGAGGGCGGCGGGGGTGCCGGTGGCGGCGCCGAGTGCGAACCGGTTTGGGCATGTGAGTCCGACTACTGCGGAGCATGTTTTGGCGGACCTGGAGGGGCGGATCGATGCGGTGCTGGACGCGGGGGCGTGCGCGGTGGGGGTCGAGTCTACGGTGCTGGAGGTGGGGGTGACGCCGATGGTTGTGTACCGTGCGGGAGCGGTGACTTTGGAGGGGATTGAAGCGGTGAGCGGCGTCGGTGTGGAGATGTTTGTGCCGGGTACGGGGGTTGGGGGGCCGGAGGCTTTGCCTTCGCCTGGAGTGGGTTTGCGGCATTATGCGCCGGAGGCCGAGGTGCGGTTGAGCGAGGGTGGGGAGGTGCCGTTCTGGGCTTTGGTGGAGGAGGCTCGCGGGAGTGGGCGGCGAGTGGGGGTATTGCTGCCGTCAGACTGGGCTTTGCGGGAG
>CAZZWG010000417.1:0-1607 GCA_964657685.1 Verrucomicrobia bacterium Tous-C9LFEB | reverse complement strand
CCCCACCGCGACGGCACCGGCACCCTCGTCGTCGTGCACAACGGCATCGTCGAAAACTACCTCACCCTCAAGAACGCCCTCATCGCCAAGGGTCACAAATTCCTCTCCGAAACCGACACCGAGATCATCGCCCACCTCATCCAGGACGAGCTCGAAATGGCCGCCGGAGTCCCCACCAACTCGGGTGCCCCATCCTTTGCACAGCAAAGGGTGGGGTTTGCCCAAGCCGATGGGACCACCACAGCCTCACGCACCCTCGATGCAAACGCCGACGAAGCCGTCACCACCGAACGCACCCCCACCCACGCTATTCCCCTCGAAGAAGCCGTCCGCCGCGCCGCCCGCCGCATGACCGGCGCCTTCGCCATCGGCGTCCTCAGCGCCCTCGAACCCGACAAAATGGTAGCCGCCCGCATGGGCCCACCCATCGTCCTCGGCCTCGGCGACGGCGAATTTTTCCTCGCCTCCGACGTCCCCGGCATCCTCCACCACACCCGCCAGATCTACTTCCTCCACGACCACGAAGTCGCCACCCTCACCACCGCCGGCATCACCCTCACCGACTTCGGCGGCCAGCCCAAGGAACTAAAACCCACCCGCATCACCTGGGACCCCATCCAGGCCGAAAAGGCCGGCTACAAGCACTTCATGCTCAAGGAAATCAACGAGCAGCCCCGCGCCGTCCGCGACACCACCCTCGGCCGCGTCTCGCTCGAAACCGGCAAAGTCTTCCTCCCCGACATGACCGTCTCCGAGGACGACCTCCGCGACGCCACCGGCATCACCATCGCCGCCTGCGGTACCTCCTGGCACGCCGGCCTCGCCGGAAAATTCATGATCGAGCGTCTCGCCCGCATCCCCGTAGACGTCGACTACGCCAGCGAATACCGCTACCGCGATCCCATCCCCAACCCCCGCGACCTCGGCCTCGTCATCACCCAGTCCGGCGAAACCGCCGACACCATCGCCGCCCAGCAGGAACTGATCGCCCACGGCTCCAAAACCCTCGCCATCTGCAACGTCGTCGGCGCCGCCGTCACCCGCCTCGCCCAGGGCACCATCACCACCAACGCCGGCCCGGAAATCGGCGTAGCCTCCACCAAGGCCTTCACCGCCCAACTCACCGCGCTCTACCTCCTCGCGCTCCACCTGGCGCAAGTCCGCGGCAAAATCACCGACGCCGAATCCCTCCGTCTGGTCACCGAACTCTCCCTCATCCCCGGCAAACTCGAGCAGGTCCTCCGCACCGTAGACGACCAATGCGCTCACCTCGCCAAAGAGTTCAGCAACGTTAACGATTTCCTCTTCCTCGGCCGGGGCATCCACTACCCCATAGCTCTGGAAGGCGCCCTCAAACTCAAAGAAATTAGCTATATCCACGCCGAAGGCTACCCCGCCGGAGAAATGAAACACGGCCCCAACGCCCTCATCGACGAACATCTCCCCGTAGTCTGCATAGCCACCCAGGACCCCACCGATCCCAGCTCCGTCCTTAAATACGAAAAAACCCTAAGTAACATCCAGGAAGTTACCGCCCGCTCCGGCCGTGTCATCGCCATCGCCACAGAAGGCGACACCCACATCCACCAACTCGTAGAACACGTAAT
>CAZZWG010000416.1:0-1618 GCA_964657685.1 Verrucomicrobia bacterium Tous-C9LFEB | reverse complement strand
GCGAACGGCTATGCTGGTAACTGAGCCATGGGACGCAACCTCTACATCCTTGCAGCGACGTTGGGCACGCTCGCGATCGTCTCCGTGATCGTCAGCTTCACCAACATTGCGGGACAGCCCGGATCACCGGGTGACAGCCTGCTCTGGCGCACGACCGGCATTGCCCTGCTTGCGGTCGCGCTCATCATCGGCCTGGCAGGCATCCTGTCCACCTTATTCGGGCAGGCCGAGCGCCGCGCCGAAGACGAGCGTCGCGCCCGCCGAAGCCGGCGCCCTGAAGCCTAGGGCCGCACGGCGATAGAATGAAGATTGGCGCAAATGGACGCCGGTTGGAGCACCAGGCATCAATGTTTGAGATCACAGTACAGGCCGGATTCTCCTCCGGACACTACCTTCGGGACTACTACGGCAAGTGCGAAAATCCGCACGGCCACAACTACCGCGTACTCGTCACGCTGATCGGCGCGGAGCTTGAACCCAACGGCTTGCTGCTCGATTTCAAGCTGCTAAAACAGGTACTCAAGCCCACCGTCGAGTACCTCGATCACCGCATGATCAACGAGCTCGAGCCCTTCACCACCCTGAATCCGTCCGCCGAGAATCTTGCCAAGTACTTCTTTGACCAAACCGCGGGAGAGTTGCTGACCATGACCTCCGGCCGGGTCCGCGTGAAAGACTGCACGATCTTCGAAACCGACACCAGCTTCGCGCGCTACTACGAGTAGCTCCTCACTCCCCCATGTTTGAACTGCTTTCCCAATCCGCAGCCGATCTGCACGTCGCCCCTGAGCCGGACGCCGCCCGTTCGCTGCGCCTCATCGAGCTCTACAAATCCGTACAGGGCGAGAGCTCCTTCGCCGGTGTTCCCTGCATCTTCGTCCGGCTCGCAGGCTGCAATCTGCGCTGCGCCTGGTGCGACTCCGAGTACACCTTCACCGGCGGGCAGCCATTCACCAACGAACAGATCATCGCCCAGATAGAAGCCCTGCAGCCCTGCAAGCTGATCGAGTTCACCGGCGGCGAACCGATGCTGCAGGCCCGCGAACTCCTCCCCCTCATGCAACGTCTTCTTGATGCCGGCTACCAACTCATGATCGAAACCTCCGGCGAGCGCCCTCTCGCCGCGGTTCCCCAGGCAGTGCACAAGATCGTGGACGTGAAGTGCCCAGGGTCAGCCATGGGCGGAAGCTTCCTGCTGGAGAACCTGCACTCGCTTACGAAACAGGACGAAGTCAAATTCGTCCTCACCGACCGCACAGACTACGAGTTCGCCCGCGACTTCATCCGCAAGCACGACCTCCACGCCAGGTGCGGGCACATCCTTCTTTCCCCAGCCTTCCGCAAAGACGCCGCCGACGCCCGCACCGCGGACAACATGCTCCTCGATCCCCGTCTCCTCGTGGACTGGATGCTCGCCGACGGCCTGCCCGCCCGCTTGAGCCTGCAGATCCACAAGTTCATCTGGGAACCCCGCAAGAAGGGCGTCTGAAAGCAGAAAAGGCCCACCCCAGAGGGGCAAGCCAATCCTGCTGTTCCGAAATTTGGAGCACCGGGTGGGGATCGAACCCACGAATACTGGTTTTGCAGACCAGCGCGTTAGCCACTTCGCCACCGGTGC
>CAZZWG010000415.1:0-1657 GCA_964657685.1 Verrucomicrobia bacterium Tous-C9LFEB | reverse complement strand
TCCAGGCCGAACGCGTCGCCCTCAACTTCGTCCAGCGCCTCAGCGGCATCGCCACCCTCACCGCCATGTTCGTCGAGCAGGCCAAAGGCACCCGAGCCCGCATCGTAGACACCCGCAAAACCACCCCCACCCTCCGCCTCTTCGAGCGCTACGCCGTCCGCTGCGGCGGCGGCGGCAACCACCGCTACTCCCTCTCCGACGCGATGCTCGTCAAAGACAACCACCTTGCCGTCCTCGCCGCCAGCGGCCACACAGACCTGACCGCCGCCCTCCAGCAAGCCCGCCACGACCTCCCCCACACCACCCACCTCGAAGTGGAAGTCGACACTCCCGACCAGATCGAATCCGTCCTCGCCGCCGGTGTCGACACCATCCTCCTAGACAACTTCACCCCCGACCAACTTCGCTCCGCCGTCCTCCAGATCGCCGGCCGCGCCCTCGTGGAAGCCAGCGGCAACGTCCGCCTTGACACCGTCCGCGCCATCGCCGACACCGGCGTAGACCTCATCTCCGCCGGCGCCCTCACCCACTCCGTCCGCTCTCTCGACCTGGGCCTCGACATCATCCCCGTGACCGAGGAGACGAACCTGCGCCCAACCTAAGTCGAGCTTGCATTGGAAAACCTGACAAGAGACGAAGAACGAACCTGATGCACCTCGCGAGCGGTCGCCAGGAAACGCCGCAGATTCACCTTCACGAAGCCATCCGCGAAATCCATCCCGGCAAACGGTATCCTCCACCAGTCCGCTCCCACCCCCCTCGCCACACACCCCCAACCTCCCCGATAATGGAGTGTGGCCCTAACGCAAGCTCTCCCCGATCTCCAACACACTTCCGCCTCCGCTGAACCAAAGGGCCCGAGCAAAGAAGCAACGACCCAGATCACCATCCGCGGCGCCCGCACCCACAATCTCAAATCCATAGACGTCGACATTCCCCACAACGCCCTCACCGTCGTCAGCGGCGTCTCGGGCTCCGGCAAGTCCTCCCTCGCCTTCGATACCGTCTACGCCGAAGGCCAGCGCCGCTACGTCGAGTCCCTCTCCGCCTACGCCCGCCAGTTCCTCGAGCGCATCGAGAAACCCGACGTCGACCACATGGACGGCCTCGCCCCCGCCATCGCTATCCGCCAGAAAAACCAGACCCGCAACCCCCGTTCCACCGTCGCCACCGCCACCGAAATCTTCGACTACCTCCGCCTCCTCTACGCCCGCTGCGGCACCGTCACCTGTCTCCACTGCGGAGGCCACGTCCGCCGCGACAGCGTTGACGAAATCGTAGGCCGCCTCTTCTCCCTCGCGGAAAACACAAGGCTCTACGCCCTCTTTCCCCTCCAGCGCCGCGAGATCAAACTCGAGGCCATGACCGGCCCCCAAACCGAAGCCGAACTAGCCCCACCCCCACCCAAACCCGCTAAAAAGGCCTCTAAGAAGTCGGCAAAAGAAAACGTACAACGCCCCACGTACAACGTAGAACCGCTTCTAAGAGAACGCCTCGGCGAACTCCGCCGCCGCGGCTTCAACCGCCTCTGGCAAGCCGACCCCCACGATCCCAGCGCCCCCGGCAACATCGTAGAATTCAGCACCCCGGAATCCCTCCTTGAACTCGATTTCACCGCGGCCACCAACGGCACCCGCCCCATCTACGTCCTCGTCGA
>CAZZWG010000414.1:0-1658 GCA_964657685.1 Verrucomicrobia bacterium Tous-C9LFEB | reverse complement strand
TCGCCACAGCCTTCTTCCTCTACGGCATCGCCCTCTGCTTCGGCGCCACCGGCTCAACCCAGATCGCCGCCATCGCGACCGGCATGGCCCACACCGCCACCCCGCGCATGGGCCTCCTCGCCATCGCCATGGTCCTCATCGGCCTCGGCTTCAAAGTCTCCGCCGCCCCCTTCCACGTCTGGACCCCCGACGTCTACCAGGGCGCCCCCGCCCCCGTCGTCGCCCTCATGTCCACCGCCCCCAAGGCCGCCGTCTTCGCCGTCCTCCTCCGCTTCCTCTTCAACGCCACCCCCACCCTCCACCGCGACTGGGTCGTCCTCATCTACATCCTCGCCGTCGCCAGCATGTGCATCGGCAACCTCGGCGCCCTGCTCCAGCGCGACGTCAAACGCCTCCTCGCCTACTCGTCCATCGCCCACGCCGGCTATCTGCTCGCCGCCTTCACCGCTACCGAACCCACCGCCGTAGCCGGAGCCCTCTTCTACACCGCCGCCTACGCCGCCATGAACGTCGGCGCCTTCCTCGTCCTCACCGAGCTCTCCGGCTACGCCGAAGGCGCCCGCTCGCTCGACGACTTCACCGGCATCGCGCAGCGCAAGCCCCTCCTCTCCGGCCTCCTCGCCTTCTTCCTCCTCTCTCTCATCGGCATCCCCTTCACCGGCGGCTTCTTCGGCAAGTTCTACGCCTTCTCCGCAGCCATCTCGAACGGCTACGTCTGGCTAGCGGTCATCGGCCTAGCAAACTCCGGCGTAGCCTGCTTCTACTACCTCCGCCTCCTCGCCGCCCTCTACGCCCGCCCCCTCCCCGACTCCCTCGGCCACAACCCCACCCGCAAACTCACAATCCCCGCCGCCCTCGCCCTAGCCGGCACCGCCGTAGCCACCCTCGTCCTCGGCATCTTCCCCGGCCACATGCTCAACCTGGTCCAGCGCGCCAGCCCCCAACCCCTCCCCGCCTACACAGAAACGCCTTCTCCAACGGTCTCATCTCTCCCCGTCATCAACCCGACACAGCCTGCAGAAACGAAACCTTAGAACAGCCTCGCTCACAACAGTGGATGGCTTAGATCCACGATCTGACAACCACCAGGCACCGTAACTTTCTTCAGGCGCGCATCCACTGAAACAAAGAAATCAGCGCCCGCGCTCGCCGCAAGAGCGAGATGAATCGCGTCCGCTGGGCTGACTCTCTGCACTGCCCGGATGTGAGCGAAAGCATCGGCCGCGTGCTCCGTGAACGAGACCACCTGTCCGCTTCTGGCAAGCAGCGCACGACGGTAAGATGTTGTCAGGAAAACATCGCTCTTCTTCACTGGAGCTACAAGAAGCTCAGCCAATAGAAAATGACTGGTAAGCAAGGTATGCCGACGGAGTTCAACCGCGTCTAGAACCTGTTGCGCTTGCGTCCCAAAAAGCGGATTCGCCTCAAAGGCGTAGATCCAGACCATCGAGTCCAGATAGACCCGGCTCAACCCGCTTCGTCCTCACCCCAGGCCGCTCTCTCAGCCTTCAGGAATGCCTCACCACCGCCATACTCTGCATACAACTCATGCGCACTGCCATACAGGCTGCGAATCAACCGCCATCCCTCTTCCGCAGAGAGAGGTTCTTCGCTCATAAACTCCTCATCCGAAACCGGACGTTTCACGGGATTTGGTT
>CAZZWG010000413.1:0-1669 GCA_964657685.1 Verrucomicrobia bacterium Tous-C9LFEB | reverse complement strand
GACCGACTCACCACCACAGGCCCGACCTCCGAAAGTGCGTAAGCCCGAAAGCTCGACCAACCCCATTCCTCAGGCTCCACCACCAACCCCCGGCGCACCGGATTCCGGTGAATATACCGAAGCTTCTCCACCCGCTTCCGCTCCGACCTCACATTGAAGTCGTAATACCTCTCCTCCCAGACCCAGTCCTCCTCTCGCGTCCGGGAGAACCGCTGCTTCACCACCTGCACCACCGAAGCCAAGCCACCCCGCTCCGGCTCAGTCACCAGTAGATGCACATGCTCCGGCATCGCCACGTACCCGAGCACCGCAAACCCATACTTCCTCCGCGTCTCCTCCAGAATCGACAGAAAGCGATCCCGAGCCAACGCCGTCCCCAACACCGGCCGATGCCGAAAGCAGCTAAACGTAACAAAATGCAGCTCGCCCGCATCTTGAAATCGCCGCAACCCTGTAGGCACCTCAAAAGCTTGAAGCCCACTTTCCACCTTGTCTCTACCACCAAGGTTCCCCAAGCCGAACTTACGACGGCTCCCCCGCCCCAAGCGCCCCAACCCTCAACCAAGCCACAAACCACCCGTATCCTGAAACCGTGACCTCCCGCCCCACCCTCCTCCTCGCCATCCTCCTAACCCTCGCCATCTTCACCCTCGCCGCCCTCCCCACAGCCACCAAACACGCACTTCACATCCAAGGCGCCCTCCACCCCTACCTCCACCTCTTCGCCTTCACCCTCGTCGCCTTCCTCCTCCTCCGCACCACAAACGCCCTCCCCCTGAAGCTCACCTTCGCCGCCGCCCTCATCCTCTTCGGCTACGCCACAGAAGCCTACGAAAGCCACAAAGACGGCTGGCCCATCGAACAAAAAGACGTCCAAACCGACACCGCAGGCGTCCTCCTCGGCTCCGCCCTAAGCCTCCTCCCCCGCCGCAAACCCGCCGCCTGACCAACACCGCTATCATCAATCCAGATGCGCCGCCTCCTCCTCCTCCTGCCGCTGTTCGCAACAACCGGCTGCGGCTATCACCAGGCAGGCTCCGCCGCCCACATCCCCCCTAACATCCGATCCGTCGCCGTCCCCATCTTCGCCACCCGCGTCCAGGCCTTCCGCACCGAAGTCACCTTCACGCAAGCCGTAGTCCGCGAACTCAACACCGCCACCCGCTACCGCATCCTTACCGCCGTCCCCGGCACCGCCGACAACGCCCCCAACACCGCCGACGCCACCCTCCGCGGCACCATCCTCACCGAAGCCATCACCCCCCTCACCTACGACTCCACCAGCGGCCAAACCTCCAGCTACCTCATCAGCATCACCGCCGCCGTAACCCTCACCGCCCACGACGGCCACGTCCTCTACCGCAACGACACCTTCCCCTGGCGCGAGCAATTCCAATCCACCCAGGACCTCTCCGGCTCCATCCAGGAAGACACCCCCGCCGTCCACCGCCTCGCCCGCGACTTCGCCCAATCCCTCGTCGCTGACATGCTCAACTCCTTCCCATAACCTCAACCCCGTGCCCAAGCACAAACCCGGGTGCCCCGTTCTTTGTCGCAGACAAAGGGCGGGGTGCTCTCCTCAAAACCACCCCAAACCCCACGGAACACCACAACCCCGGGTGCCCCGTTCTTTGTCGCAGACAAAGGGCGGGGTGCTCTCCTCAAAACC
>CAZZWG010000412.1:0-1678 GCA_964657685.1 Verrucomicrobia bacterium Tous-C9LFEB | reverse complement strand
CCCTCGACTCCCTCGCCCTCGGAAACCTCACCTTCTTCGACCCAGTCCGCTCTTCCACCACCCTAGCCCACCAGGCCAGCCTCTACCTCCCAGCCCTCGAGCAAACAGGGAAGTGGCTCCTCCCCCTCGCCCTCCTCGTCTGGACCGCCGCCGCCACCCTCGGCCGCACCGCCATCCACCGCCGCGCCGACCCAACCCTGCGGCCCCGCCTCGCCCCGTTCGCCCTCTTCACCCTCCTCCGCGTCCTCGCCTACCTCCTCATCCTCACCGCCTGGGCCCTCGCCCTCCGCGCCGCCATTCACTTCACCATCACCGCCCCCGCCCAGGGAGGTGCAGAACCCAGCCTCGTCCTCCTCACCGCCCTCGCCGTCCTCCTCACCTTCGCCGCCTTCGCCCTCTGGTCCACCATGGTCTGGCTCCTCGACCTCACCCCCCTCCGCGCCCTCGCCCCAACCCGACCCACCCCCGCCCAACAAAAACAACTCCGCGCCAAGCTCATCGAGACCAACTTCGTCATGGGCATCGTCCGCGTCATCCTCTTCGTCCTCTCCCTCACCTTCTCCGCCTCGCCTCTCCCCTTCCAATCCCAGGAAACCCAGTCCTACATCAACGTCTGGTGGGTCGGCGTCGCCCTCTTCTACATCCTCAGTTCTGACTTCTTCCACGTCGTCCGCCGCGTAACCTACCTCCGGTTACTTCAAAGCACGGCACCCCAAACCAACGCCCCCGCCCCGCCCGCATCCTAAACCGCAGGCCCAAACCACTTCAGGAGCACCCAAATGTCCTTCGGCATCTACACGGTCGGCACCATCATCCTCATCGCCGGTGTCCTCTACATCTGCCACATCATGCACGTCCCCCAGCGCTGGGTCATCGGCATCGCCATCCTCCTCCTCGGCGCAGGCATCATGGGCGCGGTCACCAACACCCGCTCCAAAGACCCCAACTAGCAACTCTCCCGCTATCTAGGTCCGCATCTCACGCGAGAGATACTGCGCAGCGCAGAGTTAAAGTTCCGCTCTCGCGCTGAAAGCGCGACACATCACAGCCTGGGCCGAAGGCGCCAGTACAGGGCGGCATAGGGCATCAAGCGCTGAAGGCGCGCAACATAGGGGCGACCATCTCCTCTGGACCGACGAGAGCCACCCAGTCTGCGCATCGCTCTGCGAAACTAGAGCCCGATGCCCCAAAAACCCCGCATCCTCATCACCCGCGCACCCCACCAGGGCTCCGAGCTAGCCGACCACCTCCGCGCCCTCGGCGCCGAGCCCATCCTCATCCCCGCCATCCACACCGTCCCCCCCACCTCCTACGCCGCCCTCGACGCTGCCCTGGCCACCCTCTCAACCTACGACTGGCTCCTCTTCACCAGCGCCAACGCCGCAGAAGCCTTCGCCACCCGCCCCCACACCGGCCCGCTCCCCAAAATAGCCGCCATCGGCCCAGCCACCGCCCGCGCCCTCGGGAACCACGGCTTCACCCCTACCCTCCTCCCCCCGCAGGCCGTCGCCGAATCCCTCGCCGAAGCCCTCCTTCCTCACGCCCACCCAGGCACCCGCTTCCTCCTCATCCGCGCCGAAGAAGCCCGCGAACTCCTCCCCGAAACCCTCCGCAACGCTGGCGCCGAAGTCACAGTAGCCCCAGCCTACCGCACCGTCATCCCCCAAGGCTCCGCAGA
>CAZZWG010000411.1:0-1687 GCA_964657685.1 Verrucomicrobia bacterium Tous-C9LFEB | reverse complement strand
ACAGATTTGAAGGGTTTGGCGGCGGCGGTGGCGCGGTATGAACAGCGGTTGCGTGGAGCGCGGGAAAACAGAGCAGGGGAAGGGCCTGGGACACGATGAACGGAGAACGATGCCGGCGGGGTGGATGCGCGGGGGTGATTGAGGATGGGTACTGCAATGTTTGTGGGCTGGCTGAGTTAAAGGCGGCGGCGAGTCCTGCGACGGGGCCGGGCTCCGCGCGGGGGACGAGTGGTTTGGGTCTGGGGGCGGCTTCGGCCAGGACTGGCAGCGCGTCGGTGCGGACGGGGACGGGATCGTCGCCGATGAGCCGGGCGGCAGGGGGGTCGCACCGGACGCGGAGCACGAGCCGGCGGACGACGCGGAAGCAGTTGGGGGCTGGGCTGATCACCTTGCCGGATCTGCCGAGTGTGGAGCCGGAGAAGGCTGTGTTGCTGGACCCGACGGTTCCGGAGCGGAAGCGATTCTGTGGGAAGTGCGAGGCGCCGTTGCGGCGGGAGACGGGGTTTTGCGGGAAATGTGGGACGAAGTACAGCTTTGTCCCGACGTTGAAGGCCGGGGATCTCGTGGCGGGGCAGTATGAGGTGAAGGGGCCGATTGCGTTTGGTGGGTTGGGGTGGATCTACCTGGCGTTTGACCGGCTGCTGTCGCGGTATGTGGTGCTGAAGGGGCTGTTGAATACGCAGGATGAGTCGGCTGCGGCGGTGGCTGTGGCGGAGCGGCAGTTTCTTGCAGCTGTGAAGCACCCGAATATTGTGGGTATCTATAACTTCGTGCAGGCCACGGGCGAAGGCTTCATCGTGATGGAGTATGTGGGCGGGAAGACGTTGAAGCAGATCCGACAGGAGCGCGGGCCGCTGCCGCCTGCAGAGGCGATCGCGTACATTCACCGGATTCTGCCTGCGTTTGCGTATCTGCACCGGTTGGGGATGGTGTATTGCGACTTTAAGCCGGACAACGTGATGCTGGAGCATGACGATGTGAAGCTGATCGACCTGGGTGGGGTGCGACGGGTCGATGACCTGGGTGGGGATATCTACGGGACGGTGGGGTATAGCGCTCCTGAGGCGGGGGAGGGGCCTACACCGGCGTCGGATTTGTTCACGGTGGGGCGGACGCTGGCTGTGCTGTTGATGGAGATTGCGGGGTTCGGGAAGGAGCACAAATATACGCTGCCGAGTCCGGAGGAGAAGCCGGTTTTGGCGGAGCAGGAGTCGCTGTACCGGTTTTTGTTGAAGTCGACGGCGGAGAAGGCGGATGACCGGTTTGAGTCGGCGGAGGAGATGACGGAGCAGTTGCTGGGGGTGCTGCGGGAGGTGGTGGCGGTGGAGACGGGGACGCCGCGGCCGGGGGGGAGTACGGATTTCGGAACGGATCTGCTGGCGTTGGAGGCCGGGGATGCGATGGACGTGGTGACGGCGGAGCCCAGGCAGTTGCCCTTGCCGACGCTGGACACGGATGACCCGGGAGCGCAGGCGGTGAGCAGTGCGATCGGGTTGCCGGATGTTGGGCGGCGGGCGGCGGCGTTGCGGCTGGCGGCCAAGCAGGTGCCGAAGTCGCGGGAGGCGCGACTGCGCTTGGCGGGTACGCTGGCGGAGGCTGGGGAGTTTGGGGAGGCGGAGGAGCTGTTGAAGGCGCTTGGGGTGGAGGATCCGTGGGATTGGCGGGTGCTTTGGTTCCAGGGGCGGAT
>CAZZWG010000410.1:0-1697 GCA_964657685.1 Verrucomicrobia bacterium Tous-C9LFEB | reverse complement strand
GAGACGGCGGAGCGATTTTTGCGCGAGGTGGATGCGGCGGGGGTGTTTCATAACTGCTCCACACGCTTTGCGGATGGGTTCCGCTATGGCTTCGGCGCGGAAGTGGGGATTTCGACGAGCAAACTGCATGCGCGAGGGCCGGTGGGGTTGGAGGGGTTGACGACGTACAAGTATGTTTTGCGAGGGCGTGGGCATGTGGCGGGGGAGTATCGCGGGGCGGGTGCGCGGGTGTTTACGCACCGGCGGGGGTGAAGGGTGGTGGCAGGTGTGGGGGAGCGGGGCGGGAAGTGCAAACGCAGAGTTCGCGGTGCGCGCGGTGTTGACGCGGCGTATGGGCCTCGCGAGGAAATGGGGGAGGTGATCGGGTAAGCTCAAGCGAGTTATGGCTGTGCGGGTGTTGATTGTCGGAACGGGGTTGATTGGGGCGTCGCTGGGGCTGGCGCTGAAAGCGTTGGGGCCGACCTTTGGCGGTACGGTGCTGGGGTGGGATGCGAGTGGGGCGGAGCTGGCGAGGGCTCGGGAGATGGGCGCGATCGACGAAGCGCTGGGGAGCGCCGAGGAGGTGCTGACGCCGGGGCAGGCGGATGTGTATGTGCTGGCTACGCCGGTGTTGCCGATCCTGGACTGGATGAAGCGGCTGGCGGCGGCGGTGGGGGAGGGGCAATTGGTGACGGATACCGGGAGCACGAAAGGGGACATCGTGCGGCTGGCGGGGAAGCTTTATAACGGGGTGGGGCAGGCGGCGTTCTTGCCTAGTCATCCCATGGCGGGCAAGGAGAGTGGCGGGGCGGGGATGGCGGAGGCAGGGTTGTTTCGCGGGGCGGCGTGGCTGTTTGTGCCTCCCCCTGGTGGTGAGACGCCCCTGGCAAGGCAATGGCGGGGATGGATTGAGGCCATGGGGGCGAATACCCGGGAGGTCGGTGAAGAGGAGCACGACCGAGTATGTGCGTGGGTGTCGCACCTGCCGCAGATGGTCTCCACAGCCCTGGCTGGATTGCTGGAGGAGACGTTTGCGCGGGACCCGGAGGGCAGGGCGTTGGTGGAGGCTGCGGGGGGAAGGGCGTTGCGGGAGACGACGCGACTGGGGGCGTCACCCTACAGCATGTGGCGGGATATCGCGTTGACGAATACGGAGGAGATTGCGGGGACACTCTATGCGCTGGAGCAGAAGCTGGCACATATGCGCGAGAATCTACGAACGCCGGCGTTGCGGGATGAATTTGCGACGGCGAACCGGTTTCGCGGGGAATCGAAAAGTTAGGTTGAGACAGAAAAAAGCGAGCCGGGATGCCGGCTCGCTTTTTCACGCTGCAGAAGCTCTAGTGATGCCCGCCGCCACCATGCTCGCCGCCGCCGCCGTGGAAACCACCGCCACCGCCGAAGCCGCGTCCTTCGCCGCCATGGAAGCCTTCGTGATGTTGCTCGCCATAGGCGCCGTGCCAGTCGTTGCCATGAAAGTCCTGGAAGTTGCGGCCGTTGTCGAAGCGCTCGCCGGGGTGAGGGAAGCCGCCGTGGTAGCCGTAGCGCGGGTCGTAATCATGGTTCACCCAGCCGTAGCCGCCGCGGGGGCCGTGGTACCAGGGTCCCGCGCCGAGGAAGACGCCGCCGCCGAACCATTCCGGACCGTAGTAGCCGTAGGGAGCGCATTGGTAAGGAGCGTAGCCGTAGTAGCCGTAGGGGCAGGCGGGGGCGGGGCC
>CAZZWG010000409.1:0-1711 GCA_964657685.1 Verrucomicrobia bacterium Tous-C9LFEB | reverse complement strand
GCGCTCTGGTAAACCTCCGGCGTCACCAGCCAGCGCGGGTCAAGCGAAACCATCCCCACCGAATCGAGAAAAGCCGTCACCTGCGAAGGCTGCCGCTGATGAAGGTGATGCGCCCACACCACCTGCCCGGCGCCAAGGACACCGCCGCACAGCCCGTCATTCCGTCCAGAGCCGTCCTCCTCCGTATAAGGAATGCTGTGTAATGCAACAAAAGAGTGCTTGAATACCTGTGGCTTGCCCATAAAACCCTCGCTTTCGAGCCCTGAAATGCCTTGCCCCGTCTAGATCTCCGCCGCAACACCCCGGCTCCTCTGGCAGCCACACTCCAACTCGCGGTCCAGACAGTTCAAAAAACAGGCTTCACCATGTATCGCCCTTATACCGAATCGGGACAATCCCCCCTGAGTTGTAGGCTCGCCCACCCCACTTCTCTTTGCCCTCCGGCGGCCGCTATGATGCCTCTTGTCACGGAGATCTTCCCTTGCGAATACCCTTCGGCCTGCTGGCGCTCACCTTAGCCTCCACCCTCGCCCCCGCCCAAAACCCGACTACCGCCCCAAACCCCTCCCCAAACCCCGCCCCCGGCACCTGGGTCGCCTCCTGGGCCACCTCCGCGCAAGGCCCGGAACAAAACCAGCCCTCCGTAGAAGATTCCAAACTCAGCGACGTCACCCTCCGCCAGGTCGTCCACCTCTCCGCCGGCGGCACAGCCCTCCGCGTCCAGTTCTCCAACGCCTTCGGAACCCAGCCCCTCCGTATCGACGCCGCAAACGTCGCACAAACCGCACCCGACCAAAACGCCATCCAGCCAGCCAGCACCCACCCCCTCACCTTCGCCGGCCAGCCCTCCGTCCTCATCCCCATCGGCGCCAACTACGTCTCCGATCCAGTCAATCTGCCCGTCAAACCCCTCAGCAATCTCACCATCACCCTCCACCTCCCCACCGCACCCCCCGTCCAAACCGCCCATCCCGGCTCCCGCGCCACCTCCTACCTTCTCGCCGGAATCCACGTCACCGACCTCACCCTCCCCGGCGCCGAAAAGATCGTCCGCTGGCTGCAGATCGCCGAAGTAGACGTCACCGGGCCCGCCACCCGCACCGTCGTCGCCCTCGGAGACTCCATCACCGACGGCAGCGGCTCCACAACCGACGGCAACGACCGCTGGCCCGACATCCTCGCCAATCATCTGCAAACCGCCGGCATCACCGACATCGCAATTGCCAACGAAGGCATCGGCGGCAACCACCTGCTCACCAACGGGACAGGCCAGAATCTCCTGGAGCGCTTCGACCGCGACGTCCTCGCCATCTCCGGCGTCCGCTACATCGTTCTCCTCGAAGGCATCAACGACCTAGGCGCCCTCTCCCGCACTCCGGACACCACGCCCCAACAGCACACCGACCTCGTCGCCCGCATGGAAGCCGCCTACACACAGATCATCGACCGCGCCCACGCCCACGGCCTCAAGATCTACGGCGCCACCATCACCCCCGACACCGGCTCCACGTACTACCACCCCACCCCCACCGACGACGCAGACCGCCAGGCCGTCAACACCTGGATCCGCCAGCCCAATCACTTCGACGGCTTCGTCGACTTCGACGCCCTCACCCTCGACCCCGCCCACCCAGACCGCCTCCTCCCCACCTTTGACTCCGGCGACCACCTCCACCCCGGACCCGCCGGCTACAACGCCATGGGCAACGCC
>CAZZWG010000408.1:0-1741 GCA_964657685.1 Verrucomicrobia bacterium Tous-C9LFEB | reverse complement strand
GTGGCGATGCCGCTGAGGCGCTGGACGAAGTTGAGGGCGACGCGTTCGGCCTGGAGGATGGCGCGGGCGGGGCCTTCGGCGGTGGCGAGGATGTCGCCGGGGAAGAAGGGTTGGGCGTCGTGCTGGGTGTCGACGTGGATGGTGGGGTCGGTGAGGTGCATGGCGGCGGTGAAGAGCTGGATGCCGGCGAGGATGCCGTGCTCTCGAGCGACGAGGGAGGCTTTGACGCGGGCGCCGGCGGGGATCAGGGTCTGGCTGGTGAGGTCGCCCCAGGGAGCGTCTTCGTCTAGGGCCTGGCGGACGATCTGATTGACGGCGTGTTGAGGGAGCGGGGCTGGGGATTGCATAGACGTCTCCGGGTGGGTACCCCTTCCCCTGGGGTACTTTTTAGGTAAAGTACGTTCGATGCAGGACTTAGTGGGGTACTTCGATCCTCGGCACCGTTCTGCTTTCCCCTTCAGGGCTTGCTGTGCCGGTTGTTTTTGGTACTGAATCCAGTTTAGCGGTTCCGGGGTTAATGGTACGCAACCGGTCCTTGGGAAAGTGGAGCGGTTTAGACGAGGAGGGGTACTGGTTTCGCGAGCGTCAGGTGGTGGCGTTCGGATTCGCGGGGTGTTGGGAAGTCGGAGCGGAAGTGGGCTCCGCGGGATTCTTCGCGGGCCAGGGCGGCGGTGACGATGGCTTCGGCGAGTTGGAGGAGGTTGGCGGTTTCGCGATCGTGGATGGTGGTGCCGGGGACGTACCAGCGGCGGAGTTGGGTTTGGGCGGCGCGGAGGTCGGGTTCGTTGCGGACGATGCCGGCGGCGGTCCACATGAGGTTTTGGAGGGTGGCACGGTTGGGGAGGGGATTCATAGCCGCAAGAACGCGGGTCTCTCCGCTACGCCGCTGCGCGGCTCCGGTCGAGATGACAGATAGTGGTGGGGTCTCCAAGAGAGAGAGCGGTTCAGCGTCAGCCGATGACGTGGCGGGAATGAGGGCGGCGGCGGGGTTGTCGAGGAGGAGGTGGGCGGCGCGGTGGGCGAAGACGATGCTTTCGAGGAGGCTGTTGCTGGCGAGGCGGTTGGCGCCGTGGACGCCGGTGCAGGCGACTTCACCTACGGCGAAGAGGCCGGGGATGTTTGTGCGGCCGAAGGTGTCGGTCTGGATGCCGCCCATCCAGTAGTGGGCTGCTGGGGCTACGGGGATGGGTGTGTTGGCCCAGTCGAGGCCTGCGCGGGCGCAGGCGGCGTTGATGGTGGGGAAGCGTTTTGCGAGGAAATCGGCGCCGAGATGGGTGGCGTCGAGGAGGACGGGTTGGTTGTCCTGGAGGCGCATTTGCGCGGCTATGCCACGGGCGACGATGTCGCGGGGGGCGAGTTCGGCGTCGGGGTGGATGGCTTGCATGAAGCGGGTGCCGTCGAGGGCGCGGAGCACGGCGCCGTCGCCACGGACGGCTTCGGAGATGAGGAAACCGCCTTCTGCGGAGAGAGCTGTGGGGTGGAATTGGTAGAACTCTACGTCGGCGAGCTGGGCGCCGGCGCGGAGGGCGAGGGCTACGCCGTCGCCGGTGGCTACGGCGGGGTTGGTGGTGTAGGGGTAGAGATGGCCGGCGCCGCCGGAGGCGAGGAGGACGACGTCGGCGGGGAGGGTTTGGGGAAGGCCGTCTGCGGTGATGATGTGGAGGCCGGTGACGGCGGCTGGCTTGGCTTCGCCGTCGCGTTGTAGGAGGCGATGGCGGAAAGGGGATGGGGATTGGGCGGG
>CAZZWG010000407.1:0-1745 GCA_964657685.1 Verrucomicrobia bacterium Tous-C9LFEB | reverse complement strand
CGCCGAACGCCGTGCCCAGGAAGGCAACGAAGCCATCGGCATCGCCCAATCCGCCTTCTACCCCCAGATCATCCTCGGCGCCTCCGCCGGCTATCAAAGCACCGCCGCCCTCCAGTCCGTTTTCTCCCCCGCCTCCGTCGTGTACTCCCTCGGTCCCGGCATCGCCTACACCTTCTTCGAAGGCGGCCGCCGTAAGGGCATTAAGAACGAATCCCTTGCCCAGTTCGACCGCAACGCCGCCAACTACAAGGAAACCGTCCTCACCGCCTTCCAGCAAACCGAAGACAACCTCGTCGCCCTTCGCGTCCTCGCCGACGAACAAGTCCAACAACGCAACGCCACCAACGCAGCCCTGGAATCCCAACGCATCTTCAACAACCGCTACGTCGGCGGCGTAGACACCTTCCTCCAGGTCATCACCGCCCAGACCAGCGCCCTCGCCGCCGAACGCAACGACATCGACATCCTCCGCCGCCGCATGGAAGCCACTGTCAACCTAGTGACAGCCCTCGGCGGAGGCTGGGACCGCTCCCAACGTCCCCCGTCCTAAACCCCCACCCCAATCTCACAACCGGGTGGCCCATCCTTTCGCAAACGCGAAAGGGTGGGGTCGCGCACACGATACATCTCCTCCTCGGCAGCACGATGTCCTCCGTTCCAGCGCTTCTGAGTCATGAGCTGCACACGCAGCCAGAACACTTCGTAACGACGCATGTAGACCGCACTGAATTTGCGCTTCGAAGAGTGGCCTCTGGACTCATGTGGCGCGCAAGACCATCCTCAAAACCTAGTATCCGCGCACTGTCCGAACCCCGGACACAATCCTGTCGCCTGCAGGCCCCAAAACGTTCTCGTCACTAGCTCTTCCACCCCACCCGTGCTCTGCTCCCGAAAGGAGCAATAATGAAACTCAAGCTGAACCTTCTGCCCTTGTCTGCCGTCTTCCTCTGCTCGACTCTCCCCAGCTTCGCTTCCTCTCTCTGCGACGCCACCCCCGGCAACATCGTCGCCAACTGCGGCTTCGAAAATGGCGTCACCTCCAGCACCATCGGCGGGTACACCAACACCAACGTGCCAACCTCCTGGACAGCCAATTACGGCTTCGACATCGCACCCGGCTTCAATCACCTCGCAAACCCCAACAGCGGGTCCTATAGCCTGTCCATCGGCAACTACGACACCGACCCGGCACCCGCCCTCAGCCAGAACCTCACCGACATCGCAGGCGCAACCTACGCCGGAAGCCTCTTCGTCGATTACGGCGGAGCAGGCACCTCCGATACCCTTCCCTTCTTCGACGTCCAGATCGACGGCGCAAACCTCGTCGCCCTCACCAACACCGCACCCGGTGTCTTCACGGAGTACACCTTTAGCTTTATGGGCACAGGCGCGGATACCCTCACCCTCACCGGCAATACCTCGCCCAGCGAGTGGCTCGTCGATGACGTCTCCGTCGTCGAATCCTCCGGCCCGGTCATAACCCCGGTCGGCGCCACCCCCGAACCGGCTTCCCTCATGCTCCTCGCTACCGCCAGCGGACCCTTCTTCTTCCTCCGCCAACGATTCGCCAAACGCTAACCACTCACCCTGTTGTTGGGTGGCCCATCCTTTTGCTCTGCGAAAGGGTGGGGTCTGCCAACGCTGATCTTTCGCCCACCGGCGAGCACCGGCCTTCTAGGGAATCTCCCAAACCATCCCAGCCAACCTCTCACCTCCCAAACCGAGGCCGTCGCAACTCCGGCTCT
>CAZZWG010000406.1:0-1751 GCA_964657685.1 Verrucomicrobia bacterium Tous-C9LFEB | reverse complement strand
GCCGTCGAATACACCTTCTGGGACGAACGCCTCCCGGAAACCCTCCTCCACGCCGGCCAACCTCTGCATCTCGACCCCCGCCAATCCACCGCCGAAGGCACCAAATCGCTCGAAGCAGCCCTGGCTTCTGCCATGTACACCCTCCAGCAATCCGCCGTCACCCGCAATCCAGCCGCCTTCACCCCGATCCTCACCGGCGCGCGCGGCACAGGCGGCTTCTACTCCCTCATACGCCGCACCAAAGCTCTGCTGACACGTCGTTCCCTCCACATCGACCACACGCAACGCCCATAGCTCAGCCGCAACCCCGACATGGGACAATAAGCACCGATGTCCCTCAGCCTCCTCATCGGAGCGTCAGCCGCGTGTGCACTCCTGCCGGCCCTGCTCTTCTGCATCAACCTGCGCCGCTTCCGCCCGCCACCGCCGCCTGACCTCACCTCCCCACTGCCCAGCATCTCCGTCCTCATCCCCGCCCGGAACGAAGAGGCCAACATTGGCCCTGCCCTCGACCACGTCCTCGCCAGCCGCAACATCCACCTCGAAGTCCTCGTCCTCGACGACAGCTCCACCGATCGCACACCAGACATCATCCGCACCCATGCCGCCCAAGACCCGCGCGTTCGCCTCCTCGAAGGCCGACCCCTCCCCCTCGGCTGGAACGGCAAGCAATTCGCCTGCTGGACCCTCGCCCAGCAGGCGTCTCAACCCCTGCTGGTCTTCCTTGATGCCGATGTCCGGATCCACCCCGACCTCCTGGCCCGCACCGCCGCCTTCCGCTCCCGCACAACCACTGCCCTCGTCAGCGGCTTTCCACGCCTGATCACAGTTACCTGGCTGGAGAAGCTCCTGCTCCCCCTCATCCATTTCTTCCTCCTCTCCTTCCTCCCCATGCGCTCCATGCGCCGTACGACCCGCCCCGCTGTGGCCGCCGGTTGCGGACAGTTCTTCCTTGCCGAGCGCACCGCCTACTTCGCCGCGGGCGGCCACAACGCTCTCCGCGAAACCATGCACGACGGCCTTCTCCTTCCCCGCACTCTCCGCCGCGCCGGCTTCGCCACCGATATCCTGGACATCACCTCGCTCGCGGAAGTCCGGATGTACGACTCCACGGCCAAGGTCTGGAATGGACTCGCGAAAAACGCCACCGAGGGCATAGCCACTCCCGCTAAGATCGTTCCGCTCTCCGTTATCCTGCTGCTCGGCCAGGTGGTTCCCTGGCTAGTCGCGGGGTGGATCACACTTTCCGTTCTATACACACACACATCGTGGCCCCCCAGGCAAGCCGGACTCCTGACGATTCTCTGGACCATCCCGCTTTTTACATTGATTCCACGCCTGCTCGCGGTCCGCCACTTTAAACAACCCCTCACCTCCGCTCTATTGCACCCCGTCGGGGTGACGGTTCTCCTCGCTCTGCAGTGGTACTCTCTCGCACGGAAACTTTTCGGAAAGCCTGTAGGTTGGCGCCAGCGGGTATATTCCAGCCAATCTGGGACGGAGTTAGGGAGCTGACGGGACCCCCTCCTCCTCGTCCACGTTAATACTGACGTAATCAAACGGGCGCACTACGATCCCGTGTCACGGTGTAGGGTGCGCGCTTCTTCTTAACGCTCCACCATGAACGCCTCCTCGGTCAGACTTGTTGGTAGACAGCCGTGATTGGGTCTACAACCCTTGAACGAGAAAGATTGAGCTGTGGCTAAAGTTTCTTGCCCTTTCATCCGATAAGGACGGTGTGCATACCAAAG
>CAZZWG010000405.1:0-1759 GCA_964657685.1 Verrucomicrobia bacterium Tous-C9LFEB | reverse complement strand
ATGAGGCTGGCGGTAGGGGTAGCGCGGACCAGTCGGGTTCGTTCCGGGGCTGCGTTGCTTGCCCTAATGCGACATAGGAGGACTGATCGCCGGATGGGAGTGCCCGCAAGCGCAGGAATGCCTGCGGGCGCTGGGACTACGGCAGGTTAGAGAATCCCTTCTCGAACCGCTTGCCCAAGGGTCGCTACGATCGGTACGAAACCGAGACTGCGGCTCAGTGTTGCATCGGCGCGGCCCCACCACGGGTTCTGGAGCGGTTCCGCGGAGGACTCGACCGTTACGCCGACGGCTCTGGCCATGTCATAGAGCGTGCTTGGGGCATCGTCGGCAATATTGACAATACGTCCATCGGTTGCGCCTGTGAGCGCCCATTCAAAGGCAAGCGCAACATCTCGCTGGTGAGCGAGACTGAAAGTCCGCGCCGGATGCCAATTCAGTCTGGAAACGACGGCAGGTACCGAGGCGAGATGTTCGTCTCCATCGCCATATACGAACGGGAGACGAAGAACGCTCCAGTTCAAGCCGCTGTCACGAAGCTCGTTTTCCGCGGCCACTTTGCTCGCCGGATACGCCTGACTCGGGTGCAGTTCGTCCTGTTCCAGTCCTGGCCTGGAGGCATTTTCGTTGTACACGAGGCAGGTACTCGCCATGATGAAGCGGGCATGCGGTGCGTATTGCTTCACGGCTGCGATGAGAGCACGTGTGCCCTCGAGATTGGCGCGCCAGATTTCCTTTTCGTCCTGTGTACGGAAAACGGCTGCCAAGTGAACGATGGCCGAGACGCCCTGAACGGCCTTCCCCAAAGCGGCGGTGTCGAACAAATCGCCTTCGAGGCGTTCCACGCCGTCAGGAAGCTCTTTACCAGAACGTACAAGGGCGCGGCATTCCACACCGGCCATAACGAAGTGCTTCAAGAGACGCGAACCGACCAAACCGGCTCCGCCTGTCACTAGAGTTGTCATTGCTACTCCCCTTGCCAATTGTGTTCGTTCAGACGTTTCGTTGCGGCCTGCAGCACTTTGCGGGCAACTTCCATCTCTGTTGAATCTGCGCCTCTAAAAGCGACATCGAGAATCATTTCTACCGGGTTGGGCAGCGCTTGCCAGAGCTTCTCGCCTATGCGCGTCAAGCGCAGGATTCGCTGGCGCTGGTCCTCCACGTCCGGCGACTGCGCGATTAGCCCTTTACTGAGCAATGTCGTCACCACTCCGCTCAGCGTGGCCCTCTCGATGTTGAGTATCCCCACCAGATCACGCTGCATTGTGGGGCCGACGTTTGCCAGTTGATAGAGCACGTACCACTGCGTGGAACCGAGCCCATAGGGACGCAGAAGCGTATCCATCACGGCACGCGAAGCAAAGTACAGGCGTTTGGCGCACGCACCCACGGTGTCGTGAAGATGGGCGCTCGTACTTTTTGGCTTTGACGACATTCGTAAGCTACCTATCGATATTGCTAGGTAGCTTACGAATTGTCAACACACCGAAAAACGCCTGAAATACCAAGAAACGCGAATGTGGGAAGTTAGCTGGGCTGGGAGGTGTTTGCTGTGCGACTCTCCGGTTCCCGGGGATTGGGGCAGGCTCAGAGGTAGGAGTGGGCTAGTTGGCGATGGCCGTTAGCGACGGACTTGCAGCAGAATCTTGCTGGCTTCTCCGGATTCGAGGAGGTGCATGGCATGGTCGAAGTCGGCGAGGGGGAGGCGGTGGGTGATGACGGGGGAGAGGTCGATGTGGCCGTCGCGGAGGAGGGCTTCGGA
>CAZZWG010000404.1:0-1781 GCA_964657685.1 Verrucomicrobia bacterium Tous-C9LFEB | reverse complement strand
GTCGTCGTGTCAATCGAAACATTGGCCTCGCTCGTCACCTCCACCGTCGTCGCCGACCCACCCGCGCCCAATGTCACGTCCTGCGTCTGCACGTCATTCGCATTGATCTGGAGATCCTTCAGCAGCGATGGTCCAAATCCACTTACCTTGGTCCGCACACTGTAGGCGCCATTGGGCAGGTTCCCAATCCGGTACTCGCCGTTGCCGTTGGTCTTGCCCGTGTACACAACCTGTGTTCCCTGGTTGACAGCTTCAACCGCAACGTTCGGAAGCACCGCGCCGGTTGAGTCGCGCACAGTCCCCACAAGAGATCCTGTCGCCGTTTGAGCCTGCAGCCCTGGTGCGCTTGTAAGAACGGGCCCGGCTACCGCAAGTACTGCCACAATGTTCTTCAACTTCATGCTGGCAAAGCTCCTGGGCTGTCAGCATGGGTTGCGAAAAAGCGTAGGGGGACCCACAGCGTAAACGCACGCACGGCCGGACAGCGGAAAACAGATTGGTGTATGAACGTGAGTTTAAGCAATGGGGTAAAGAAACGCAATGCGGCGCATTCGTTCCACCAACACCACTGCAGCCGTTCCTGACACCGGTTCCGCGCACGCAAAAAGGGTCTATCCGCTACGCTTCTCAAATCCGGCCATCCGAAAAGTCCCCCGCCAAAGTAGGCTGGAGCGCCCAGGAACTTCCCCGCGATAGCATTCCAGCATGACGGATCTCACCAGCCCCACCAGGCAGCAAATCAACCTCGACACCTGGGAACGCCGCGCCGTCTTCAACCTCTTCAAAACCTTCGCCGAGCCCTACCACGGCGTCTGCCTCCGGGTAGACTGCACCGCCACCTTCCACCACGCGAAACAGCACCACCTCTCCGTCTTCCTCTCCCTCGTCCACCGCGCCCTCACCGCCGCCAACGCACTAGAAAACTTCAAAACCCGCATCGTCGACGACGCCGTCTACCGCTACGACCGTATCGACGGCGGCAGCGCCGTAGGCCGCCCCAACGGCACCATCGGCTTCGGGTTCTACACCTTCCACCCCCACCTGGCTGACTTCGTCCAACACGCCACCCCCGAGCTCGACCGCGTACGCCAGCGCACCGACATCGAACGTCACCCCCACCCCAACGTCATCCGCTTCTCCGTCCTCCCCTGGTTCGACTTCACCTCCATCTCCCACGCCCGCGACTTCACCCGCCCCGACTCAGCCCCCCGCATTACCTTCGGCAAAATCACCGAAGCCAATCACCGCTGCACCATGCCCGTCTCCATCCACGTCCATCACGCTCTCGCCGACGGCCTCCACGTCGCCCAGTTCATCGAACACTTCCAGGCCGCACTCAACACGCCGCAGTCCGCCCTCTAGCGCACCTGCTTCCCGGCAGCCCAAACGATCGCCCGCCGCAACACCCCATCCATCCACGGCTTCTCGTAGTCACTCGACTCATGCCCCAGCGCAAGAAAAAACTCCCGCCCGCCATCAAACGTATGCCACCACGCCAGCGGTAACGGATTCGGGTAGTCCGTCACCGGCACCGGCGCCTTATCCAGCCCCGCCAGCATTGTCCGGTCCGTCACCAGCACCGCATGTATGTCAGGGTTCAGCTTCTCGTCGAAGTAACACTCATCATGCACCTTGAACGTCGCCGGCAACCCCTGCACCACCGGAAACCCCGCATCCGCCACCTTCACCTCAAAGT
Source organism: Verrucomicrobia bacterium Tous-C9LFEB (assembly GCA_964657685.1). Lineage (GTDB taxonomy): Bacteria > Acidobacteriota > Terriglobia > Terriglobales > Acidobacteriaceae > Granulicella. The sequence goes on along the minus strand of CAZZWG010000404.1, from coordinate 85 downwards.
CCTGCTCCACCGGGTGCCACCGGAACCGCCCACCCATCATCTGCGCAAACCACTCCCAGTTCCGCTCCGACCCAATCGACGAATG
>CAZZWG010000403.1:0-1792 GCA_964657685.1 Verrucomicrobia bacterium Tous-C9LFEB | reverse complement strand
GGCGGCGCCATCCTCTCGCGTGCCCTCAAAAACGTCTCCGGCGCCACCGACGCCGCCATGACCGCCGCCTATCGCCGCCACGGTGACCTCGGCGCCGCCGCCTATGACCTCCTCGTCGCGCCCTACGGCAAAGCCCCTGCTGCCGCCACCGTCACCCTCGCCCAGGTCGCCGAAGCCTTCCACACCATGGCCACCGCCCGTACCACCGCTGCCCGCGCCTCCGCCATCGAGGATCTCCTCCGCCGCGCCACCGCCCTCGAAGCCAAATACCTCCTGAAACTGATGCTCGGCGACATGCGCATCGGCGTGAAACAGTCCCTTATCGAGGAAGGCATCGCCGTGGCCGCCAACGCACCCGTCGAGGCCGTCCGCCACGCCGTCATGCTCGAGGCCGACCTCCAGCGTGCCGTCATCCGCGCCTTCGAAGGCACCCTCGACGAAGCCCGCATGACCCTCTTTCACCCCCTCGGCTTCATGCTCGCCTCCCCCGTCGAAACGCCCGAAGAAGCCGTCGATCGCTTCACCGCCAAACCGCCCAAAGTCGCCCTACCCAAGCCCGCCAAACGAAAGCGCAAAAAGAAGGGCGAAGAGGACGAACCCGAAGATCTCGCCGCGATCCTCCCCGTCGATGCCGCCGAGGCCGCCTACGCCGAGGACATCGCCCTCGAAGCCACGCCCGGCCCAGCGCAACCTCCCGGCTCCATCCACGCCTTCTTGGAAGACAAGTACGACGGCATTCGCGCCCAGCTCCACTGCGGCGATCCCGCCCAGCCCGGCCGCGTCGCTCTCTACAGCCGCTCGCGGGAGGACATCACCGAAGCCTTTCCCGAACTCGCCGAAGCCTTCGCTGCCGTCAACGCCCCGCCGGGCGGCCTCATCCTCGATGGCGAAATCCTCGGCTGGGATCCCGCCACCGGCAAAGCCCTCCCCTTCGCCATCCTCGGCCAGCGCATTGGGCGCAAACGCGTCACCGACGACATCCGCCGCGGGATCCCCGTCATCTTCATGGCCTTTGACCTCATGTTCGCCGACGGCGAGCTTCAGCTTCCCCGCCCCCTGCGCGACCGCCGCATCCTCCTCGAACAACTCACCGCCGCTCTCCAGCCTTCAACTCACTCGGGCCTCGAAGCACCCAGGAACGAGCCCCAGGCCCAACTCTTTGGCTCCGCCACACCTGGGGACAGCACCCGCATCCAACGCCTGCATCTCTCCCGCGCCCAGATGGTCGAGTCCGCCGAAGCCGTCGACCACGGCTATCGCGACGCCCGCGCCCGCGCCAACGAAGGCGTCATGCTCAAAGCCGCCGGTTCCGCCTACCTCCCCGGCCGCCGCGGCCTCGCCTGGCTCAAACTGAAACGCGAACTCGCCACCCTCGACGTCGTCATCACCGGCGCGGAATACGGCTCCGGCAAACGCGCCCAGCTCCTCTCCGACTACACCTTCGCCGTCCGTGGCCCCGATGGCAATTTACTCAACCTCGGCAAGGCGTACCAGGGTGTCACCGACGCAGAAATCGTCGAGCTCACCGACTGGTGCAAGGCCCACACCCTCGAAGACCACGGGCATTTCCGCACCGTGGAACCCCTTCGCGTCCTCGAAGTCGCCTTCAACAACATCATGCGCTCCGACCGCCACGCCTCCGGCTTTGCCCTCCGCTTCCCTCGCATCCTCCGTGTCCGCGACGACAAACCCGTCGCTGAAATCGACACCCTCGCCCGCGTCGAAGAGGTCTACGGCACCCAGCCTGACAAGCCCGTCGACGCCGGCGCGTAAGAAGCAGCAACCCAACCTA
>CAZZWG010000402.1:0-1796 GCA_964657685.1 Verrucomicrobia bacterium Tous-C9LFEB | reverse complement strand
AGCGGCTGCCAGGAAGGGGAGCATGAGGGCGGCTGCGCGGAGGTAGATGTTAGCGGGCATGGGATGCTCCCTGGGATTTCCGGACTGTTGAAGATCTTTGGGCGAGGCAAAGGGCGAGGGCGAGGAGGCCGGAGGCGAGGAGGGCGAGGGAGGCGGGTTCGGGGGTGGGGGTTGTTGTGCTGCCGCCGAGGACGACGTCAAAGGCGTAGTTGAGGTCTTCGCCGGCGGCGAGATTGCCGAGTCCGGTGAAGCCGTCGGCGAGGGTGCCGGTGCCGTAGTTTTCGGCGAAGGAAAGGTTTTCGAAGGCGGTGAGGGCGATGCTGTAGGTGCCGGGACCCAAGGTGATGGGGTCGAGTTCTACGTCGTAGCACTGGCCGCTGACGGAGTTGGTGTGAGCGCCGGTGGGGCAGGTGGTGCCGTAGAAGGTGGATTCGACGAAGTTACCGGCGCTATCGAAGAGGCTGAGGTAGGGCTCGAGGCCGCCCTGGGCGATGGGGGTGCCGGCGCCGTTGGTGCCGCCGCCGTAGCTGAAGGAGACGGCGTAGACGGAGGTGGTGGCGGCGACGTTGAAGGTATCGACGACGGCGGCGTACTGGGCGTAGTCGCCGTCGGTGTTGGCGGGGCCGAGGGTGCAGCCGGTGCCGCAGGAGGTGACTGTGGCGTCGGTGCGGAGATTGCCCACGTAGGAGATGGTGGTGGCGTGGGAACTGAGGGCGGCAGCAGCGAAGAGCGTGAGAAGGCAGGCAGGTGTGAAGAGACGGCGCATGGAGATCCCCTGATGGGTGAAAGGTGCGGAAAGGGCCCGGGGGACATCCCGTCGGTTGACGCGAGGGAGCGTGCTCGCGGGCCGGAGGACTCAGAGCGAGGGGTGAAGAGCATTCAGGGTTCAAGCGTCAAGCGAGAAAGGCCATGAAACGAGCACGTTTCAGGCTCGGCCGCGGAACGGAACCTGAGGAGGTAATGCGCGGAGATTAGGTAGGGCGTGAGGTGGTGTCAAGGGAAAAGGCGACCGTGTTGGCGGTCGACGACGTGCTGTTGTTTTCCCTGCGGTGTTGCTCACCGGAGCGCGTTAGTTGGAGGGTTTGGGGAGGGGCTGGTTCAGGGGGACCGGGGGGCCGAAGTTGGGGGTGTCGTCGGGGTTCCAGGTGAAGGGCTGGATGCGGGGGGAGCGTTGGTTTTCGCAGCCTTCGCCGGGGAGTGGGTTGGCGTGGTAGATGATCCAGTCCTGTTTGCCGTCGGGAGACTTGAAAAAGCCGTTGTGGCCGGGGCTGAAGGCATGCGCGGCGGGGTCAGTGGCGAGGAAAGGGTGGTTGATTTTGGTCCAGCTGGCGGCGTTGAGGGGGTTGGCGGTGACCGAGGCTTCTACGGCACCGAGGGCGTAGTTATCGGTCCAGCAGCCGGAGGCGGAGTAGACGACGAACATGTGTTGGCCGTGGGCGATGAATTCAGGGCCTTCGTTGACGTTGACGTGACGGCCGGGGAGGTCGCCGTGTTCTTCCCAGGGGAAGGTGGGCTGGGAGATGAGGGTGCGGGGGGAGTCGATGGTCCAGGGGTTGGCGAGGTGGGCGATGTAGATGTCCTGCTCGCCGTCGACGTCACCTTTCCAGCCGGACCAGAGGAGATAGTGCTGGTTGTTGAGTTCGAACTGGTCGGCGTCGATGGCCCATTTGTCGGTGGCGTCGGCGACTTTGCCTTTGAGGGTCCAGGTGCCTTCGAGGGGGTCGTCGCTGGGGTTTTCTACGACGTAGATGCGGTGGGTGGCGTTGGTACCGGCGTCGGCGGCGAAGTAGATGTAC
>CAZZWG010000401.1:0-1802 GCA_964657685.1 Verrucomicrobia bacterium Tous-C9LFEB | reverse complement strand
TGGCGAAGCTCTCGGTGCGGGCGGGGGCATCGGGCGTGGCCTGGCGCGTGACCTTCACGGTGAAGGTGCGGCGGGAGGCGGGGTGGCCGGGGGAGGTGACCTCGGCGAGGGGGGCGGTGATTTCGGGTGTCTGGACGGCGGTGGCCATGGTAGTCGCTCTCGTTAAGTGTAACTACGGTGAAGGTTGCGGTGGTCGATTATGGCTCAGCCACCCAGCGGAGGGAGGCGAGCCAGAGGTCGTGGGCTCGGTGCATGAGCCGGCTGTTGGCTAGGGGGTCTTTGCGGTCGTTGGGGCCGATGCCGGTTTCTTCGGTGATGACGCGGCAGTTGCCGGATTCGGGCACAAAGAGCCAGGCGTGATAGTGGCCGTGGCGGGTTTCGGTTTCGTCGGCGCCGAAGGGGATCCAGCTTATGCGGGAGTCGGGGGTGAACTCGACGATGCGGCTTTGGATGGGGGAGCCAAAGATCGTGAGGCGAAGGAGCGTGCCGCGCTGGATGGTCTGGTCGGCGCCCTCGACGGTGACGTCTTTGGTGAGGATGAACCACTCGGGCCAGTGGGTGGCGTCAGCCAGATGGGTGAAGGCGCGATGGCAGTCGGTGTGCAATACGAGTTCGTTGTGCGAGAAGACGGGTGCGGTGCCGGGGTCGAACTGTTTGGGCCAGTGAATGGCCATACTGCGTTGGGCGCGGTCGACGGCAAGCTCGCTGACGGGGCTTTGGGCGACGCCGGCTAAGGAGCAGATGGCAGCTGATAGCAGTGCGATGCGGGTTGTGCCCTGCCTACTCGTCATGCTCCTCTTCCCGGGCGTGCACGTGGCCATCAGGGTCGGTGGTGGGGTGCAGGCCTTTGTTGCGCACTGCCTCGCGGCGGCCATCCACCAAGGTGCCGTAGAGAACGAAGGCACCGTAGAAGAGGATGGCGACGAGGGTCAGGATGATGGCGACGGTTGTGTAGCTCATGCTCACCATGGTGACCTCGTTGTTGGGCGGCCGGATCGGAGGGGGGCCTGGGGCTGGAGGTTAGTCCAGGTTGGGGCCTTTGCTCTCGATGTCCTGCCTTGCTGCCAGGATGCCGGCCTCTTTGCTGGCCGGGTTGTCGCCTACAAGCTGCTTCTGCCTACGCTTAGAGGAGCGGTTATAGATGATCATGCCAGCGATGACGCAGAGAAAAGCGAAGATCATGGCTGGGTAGACGATGTGCTTCAGTTGGTCAGGTCCGATGTTCATGCTCTGTGTGATGACGGCTGCGGACCTGAGGGTAGCTGTGGTCAGGCGGCGGCGTCGTACCTCCGCGGGCGGGGGGTGATGAACTGGGTGTCGACGTCTTCGTATTCGATTTTGGGGGCTCCGTCGACGAAGGTGGCCCTGGTGGTTTTGAGGAACTGGTCGTCGTTGCGATCGGGGAAGTCGGGTTTGTAGTGGGCGCCGCGGCTCTCGTCACGCTGGGCTGCGCCCTGCACGACGACACGGCTGAGGTGGAGCATGTTTTGGAGCTGGCGGGCGAAGGCGAAGCTGGTGTTGGCCCACTGGCTCTTGTCGGAGAGGTTGATGTTGCGGAAGCGGTCCTGGAGCTCGACGATTTTGGCGTCGGCTTCGGCGAGGCCGGCGTTGTAGCGGATGATGGTGGCGTGGCGGGTCATGGTGTCGCCGAGTTCGCGCCAGATGCGGAAGGGGTTTTCTGTGCCCTGGTTGTGGAGGAGGCCGTTGTTGAGTTCGGTCTGGCGGAGTTTTTCTGCGGCGTGGCCACCGTCGCCGGGCATGGGGGCGAGGGATTTGGCGTACTCGAGGGCGCAGGGGCCGGC
>CAZZWG010000400.1:0-1830 GCA_964657685.1 Verrucomicrobia bacterium Tous-C9LFEB | reverse complement strand
CGGTCTCGCCATCTCAAAACCCACCTTCGTCTTCACTCTTCCGTCATGCTACATGCGCGCAATCTCAAACCCACGGGAACGCTTCACCCGCCTGCCGTCGAAGCACAAAAGCACTTGCGTAGTATTTCCCCCGGTTTGTTATCCTGAAAGAAGACAAAGTCAGCCAGAAGATCGAACACGGACCGGCCGGAAAAAGCGCGCTCACCCAAAACAGTTCATCTAAGTCGTTCGCTTTGAAGACTTTAGACGTAACTCCCCTGGATTGAATACTTTAGGTCCGACCTACAGGCCTAAGTGTCTGAAAACAAAGACTGGGTAGGGAATCACAGGGGTGGATACCCCAGGGACCTCACTGACGCTCGCCAAGAGCTACGCCTGCGGCCGAGCCACAAACAAGGCAAACCGCTCCGCAGCCCGCTCCCAGTCCGCCAACAACCGCGCCGTCAACTCACTCCCTGTCAGCCGAACATGCTCCTCCAACAAGCCACGCAATCCAACCTGCTCTTCCGCGGAGCACAATGCAAACGGCCGAGCCTCCAGAAACTCCGCATGGTAGCGCTCCTGCCCCAACACATCGCCATCCTCGTCCAGCACCCAAGCCGTTCCGCCCGTCATCCCGGCCCCAAAGTTCACCCCGATCGGCCCCAGAATCACCACCGCCCCACCCGTCATGTACTCGCAGCCATGATCCCCCACACCCTCCACCACCGCCACTGCACCCGAGTTCCGCACCGCAAACCGCTCCCCCGCCCGTCCAGCCGCAAACATCCGCCCAGCCGTCGCACCATACAGCGCCACGTTGCCCACAATCACATGCTCATGGCTCGCATGCGCCGCCCGGCCCACGGGCTGCAGGACGATCTCGCCACCACTCAAGCCCTTGCCTACAAAGTCATTCGCCTGCCCCTTCAACACAAGCTGCACACCTTCTCCCAGGAACGCCCCAAAGGACTGCCCGGCGATGCCTTCCAACGCGAAACTCACATCCGCAGCGCTCACCTCTCCCCGCATCCGTGCAGCCGCCAGCGCTCCTGAAACCTCCGCGCCCACAGCCCGGTTTGCGTTGGTAATCACCGCCGATATCCGATAGCTCTCACCCTTGCGCGCAGCCTCCACCGCACCCTCCGTCCAGGGCGCATCCAGCCGCTCATCCTCTCCTGGCCGATCATTCCGCTCACCCATCCATCGCCGCGGCCCACTCCCTATATCGGCCAACATGGGTTTTAACTTTAATCCACCATCAAACCGCACCTGCTCCAGCAGATCCACCCGCCCAATCGCCGCCTCCAGCGACGGCAAACCAAACTTTGCCAACAACCGCTGCAAATCGGCTGACAGTTCCCGGAACATCGTCACAATATGCTCCGGCTTGCCCCGGAACTTCGCCCGCAACTCCGGCTTTTGCGTCGCAATCCCCGTCGGACATGTATTCAAATGGCACTGCCGCGCCATATCGCACCCAATCGCCACCAGCACCGACGTCCCAAACGCAAACTCGTCCGCCCCCAGCAACGCCGCCACCAGCACATCCCGCGCCGTCGCCAGCCCACCATCCGCCCGCAAACGGACACGCCCGCGCATGTTATTGGCACGCAAAGCCTGCTGCGCCTCCGCCACGCCCAACTCCCACGGCGATCCCGCATACTTGATGCTCGACAACGCCGCCGCCCCGGTCCCGCCGGTATTGCCCGCAATCACCACATAATCCGCATACGCCTTCGACACACCCGCCGCCACCGTCCCCACCCCAAAACTAGAAACCAGCTTCACCCCCACAGCCGCCCTCGGATTCACCCGCTTCAAGTCATAGATCAACTGCGCCAGGTCCTC
>CAZZWG010000399.1:0-1871 GCA_964657685.1 Verrucomicrobia bacterium Tous-C9LFEB | reverse complement strand
AGGCGCTCGGCCTGGGTGACGGGCTCGGTCGTTGGATGGGGCGGGCCGGCGAGTTCCTCGGGGGCGCCGGTGGGGACGGCGAGCTGGTCGGGCAGCTGGGCTGGGGAGAGGACGGCTGTGCTCATGCCTGGAACTCCTGGAAGGGGGTTGGCTTGCGGCAGATTGACCCGAATGGCTGGAGGGTAGCACCGGCGTGTACGGGATCAAACAGGAATCGGTTCCATGTCGCTGGTCAGCGACGATTGGCGGGCGTATACTCCGGGGCATCTGTTCGATCTCGTTTTCGCCTTCCGCCAAGGCCTGCTGTCAGGTCAGGGTGTGGAGGTTCAGGAACCCATTTGTGGGTGGTTGGTTCAGGTGTGTGTTTTGCGGGAGGTTGAGGATGCTGAGCGGAAATCTTGCAAGAAGCGTGGTGGTGGGAGCGGCGCTGGTGGTGAGCGCGGGTGCGTGGGCGCAGGAGGGCGGAGCTGCGGGACCGGCTGCGGGGGAGACGGTGGTATCGCAGGTGCGGATTGTGCGGTTGAGCCAAGTGCGGGGCGTTGTGCGGATGGACCGCAACCTGGGACGAGGGTTTGAGGGGGCGTTCACCAATATTCCCGTGGTTGCGGGGGCGAAGCTGCTTACGGGCGAAGGTGTGGCGGAGGTGGAGTTTGAGGACAACAGCTCGTTGCGGCTGGCGCCCGGGAGCGAGGTGGAGTTTGCTCGACTGGGACGGTCGGCTACGGGCGAGACGCTGACGACGGTGAAGCTGGGTAAGGGCCTGGTGTACGTGAGTATGCAGAAGGGCAAGGGCGCGGGCGAGTTTGTGCTGCAGCAGGGGGCTGCGCAGGTGGTCATGGGGCCGGGCGCGCACATGCGGGTGGATGCGACGCAGCCGGATGTGGAGTTGGCGGTGTTTGACGGGTCAGCGCAGTTGCAAATGGGCGCCGCGACGACGACGCTGGGCAAGAAGCAGACGATGACGCTGAACCCGGTGACGCAGACGATGGCTCCGGTGCAGCGGGGTACGCAGGACGTGGCGTGGGACGAGTGGGACAAAACGCAGACGGGGTACCACAGGAATGTGTCAGCGTTCGCGGGGTCAAGTGGAGGGTTTGGGATGTTTGGGGCGAATGACCTGGGGTATTACGGGTCGTTTGTGGATATGCCTGGATGCGGGTCGATGTGGCGGCCTTACTTTGCGGACGCGGGCTGGGATCCTTTTGGGAATGGGATCTGGACGTACTACCAGGGGGCTGGGTACTCGTGGGTGTCGCCGTATCCGTGGGGCTGGCTGCCCTACCATTCGGGGTCGTGGGCGAGCTGCGGGAATGCGGGCTGGGGGTGGCGTCCTGGAGGGACGTGGATGGGGTTGACGAATCACGGGCTGATGCGGGTTAGTGGACGGCCGCTTCCGCATCCTCTGCCGCCGAGTCCGGTCAAGGGCGGATTGACGCTGGTGCCGGTGAATTCGAAGCCGCTGGCGGTGTCCGGTGTGTCGAATGATGGGAAGTTTACGTTCCGGCAGAACTCCGCGGGGCTGGGTGTGCCGCGGGAGAGCTTTGGGAAGTTGAATGGATTCTCCAACCATACGGAGCAGCGCGGCGCGGTTACGACATCGGCGATGACGCTGATGTCGTCCCCGAGTGCAGTTGGGTTAGCCGGTGGAGCGCGGCCGACGGCTATGGGTGGTGGAGCGCGAAATACAGCGATGGGTGGCGGCGCGCGGAGTACGGGGATGGCTGCCGGACGGAGTTCGTCCAGTTCAGCGCCCAGTGCGTCGCCCAGTGCGGCGCCGAGCAGCATGGGTAGTGGGGGCGGGATGCGTTCCGGAGGCATGGCTTCCGGGGGGATGTCAGGCGCGAGTGCTGGTGGGGGCGGGAAGCATTAGG
>CAZZWG010000398.1:0-1872 GCA_964657685.1 Verrucomicrobia bacterium Tous-C9LFEB | reverse complement strand
GCCCAGCAGCCCATCCGCATCACCGCCGACCTCACCGAAGCGCCCCGCAAGCTCTACCACGCCGACGTCGACCTCCCCGTCCACGCCGGCGAAAACAGCTTCACCACCCCCCAGTGGATCCCCGGCAATCACCGCCCCACCGGCCCCGTCGAAGACATCACCGGCGTCGTCTTCACCGCCGACGGCAAGCCCCTCCCCTGGCGCCGCGACGACGTAGACCTCTACCAGTTCCACGTGGAGGTCCCCAAGGGCGTCACCACCCTCCACGCCCACCTCGACACCATCCTGAACTCGCGCGCCTCCGACAAACTCGCCTGCCTCGAGTGGGAAAAACTCCTCCTCTACCCCGCCAACACCCCCGTCAAAAACATCACGATCCAGCCCAGCGTCAAGGTCCCCCAGGGCTGGGGTATCGGCACCGCCCTCGAACCCGTCACCCCCTTCGACGCCAACACCAAACCCGGCGGCACAGTCGAGTACAAACCGACCACCGTCGAGCAACTCCAGGACTCCCCCGTCATCACCGGCGAGTACTTCCACGAGTTCGCCCTCGCCCCCGACATCAAGCCCGCCCACTTCATCGACGTCGTCTCCGACGCGCCCGAAGACTCCAACCTCAAGCCCGAAATCCTCCGCTCCCTCAACAGCCTCGTCCACGAAACCGACAAGGCCTACGCCTCCCACCACTACAACCACTACAACTTCCTCCTCACCCTCTCCGACGTAGCCGGCGGCGAAGGCCTCGAGCACGGCCAGTCCTCCGACAACGGAACCGAAGAACTAGGCTTTGCCAACGCCCAGCACCTCCTCGGCAACGCCGAACTCCTCTCCCACGAGTTCACCCATTCCTGGAACGGCAAATACCGCCGCCCCGACAAGCTCTATCAACCCGACTTCCACCAGCCCGAAGTCGGCGAGCTCCTCTGGGTCTACGAGGGCATGACCCAGTACATGGGCAACGTCCTCGCCGCGCGCGACGGCATGTGGACGCCAAAGCAATACCACGAAATGCTCGCCCTCTCGGCCGCCACCCTCGACAACGAACCCGGCCGCCAGTGGCGCTCCACCGACGACACCGCCATCGCCGCCAGCATCCTCCGCTCCAACTCGCCCGCCTGGAACAACTGGCGCCGCCGCCAGGACTACTACCCCGAAGGCGAGCTCCTCTGGCTCGACGCCGACACCAAGATCCGCGAACTCACCAACGACCAAAAGTCCCTCACCGACTTCTTCCACATCTTCCTCGGCAAAGGCGGAACGACCGGCCCGCTCATCGTCACCTACAACCGCGAAGAGCTCATCAAGGACCTCAACCAGGTCGCCAAGTACGACTGGGCCGGCTTCTTCCACGACAAAGTCGACGCCATCAACCCCCACGCTGACACCGACGGCATCACCCGCGGCGGCTACAAGCTCGTCTACATGGACAAGCCCTCCGACTCCGAGAAAACCCTCTCGCAAGGCACCCGCAATCGCAACGGCTCCGTCGACGTCTGGTACTCCCTCGGCCTCCGCCTCAGCGGTGATGGCACCATCTCCGACGTCCGCTGGGGCAGTCCCGCAGACCAGGCCAAACTCGCCCCCGGCCAAAAACTCATCGGCATCAACAACCGCACACCCACCACCGACACCCTGCTCGACGCCATCGACAAAGCCAAGGGCAACACCGAACCCATCCACCTCCTCATCCAGACCGAAACCTACATCAAGCCCATGGACGTGAACTACCACGACGGCCAGCGCTATCCCAACCTCATCCGCGTAGAAAGCCAAAAAGACTACCTCGACGAAATCCTCAAACCCCTCGCCCCCACAGTCTCCGCCAACCCAGTCCTAAGCCCAGACCGCTAACCCACCCCCAAACCCGTGGCG
>CAZZWG010000397.1:0-1885 GCA_964657685.1 Verrucomicrobia bacterium Tous-C9LFEB | reverse complement strand
AGCCCTCCCCAACGCCAAATTCGCCTGCAACGCCGACTACGTCAACTCCCGCGGCGCCAGCGACATGGGCCTCCTCCCCGACGTCCTCCCCGGCTACCAACCCCTCACCGGCTCCACCGTAGCCACCGAATTCAACACCCCCACCCAACCCGGCCTCGACCTCCTCGCCATGTTCGAAGCCGCCCAATCCGGCAACCTCGCCGCCCTCTACGTAGTAGGCGCCAACCCCATCAACCGCTACTCCGTAGACCCCGCAGCCCTCGCTAACACCTTCACCATCGTTCAGGACCTCTTCCTCACAGAAACCGCCCAGCTCGCCGACGTCGTCCTCCCCGCCGCCTCGCTCTACGAAAAATCCGGCTCCGTCACCAACTCCTACGGCGACCTCCAACTCATCCAGAAAGCCGCCGACAAACCCGGCCTCCGCACCGACTTCGAACTCATCGTCCGCCTCGCCGACAAGATGGGCCACCCCGCCAAGTCCCTCGTCCCCTTCGGCCGCGGCACCACCCCCGGCGTCCGCGCCGACCTCGGCCAATCCCGAGGCGCCCAGGCCGGCGAAGCCGACCGCCACGCCGTCTGGCTCACCGCCAACAACCTCGAACCCAAAACCTCCCCCTTCGACCCCTTCGCCATCCTCGACGAAATCCAGCGCCTCGTCCCCGGCTACAACGACCTCCGCCGCCTCCAACTCCTCAGCGCCAACGACCAACACCTAACCCCCGCCTCCACAGGCCTGGTCCAAATATCCGACTCCCGCAAAGACCTGATCCTCCCCAGCCGAGACACCCTCTTCACCTCAGGCTCCCTAACCCCCCACTCCCCCATCCTCCTAGGCATCAACCGCCACCAACAAAAAGAAGTAGCCGACCACTTCGCCGAAGCCGCCGGCGACTAACCCGAACGCCGCTCAATCCGCCAAACACCAAACGGGGTTCTTAGCTCAATTCGTCATCAACGGGAAGGCGGACCTGGCTAACTCGCCAGGAACAGGAAGGGTGGGGTTCACCCCCACTGTAAGCCCCGCAAGCGCAACGCGGCCTTAGCCGCTGAAGCCCCCTCTTCACAAGAGTTGTGACTACTCCAGCACCTCGAAACGCCGGCCAGGCAAGCCCACCCAAGGGCTGAAGGCCCGGCCTATACCAGCCTGGGGCATCGCCCCAGGATATCCAGCAAGCCCACCCAAGGGCTGAAGGCCCGACCTATAGCGCCCTCCCGGCCACCATCACCCAGTCAACCAGCAATCCGGGTGGCCCATCCTTTCGCAACGCGAAAGCGTGGGGTCGCTTCAGACGACGCACCATCGCGATCGCCGCCCCACCTAAAAGCCTTCCCACAGCAAGCCAAGCCCGTTATAACTTTCCACAACATGAGCCCCGTACACTCCCTGCCCGTAATCCTCCTCTCGGCATTCCTAGCGGCACAGCAACCTGCCACATCCTCCTCTCTACCGACCTTCGCCTTGCCAAAAGCATCCTGGATCGAAGTCTCCGGCACCCCCAAACCCCTCGCGGACCCAGCCACCGCGCAATTCATACAAAGGCAAGCGGATTGCAGAGACTGCACCCAGGCAATCTCCTATCCGGTATCACTCGGAACCCTAGGCCGCGCCACCCTGCTCCAGATCCGCGGTGAAGTGTGTGGCGCAACCGGCAACTGCCCCTTCTACCTCCTGCTCCCCACCTCGGGCCATCCACGGATCATCCCCGTAGGCTACGGCTGGTCCTTCGCCCTCCAAAAAACCCCAGGAGGCATCCCCGACGTCTTCACCCAAGCCAACCTGTCCTGCTGCTCAGGCATCCTGCAGCGATTCACTTACAGCGAAGGCAGCTTCAAAGAATCCGGCTGCGACGCCATAGACGGCGCGCTCCTAGGCACAAAACTC
>CAZZWG010000396.1:0-1889 GCA_964657685.1 Verrucomicrobia bacterium Tous-C9LFEB | reverse complement strand
AACCCCGCCATCCCCATAGCCTTCCCCACCTCCGCATTCCGCCCAAACACCTCCCACACAAACCCCGTCCGCAGATTCTCCGCCATCACCACCCCAATCCCCAGATCGATCCCCAAAACATCCGGGTCATACCACTGGTTATCCGGATGTAAAGCATCGCAAAAGCCATACCGTCCCCACGCCTTCTCCCCATACCGCGCCTGCACCCCCCGCAACGTCGCCAAACACTCCGCAGGCAGAAACGGCAAAGATCCCGCCGCCGCGCAAGGCACCACCGTCCCATTCACCCCGCCAAACGAAGGTGGCCCACCCCACGCCCGATACCCACGCTCCGAGTCCGACGCTGACACCCCCCAATACGTCGGGCTATACGGCGCCCCCTGATCCAAACAAAACAACCGGTGCGCCCGCGTCGCTGTCACCGAGTTCGCAAAGTAATCCGCAAACGCATCCCGCTTCCCCCGAAAATCAAACCACGCATGGCTGTACTGGTGCACAAACAGCGGATCCTCCGCCCCGATGAAGCGCAGCCCCGCATACTCCACCGTGGGCCGCGACCACGCACTCCACACCTCCGGCCCGACCGGATGCGTCGGCGACCCCATCGCCAGCAGCGGAATCATCATCAGCTCGCAATAGTGATTCCAAACCGCCTGTAAGAACCCCGACCCTACCCCAGATCCGGACTTCCATCCCATATCGAACAGATTCGTCTTCTCAAACAGCATCCATCGCCAATCCACCCGGTTGTAGATCGTCGTGGCATCGCGGGCAATCGCCGCATTCGCGCCAAAGTAAGCCCGCGCCGTCAGCACCCCGCAAAGCAGCAAACTTGTATCGATACTCGAGTACTCCACATGCGCAATCGGCACCCCCGTCCGCACATCGTTGAAGTGGCAGAAGAACCCATGCTCCTGCTTCAACCCATGCGCATGAAACGCCAAAGTCTTCGCCACCCGCGCCTCAATGACATCCGCCGCCGCATACCCCCGCTTGTGCGCAATACACAGCGCCGTCAGCCCGAACCCCGTAGCCGCAATGCTCGACAACCGCCGCGGATCCAGGTTCCCGTCCAACCCCACAGCCGCCGCCCGGTCCTGCACCTGCCCGTTGTCCGGATTCGCCTGCTCCAGGAAGTACGAGCATCCCCGCCGTTGCATGTCATCCAGAAACGCCTCATCCGCCGCACTCAACCCAGCCTTCGCCGGAGCCCTTCGCCGCACCCCCTGCCTGTGCGACACATGCTGCGCCAGCGCCAACGGCTCCCCCGCCGCCGCCAGGGCGCTCCCGCCCAACCACCACAACACCTCACGACGCCGCATAGTTCCCTTCTACTTCGACCCCACCAGCACCACCGCCAACCCATGCGCCGGCACCGTAATCTCGAGCTTCCCACCCTGCAAGTGCGTCCGCTCCGGCGCTGCCATCGCACCCGCCGCCTGCAATTGCTTCACCTGCGCCTGCGTCAGATCCCCCGGCGGCCGCCCCATCGCATCGAACGCCTTCACCGCGTTCCCATGATCCGCATCCACCCGCAAAATCTGCACCGGCGCATTCGCCGCCACATGCGCAAAGCTCAACCTGAAACTCTTTGACCCGGCATCTCCCCTAGGCGGCGTGTAAGAAGCCCCCTCCCCATCCGGCGCGGCATAATCCCAAACCGCCACCGCCACCTTTCCGCGCCCATCCGTAGTCGCCAGCGCCGACTCCGACCCCACCGCAATCCGCTTATCCCCTAACTGATGCAACGCCCGAAACACATTCAAAGAAGCCTTCGGGATATGATCCGCCGCCACCAACCCAAACCCACCATAAAACGGCGACCGCACCACCCCCTGCTCCTCAAACACATCACTGAAATCCCAATAGCTCATGCTGTCCACAAGCCC
>CAZZWG010000395.1:0-1899 GCA_964657685.1 Verrucomicrobia bacterium Tous-C9LFEB | reverse complement strand
TGGTGTTTGGTGCAGATGCGTTGGAGGCGATCGAGCATTTGGCGGCGGTAGGGACCGTCGGCGAAGTCAGCTGTGGCGAAACGGCGGTCGTAGTCGGCGGTGAGGTGGGGGAAGTGCTCCCGGATGAAGTTGAGCCAGGTGGGGCGGGAGCAGGACTTGAGGAAGAGGGAGTGGGCGGCGAGGAAGCTGGCGTTGGCTTCCGCGGCGGCCTTGGCTACACGGTCGATGGAGGCCTCAGCGTCATTGATACCGGGGAGCAGCGGGGAGCAGAGGATGCCGGTGGTGATGCCGGCGTCGCGGAGTTGGCGGACGGCGGCGAAGCGGAGGTCGGGGCGGGGGGCGCGGGGTTCGAGTTTGCGAGCCAGGGTGGCGCTGGTGGTGGTGATGGTGATGTGGACGACGAGGATGTTGCGGGCGGCGATCTGCTGGAGGAGGTCGATGTCGCGGGTGATGAGGTTGGATTTGGTGATGATGCCGAGGCGGTGGCCGGAGCGGCGTGCAAACACTTCGAGCAGGCTGCGGGTGAGGCGGGCGCGACGCTCGATGGGTTGATACGGGTCAGTGGCGGTGCCGAGAGCGATTTCTTCGTGTGGGTCGATGCGGCCGAGCTCCTGTTCGAGGAGCCAGGCGGCGTTTTCCTTGAGGTAGATCTCGCGCTCGAAGGCGGTGGCCCAGGGCTGTTCGGGGCCCTCGAGGCGGCCTTTCGGGACCTCTTCAATCTTGCCGGGCTGGAGGAACTCGTGGGTGTAACGGGCGTAGCAGTACTTGCAGCCAAATTCACAGCCGCGGTAGGGGTTGATGGAGTACTCGAGGGATAAATGGCGCTTACTAACGGAGCGGTTGAGGAGGGATTTGGAGCGCATGGCGCGGAAAGTGATGAGGTGGCCGTTGTCGGCGTGGGTGGCTTCGGCGGCGAGGCGGGCCATGCCGATGGGTTGGGTGGGGAGGATAGGAAAGAGGACTGGTGTTTCCGGTTTGCCGTGATTCGCCATCTCTTCGCCCCTCTAGTGGATGACTGTACGTGTGTGGGACGGGATCGTCAATAAGTCAGCCGGTCGGGGTTACACTTCGCGTATGCAGTTCGATTTACACGAGCTGGAGCTCCCGATTCGGCTGCGAACGGAACGTCGGATGTCCGATGAAGAGTTGATGCGATTTTCATCGGTGAACGAGCCTTTGCGGATTGAGCAGGAGAGCAATGGGGATTTGCTTGTGATGTCGCCGACGGGAAGCGGCGGGGGAAACCTCAATGCAGAGATCCTGGGCGACCTCATACTTTGGTCGCGGCAGGACGGTCGCGGTCTGGTATTCGACTCCAATGCGGGCTTTCGCTTGCCGGACGGCTCTGTTCGTGCTCCGGACGCTGCCTGGGTCTCCTGGGCACGGTGGAATGCTTTGACAGGTGAGGAGCAGCGGCGTTATGCACCCCTCTGCCCTGAATTTGTGATCGAGTTGCGGTCAGCCAACGACCGTTTGCCCGATCTTCAGCAGAAAACGCGTATGTGGCTGGGCCAGGGTGCGGAGCTGGCGTGGTTAGTTGATCCAGAGCGAAAAGTTGTGGAGATCCACCGGCCCGGGTGTGCGGCAGAGATTGTAGAGGGGGCAAGCGCTGTCTATGGAGACGGCCCGGTGAGCGGGTTTGTGCTGGAATTGACACGGTTATGGGCGTAAGTGGAGCTGCGCGAACCGCCGGGAAAGGATGGATGTACAGGCCTTGGCAGTAGGTCGAGGTGGTGGAAGGGGCGAGTACGGTGTACGGTGCTGCGCCGCAGGGCGAGTTTTTGCTGGGTTGGGGCGGATCTGGAGATAGCGAATGGCGGGGATGCGGGATGTCGCTCAGGAGATTTTGCAGGCGCTGCTGGATCACTTCTGGGAGGCTCGGCGGAAGCGGGTGCCGCG
>CAZZWG010000394.1:1468-1901 GCA_964657685.1 Verrucomicrobia bacterium Tous-C9LFEB | reverse complement strand
GTCGTCATCCGGGCCCGCGCCCACGGCTTCGAATTCCGTCGCTGGTACACCCATCACCTCGGCCTGCCGTGGATCTCCGCCGACGCCGCCCTCATCCTCCTCGAATCCCAGCGCCGCTACTACGCTCTCGTCTTCAGCCACGAATTCGCCCAGACCTTCTGGAAGCCCGGCGCGGATATCACCTTCGACGTCCCTCCGCAGACCTTCCAGCGCATCATGCCCGACGGCTCCACCCGCACAATCACCCGCAAACCCTTCATTCGCCGCTCCGTCCGCCCCAATGCCTGGAAGTACCACCTCCGCCAAATGGCCCTCGCCGAAGAACCCCTCCGCTACCTCCGCAAATACCTCCACATCGAAGAAGACCTCCCCTCCGAAGAGGAAAGTTCCACCCGCTCCCCCCTCGCACAAGCCAAACACCCCCCAAAAGCAA
>CAZZWG010000394.1:0-1458 GCA_964657685.1 Verrucomicrobia bacterium Tous-C9LFEB | reverse complement strand
CGCCCACCCCGCCCCCTGCCCACCGATCCCCCCGCCTTCCTCCAAAGACCCTACCGTCCTCGCTAAGCGTCCGGCCCGATCAATCCTGGCTGGCTCCCCTGGGCCAGTCTCGCCCTCAGCCAGAGGCTCGGTAACTCCCCGCCCCACAAGCAACCGGCTGCCTTCGGGCTGAAGGCTCGGTACATAAAGCAGCAACATACTGCCTCGAGCTGAAGGCTCGGTACATAACAGCCTAGGCCAAAGGCCTAGGTGCAGCGCCAACACGGAGCGGAGGCCGAAGGTCCGAGACATCGTGATGCCGGAACTGCCGGAAATCTCCGGGCTGTTTGCGTACCATTTACCCCAAAACAGCTACCCTGGAATGAGTGAACTTCACACCAGCCCACTTCATCCAAAGAAGGGGTCCACCCTTAACTTCTTTCGTTTGAAGATTTTGACCCAAAGTACCCGAGGGGTACCCCTCACCCACCCGTCATCTCCTGCAAAGCCTTCACCGCAGGCTTCCGCACCTTCGGCACCGGATCCAGCTCCAGGCACCGCTTATAGGCCTTCTCCGCCTCATCCAGCTTGCCCAGCTTCCGCGCCGCATTGCCCAGCGCAAGGAACGCCGCCGCATCTTCGGTATCCAGAGTCACCGCATCCCGCGCCCGGTCATACGACCCCTTGAAGTTCCCATCATTGAAGTAAAACCCCGCAACCTGCACATCCTCCTGCTCCCGCTCCGAAGGCGACTGCCGCGGCACCGGCGGCAGCTTGTGCCGCTCCCGCCGCGGAATCGCCGCCGGATCGTTCGCATCAGGATCATCCTTATCCGTCCCAGCCTTGTCCGCACTCGAAGAGGAACTGCTGCTCGAAGACGAGGACGAGGACGACGAATCGCTCGACTCCCCCGAACTCCCCGCATCCTGCAAAGGCGGCCCCTTCGAACCCGGTGCAGGCGCACCCCCCTGCTTCCCAGAACCCTGCGCACCCGGCGGAGGCGCATCCGTCTCTCCCGGATACGGAAACCGCTTACTTGCTGGAGCTCCCGTCTGCGGCACAGGAGCCTCCGCCTGCGGCGCCGCCGGACTGTTCTGCACCGGAGCCGAAGGGTTCGCTGGAGTCACCTCGCCCGGATAAGGAAACCGCTGCGCAGCCGGAGCCGCAGGCGCTCCAGGCACACAGTTCGCCGGAGTCACAAGGTTCCCCTGTGCATCCCGCACCGGCGGGCACGCGGCCGCCGGCGCAGGCGTCTGCGCCGACACCGGCAGCCCCACCAGCAACACCAATCCAGACAACACCCTGCAACGCACCAATCCCATCGCACCCACGCTTTCATTAGACGCCAACCACCCGGGGACGCCAACACCCCACCACCAACCAGCCCCAAACATCCACCAACCGCGACCACCCCCCCAACACCCGCCAACCCCCAATCCCCAATCCCCAACGCACCTGCACCGACCACTGGCGACCGGC
>CAZZWG010000393.1:0-1914 GCA_964657685.1 Verrucomicrobia bacterium Tous-C9LFEB | reverse complement strand
ACGAGGGGGTTGCCGGAGTCGAGTTCGGCCTGGGCGACTTCGAAGCCGAGGAGGGTTTGGGCGAAGACTTGTTGGGGTGGGAAGCCGCGGAGGATTTGGTAGAGGAAGCGGATATCAAGCCTGCAGAGACGGTGATAGAAGCTGTCAGGGCCTGAGGTGCTCCCGCAATGCTCGATTTCTTCGCGCCTCGTCTCCGCATCAACAAACTCTTTGCGGTCTAACGTTACTTCGTCCCGAAGACCCGCCGCGAGAAGCTGATCGCGCAATTTGGCGAAGGTCTGCATGTGAGTGTCATGCTCCGCGTCGTAGTTCCAGCCGATCTTGTAGCCGAGTGTTGCGGCGTGCGTGAACGTCGGTGTATCCATGACCTCGAGGTATTGCTCGTTTTGGGCAGCGGCGCGGGTGGCGACTTCGTCCAGCCACTCCCCGGTGAAGGCCTTCAGGCCACCGTAGCGGTCGAAGGTGGCGAAGAACTGGTCGTGGCCGTTGATGCCTTCGGTGGGGACGAAGGCGCGCATGCTGAAGCTGTCGATGAGGTCGTCGTAGAGGGGTTGGCGGGTGAGGGCTTCGGCGGCGGGGACTTCGCCGGGGGCGCAGGTCTTGTCGGGTTGGGGTTTGGTGAAGTGGAGGGCGTTCTGGCCTTCGGGAACGGCGGGTTTTCCGGGGTCGACCGGGGCTACGCAAAGGCCTTGTTGGGCGGCTTCCTTGATGAACGTCTCGGCATACACCGCGCCGGAGAGGTGCATGTGCAGATCAGCACCCTTGGGAAACGGCCGCAAAAAAGCATAGAGCTCCGGCGCGCCAAGGGCTTTGGCGGCGTTGAAGGCACCGCTGGCTCGTGCTTCGGCAGCGGTTTGCGCGGGGGCGTGGGCGGTTTGTTTGCTGCCGGGGACGACTGGAGGGTGGGCAGGCGTGCCGGCGGTCTGGAGGAAGAGGGCGAGGGCGGACGTGAGGAGACGGAGCGGCATGGCGGCCTTGTGCGTGGGGTCGGAGGTATGTGCAGAATACGTTGGGCGGTTTGTTGCCGGTGTGGAATGTTGAATCTGACAATGGAGTGTCAGGCCGACCTCGGCGGCTGAAGCCGCGCCTCGCATGCGCTCATGGCAGGGCTGAAGCCCTGCCCCTTCCATCCATCCGCTTTTTCCGACGGCGCTGTAGGGCGCTTGGAAGACCCAGGTCCCAGAAGCGAGACCTGGGGCACCCGTTGCCGGGCAGGGGGCTCGTGTTGAAGGCGCCGTGACCGGTGCGCGACACGCAGGTCTCTCCACTAGGCCGCTATGCCTCTGTGATCTTGAGCGACAATCCCGACGGAGCGCTGTCGAGGGGACCCTGGCGCCGGACCCTGAACCCCCAAATCTTCGCCCTGAACCCCAACCCTGCTTTTGCTATACTGAGCGAGTCGTTTTGGACGGCCCCTGTGTGCAGCTTCGCAGGGCGGCCGTGAAAGTCTTCCTCCCTACCAGGCAGGCACCTCAGAACGCGTATCCAGCGCGCGGCCCCGTTCGCTTGGATACACTTCCGCACACCGGAAGGCCAGATAGCTCAGTGGTAGAGCGCGGCCCTGAAAAGGCCGGCGTCGGCGGTTCGATCCCGTCTCTGGCCACCACCTTCCAGTCGCAAAGGCTGCGGTCCGAAAGCGCTTAGCGGTCTTCTCCCCACGCGCAAGCCTGCGCGCGCCAATCCGCGCTCCCGACCGCTGAAGGCCTTCTGGAAGTTACGTGCGGACACCCGCGGGAGGAGGACTGTACGGTGCCGGAAGTGCGCTTTCTGGACGGACCTCCCCAGCCGCTTCAAGCGGCGCAGGGCGATCGTGTTCACTCACGGGCGTAAACGTGAAGCGCTCCGGGTGGCGCCACCAACCCTTGCCTTCGGTGCGCAGAGCCTCGCCGTGCGCCAGTTGACTGACGGCTTCCG
>CAZZWG010000392.1:0-1943 GCA_964657685.1 Verrucomicrobia bacterium Tous-C9LFEB | reverse complement strand
CGAGGGGGGCTCGACTTCGCCTGTGCCCCTTCGCTCGCCTTGGCTGTTGCCGGGTACCCGCCTCCCCTTCTGTTATCCCCGAAGAAGATTCGGCCGCCGCATCGCCCTCTGCCGCTTTCCTTTGTCATCCATCGAACGCCCGATCCACTCCCTACGCCAACCTCAACATTCCATTCCCGTTTCTATCCCGCACACTTCCCTCCCTAAACCTTCAAACACGCGCACATCGACCGGCAGGGGGTTACCATTGATCGACCATTCACCAGCATCCATACAGCTACACTCATGCGGTACACCGATCAATCCGTTGCCAGAATGCCTATAGCTTCCTCGAAATCTCGCTCTCCCAAGCACGTTGTCATCGTAGGTGCCGGCCCCGGTGGCCTCGCCTCCGCTATGCTCCTCGCTCGCTCCGGCGTTCGTGTCACCGTCGTGGAAAAACATAACCGCGTCGGCGGCCGCACCGCTACCCTCGCGCAGGACGGCTACAAATTTGATATCGGACCGACCTTCTTTCTCTACCCCCGGGTTCTGAAAGAAATCTTCTCCGATGCCGGCTACGATCTCGATCGCGAGGTCCCCATGCATCGCCTCGATCCCCAATACCGCCTCATCTTCGGCAGCGGCGGACAGATCGACGCAACCCCGGACATCGAGCGCATGGAAGCCGAAATCGCCCGCATCTCGCCCCACGACGCCGAGGCCTTCCGCGGCTTTCTCACGCGGAATCGCAAGAAGCTCGCGAGCTTTCTCCCCTTCCTGGAATCCCCCTTCGAATCCTGGACCGACCTCCTCAAGCCGGAGATGCTCAAGCTCCTCCCGCTGCTGAAGCCCTGGGCCTCCCTCGACGGCGACCTCCGCAGCCACTTCCAGGACGAACGCATCCGCCTCGGCTTCAGCTTCCAGTCCAAATACCTGGGCATGAGCCCCTTCCGTTGCCCCTCCCTCTTCAGCATCCTTAGCTTCCTTGAGTACGAGCACGGGGTCTTCCACCCTGTCGGCGGCTGCGGCGCCGTCACCACCGCCATGGCCCGCATCGCCCGTGACATGGGCGTCGAAGTCCTCCTCGACGAGCCCGTCGAAGAGATGCTCGTCGAGAAAGGCGAAGCCCGCGGCGTTCGTACCTCCCAGCGCACCCTCCAGGCCGACGCCGTCGTCGTCAACGCCGACTTTGCCGACGCCATGCGCAAACTCCTCCCCACCCAGCACCGCAAACGCTGGACCGACAAGCGCATCCACTCCAAACGTTTCAGCTGCTCCACCTTCATGATGTATCTCGGCATCGAAGGCCGCTACGACGATGTAGCCCACCACACCATCTACCTGGCCAAGAACTACCAGCAAAACCTCCGCGACATCGAAGGCCTTCACCGCCTCTCGCAGGACCCGTCGTTCTACGTCCAGAACGCCTCGGTTACCGACCCCACCCTCGCCCCCAAGGGCCATTCCACCCTCTACGTCCTCCTCCCCGTCACCCACGAGGTGGACACCATCGACTGGAACGAAGAAAAAGCTCGCTTCCGCTCCCTCGCTCTCAAGCAGATCGAAAAGATCGGCATCACCGACCTCGAATCCCGCATCCGTACCGAGCGCATCATGACCCCCGCCGGCTGGCGCCACGAGTTCGACCTCCACAAAGGCGCGACCTTCTCGATGGCCCACTCCCTCACCCAGATGCTCCACCTCCGCCCCCACAACCGCTTCGAAGACGTGCAGGGCATGTACCTCGTCGGCGGTGGCACCCACCCCGGCTCCGGCCTCCCCGTCATCTTCCAGTCCGCCCGCATCAGCTCCCGCCTCCTCCTCGAGGACCTCGGCGTAGAACCCCGCTGGGCCACCTCCCACGACAACGCCTTCCGCGAAGACCTCATGCAAGTCGCCTCCTGATGCCAAACTCCGCCAACTCCGGCCCAACTGGCCCTATGCTGGCCGAGATGGACCCC
>CAZZWG010000391.1:0-1975 GCA_964657685.1 Verrucomicrobia bacterium Tous-C9LFEB | reverse complement strand
CAACAAACTCGTCGCATCCCGCATCGCCCCACCCCCAAACCCCTTCTTCGCCGCCGCCAACTCCGCAAACGGAGCCTTATCCCCCAAATCACTCAGGATCGAAATCCCACACAGCCAAAGCCACTCCGCCGCCTTCGCCTCCCCCACCAGCGCCCGCGCGCACCACCAGCACAACAGCCCACTGGTCGCCACATCCTTCCCATCCCCCGCCTCATCGCCCTGCCCATACGACGTAATCACCGTAGACCCC
The DNA here is from genome assembly GCA_964657685.1 of Verrucomicrobia bacterium Tous-C9LFEB. GTDB lineage: Bacteria > Acidobacteriota > Terriglobia > Terriglobales > Acidobacteriaceae > Granulicella. The sequence goes on along the minus strand of CAZZWG010000391.1, from coordinate 1,725 downwards.
GCAGGCTCCCCAATCGGCCGGTGATGATCGATCAACAACAGCGGCACCCCCACCAGAACATCCCCGTCCCGCACCCCCAGATCCGTCACAATCAACCCATCGATGCCCTCCGAAGCCGCCCTCTCCCGCAGCCTCCCCCCAATTTCCGGCCCCCAGGCCGACTCCCCCTTCCGCCGGCACTCCGCCCCCACATCTGGGTACCCTGCCTCAAGCAAAGCCCGCACCAGGATCGCCCCCGCAGGCAGCCCATCCCCATCGAAATCGCACACCACGTACAGCCGCGAAGCCTTACCCTTCGGCAACCCAGCCAGCCATCCAACAAACCGCTCCCCAACCTCGCGCGCAAACTCCATCTCTGCATGGATGCGCAAAGGGGATGGCAAACCACAGCACCATTCCCTGACACTCCATAAAATCAATTCAGAGGCGGTTTCGAAGCTCGGTAAGGCTCACGCTAGGACCAGGCGCGGAACCAGGATCGCGATTCGCGCATCACAAACGAAGTCCGTGCTGCGCGAGCTAGAGCTTGATGTAATAACCGGTCAGGGTGATGTTCTGGAAGTAGCCGCCCGGATTGGTCGAGAGTTCTGCAAAGAACTCAGGGCTCTGCCCGGCGTCAACGTAGATCTGCACGGGCGAGTTGAATTGACGAAAATTGATTCCGGACGCAAAACCCTCGTAAAACGTAGGAATATGGGCGCGAAGGTCGGCGCCGCCTTTCGGAGTCACCCAGGTCTCCACGACGACGGCCCCGTTTCCCAGGATCAAATTCCCGCTCACATTCGTAATCACAAGGCGCGAACCTGCAGGAACCGGACTGAAATCGGTGATACAGACGGTGCCGCTGCAGGTACCTGAGAAGCTGTAAGCCTGGCGTTCCTGGTAAGGATTGCGTCCCGGCTCGTCGACGTTCTGGGTGAGGGCAGCGCGCACCTGAGCAAGCACCGGCTTGGCAAAGAAACGTCCGAGGACGCCCAGGGTGAGCGCTACCGCGGTAAGCACAATCACGACCTTCTTCATGGGGTAAGACTCCTTGTTCTGGCGCGGAGGGGAGAGTGCACCAAGGGAAGCAGGACCAGGGCGCAAGGATGCAGGCGGGGGCCCGTCGTCGCAAAGACGTTACCGATACTCACACGACAATGTGTGACTGCGGCGGAATTGTTTGTCGGCTGAAAGCCACACTGGGCACGTAAGCTTGCCGTGCCGCTGCCTTCTCTTCTCACGCTGAACCTTGGCATCGAAGTCTCCATAGCCCGCCGGAGCCAGCATGCCAGAACAACTCGCCCTCACCCTCGCCGACCTGCCCCCCAACACAAAAAAAACTGTCACCCTCGCGGACACCAAGATCCTCCTCATCCGCACCACTGACACCACCAATGGCCAGCCCACCCTCTTCGCCGTAGAAGCCGAGTGCCCCCACGCCAAAGCGCCCCTCGAGAAAGGAGCCGTCTGCAACGGCCGCCTTGTCTGCCCCTGGCACGCCGGCACCTTTGAATTGGCCACCGGCACCCTCCTCGAACCCCCACCCCTCCGCGATCTCAAGCGCTACCCCATCCGCCTCGACGGCCAGAACATCCTCGTCGACTCCACCCCCATCCCCACCTCGAAACCCACCCCCGCCGGCCATGAAAAGCACCTCGTTTTCGCCGGAGCCGGTGCCGCTACAGCCGCTGCCCTGGCCTATCTACGCGATGAAAACTACGCCGGCACAGTCACCGTCATCGA
>CAZZWG010000390.1:0-2002 GCA_964657685.1 Verrucomicrobia bacterium Tous-C9LFEB | reverse complement strand
CCGCCCGCAGCATGCCTTCGCCGCTCCCCGCCAACCGCCTTCCCCTTGGCCCCGTCTTCACGCCCGCCCGCCGCAGCGCCCTCCACCGTCTCTCGCCCGACCAGCAGTTCACCCGGACCCGCCATCCCACGCCACCGCAACAGCACCCCCGTGCGTACCCCTTCCGCCGCAAAGCCCTCCACCGCCGGCAGCGCCTCGCCCGCAACCGCATACGCCGCCTCCGAGTACCCCGCCGATTTCCCCGCCGCATTCCGCACCTCCACCCGGTACGCCACCGCCCGCGCCGGCCCCGTCACCATCCCCGGCGGCAGGGCATCCCGCCACACCACGGCCGCACCCAGCGCCAGCGACCCCGCCATCCCCTCGGGACTCACCTGCTTGCAGCTTCCGGCCTTCTCCTCCTGCCGGCAAAGCACCCCCTCCACCGTCGCACCGCGGATCGCCACACCATCCGTCGTCTGCGATGGCACCGTAAACCGGACCTGCACCGCGTCCCCCACCCGCATCACGGCCAAATCCTCCACTGCCGCGGGCAACTGCAGCGACGGCGCCCGCGGCGTTCCCGGACTCGCGCACCCAGCCACCAGCCCCAACCACACCACGGCCGGACTCACCCAAAACCGGCTCCCCTGAAACCCCATCCTCCGAGCCTAGCAGCCGTCCCAAATCCACCGCGCATCCCGCAAAACAGTCTTCAGACAAAAAGCATCTTTTGCCCCCACTTCAACGTCTTTCATGCTGTAAAGCCTATGTTTCACCCTGGAGCCGCAAACGTGCCTCAAACTGCGACAGTTTCCCCCACCTCCAACGGCAATGGCAATCACCCGCCCGTCGACATTGCAGCCGCTTCCGAAGCCGCCGAACTCGGCGTCCTCCCCGACGCCCCCGAAGCCGACGACCGCGAAATCACCGAACCCGGCGGCATCGACCCCGAAGTCGCCGAAGCCTTCATCGAAAACAAGCGCATCGGCGACCGCATCAAGTACCTCCGCCAGCGCAAACAGATGGGCCTCGTCGAACTAGGCCGTCACACCGGCCTCAGCGCCAGCTTCCTTTCTCAACTCGAAACCGGCCGCGTCGTCCCTACCCTCCGCAACCTCGCGCGCATCGCGATGGTCTTCTCCAAAGACATGAGCTACTTCTTCGAGCCCGAGCGCCCCGAGTTCTTCCGCGTCCTCCGCGCCGAAGAACGCCAGCGTCTTCCCCAGTCCGGCGTCGAAGATCCCGGCTACTATTTCGAAAGCCTCGGCCACGTCCCCCTCGACGGCGGCGTCTCGCCCTACCTCGCCGAATTCCTCCCCGCCACCGAGCGTCGCCAGCCCCGCGCCCACTCCCATGCCGGCTCGGAGTTCCTCTATATCCTCAACGGCTGCCTTCGCCTCACGCACGATGCCCAGGTCGACGACCTCGAGCGCGGCGACGCCGTCTTCTTCCACGCCAACGTCACCCACAGCTACGAAAGCGTCGGCACCGAGGACTGCGAAGCCCTCATCATCACACTCCAGGAACACCCCCGCGGCCACCACACCGGCTCCCGCATCCCCACCCGCAGCGCAAGACCCACCGCCAACAACACCAACAAACGCCGCCGCTAACACCTTCCCAAAGGTCTGCAATCGGCTCTCCCCTCCTCATCCGGGCCCATCCTCATCCGAGCTCAGCTTCATCAGCCCTGCCTTTCACAGGCCTGTCTTCCGTAAGGACTTAGCTTCGTCAGGGCCCGGCTTCAGCCGGGCCATCTCCGCCTCATCAACTCCACGGCTTCAGCCGCCGGGTAAGGGTCGCTAGACCCCTAACATTCAACCCGCAGCCCGCCCTCACCCCGCACAACCATCCCCCCCAGCCCAACCATCACCCCAAAAACATCTTCTCCACCTCAACCCAATCCTTCACCCGCCGAAACCCCGACACAAACACATTCGCCGGCGCGCTAAACAAAATCCCCTCCCCCCGAAAACGCCGCAACTGCCGCGGATTGTCGTCGATCAGATAATCCCCCCGC
>CAZZWG010000389.1:0-2004 GCA_964657685.1 Verrucomicrobia bacterium Tous-C9LFEB | reverse complement strand
GACGGTGGCGTCGTCGACGAGGATGCCGACGGCGAGCGCGAGGCCGCCGAGGGTCATGATGTTGATGGTTTCGCCGAGCAGGCTTAGAAGGATGATCGAGGTGAGGATGGAGAGCGGGATGGACACCGCAATGATGAGGGTGGAGCGCCAGGAGCCGAGGAAGAGCAGGATCATGAGGCCGGTGAGGGTGGCGGCGATGACGGCCTCGCGGATGACGCCGTTGACGGAGCCGCGGACGAAGGTGGCCTGGTTGCCGATAGGGGTGATGCGGAGGCTGGGGGGAAGGCCGGATTTTACGCGGGGGAGGAGGCCGAGGATGCTTTTGACTACGTCGAGGGTGGAGGCTGAGCCGGATTTGAGGACCGTGATGAGAACGCCGCGGTGGCCGTCCTGGCGGACGATGTTGGTCTGGGGAATGGAGCCGTCGGTGACGTTGGCGACGTCGCGGAGGTAGACCATGGCGCCGTTGACCTGGCGGATGGGGAGGTTGGCGAGGCCTTCGATGGTGGTGGGGGTGCTGTTGAGGCGGACGTCGTACTCGGAGGTGCCGATTTTGGCGGTGCCGCCGGGTTCGACGACGTTTTGCGTGGCGAGGGTGTTGAGGATGTCGATGGGGGAGAGGTGCTTCGACTGCATCTGCTTGGGGTCGAAGAAGACCATGATGGAGCGCTGTTTGCCGCCGTAGACGTTGGGGAGGACGGCGCCGGGGACGGTAGCGAGGCCGGGGCGGATGTTGTTGGTGCCGAAGTCGTTGAGTTGCTGCTCGCTGAGGCCCTCGCCGGAGAGGCCGAGCTGGAGGATGGGGACGGAGGATGCGGAAAAGTTGATGATTTGCGGGGGGAGGATGCCGGGGGGGAGCTGGCGGAGCATGTACTCGGAGGCGGCTGAGACCTGGGCGTTGGCGGTATCGAGGGAGGCGCCCTGCTGGAGGTAGAGCTTGATGATGGCTTCGCCGTTGAGGGTGGTGGATTCGGTGTGTTCGACGTTGTCGACGAGGGTGGTGAGGGCTTTTTCGTAGGGCGTGGTGAGGCGGCCTTCGAGTTCTTCGGGCGAGAGGCCGGTGTACTGCCAGGCGATGGAAACGACGGGGATGTTGATGGCCGGGAAGATGTCGGTGGGGGTGCGCAGGATGACTACGGGCGCGGCGATGAGGATCAGAATCGCCAGAACGATGAAGGTGTAGGGCCGGTTTAGCGCCAGCCGGACAATCCACATGGGGTTAGTCTCCGCGAGCGAGCGTTCCCGGAAGCAGGAAAGGGCTCATACGTAGTAGATAGCAAGACTGTCCAGTATGACCATAGTTTGTTCCGGGGCGATGTATCGGTTGCGGCGATAGGATGGGGTATGGAGCTTCGGCATCTTCGATACTTCAGGGCTGTGGCGGAGCTGGGGAGCTTTTCTGCGGCGGCGCGGCGGCTGCATGTGGCGCAGTCGAGTGTGAGTGAGCAGGTGGCGGACCTGGAGGAGGAGTTAGGGGGAAAGCTGCTGGACCGGACGGGGCGGCAGGTGCGATTGACGGCGATGGGGACGGTGTTTTTAGACGAGGCGCAGAAGACGCTGGAGGCGGCGGAGCGGGCGGTGGAGGTGACGCGGAGCTCGATGCGGGGAGAGAGCGGGACGCTGCGGATTGGGTTCTTTTTATGGGGGGCGGGTGGGTTCTTTCCGCGGATCATCCGGGAGTACCGGCGGCGGCATCCGGGGATCCGGCTGAGCCTGGTGGAGATGCATGCGAATGAGCAGGTGGTGGCGTTGGAGGAGGGGCGGCTGGATGTGGGGTTGACGCGGCCTCCGGATGCGAGCGCGGCGCGGGTGCTGGAGGCGGAGCTGCTGTTTCGGGATCCGGTGGTGGTGGCGGTGCGGCCGGATCACCCGTTTGCGGGGAAGGCGGTGAGCGTGGGGGAGATGGCGAGGGAGCGACTGGTGCTGGCGGAGCGGGGGTCTAATCCGGGGCTGTTTGATGGGGTGGTGGGGATGTTTGCAGAGGAGGGTTTGACGCCGGTGGTG
>CAZZWG010000388.1:0-2025 GCA_964657685.1 Verrucomicrobia bacterium Tous-C9LFEB | reverse complement strand
AGTCCTACTGGTATCCCGTGTGGCTCGCCTACCCGGCCGGCATGCTGGAAGGCTCTAAGCTCCTCGATGCTCCGCCTCACCACGTCACCGCGGCCGAAGTCATCGAGACTGCGAAAAGCTTTGAATTCCTGGTTCTCTTCACCTCCACCGTTGGCTGGGCCGGCGACCACGGTCTCGCCCGCGCCATCAAGGCCGCGAACCCTTCCATCAAAATCACCTTTGTCGGCCCTCCGGTCACCACCGACCCAGACCGCGCCCTCAACGAGTGTGAAGCCATCGACTTCATTTGCCGCCGCGAGTTCGACTTCGCCGTCGTAGAGTTCGCCAACGGCAAGCCACTCCCTGAAATTCTCGGCATCTCCTACAAGGACGTAAACGGCGTCATCCAGCACACCGCCGACCGCGCCCAGGTTGACGATCTCGACGCCATGCCCTGGGCCACCAAGATCTACAAGCGCGATATGGACGTCACGAAGTACAACGTCCCCTTCCTTCTCCACCCCTACATCGCGCTCTACTCCACCCGCGGCTGCCCCGCGCAGTGCACCTTCTGCCTCTGGCCCCAGACCCTCTCCGGCCACGCCTGGCGCAAGCGCTCCACGGACGACGTTGCCGCTGAACTCAAGTGGGCCAAGGAAAACTTCCCGCAAGTCAAAGAGTTCTTCTTCGACGACGACACCTTCAACATCCAGAAGGTCCGCACCGTCGAGCTCTGCGCAAAGCTCAAGCCCCTCGGCCTCACCTGGTCCTGCACCTCGCGCGTCACCACCGACCGTGAAACTCTGAAGGCCATGAAGGACGCCGGCTGCCGCCTCCTCATCGTAGGCTTCGAGTCCGGCGACCCGCAGATCCTCAAAAACATCAAAAAAGGAGCCACCGTCGAGCGCGCCCGCGACTTCGTCAAGGACTGCCACGACCTCGGCCTCGTCATTCACGCGGACTTCATCCTCGGCCTCCCCGGCGAGACCAAGGAGTCCATCCGCAACACCATCAACTTTGCCAAGAGCCTCGACTGCGAAACCGTTCAGGTCTCCATCGCCCACGCCTATCCCGGCACAGAGTTCTACGACTTCGCCGAGAAGAACGGCTACATCACCAACAAGGGCATGAACGATCACGGCGGCCACCAGATGGCGCACATCGAGTACCCCGGCCTGCCTACCGAGTACGTCATGGAGATGGTCCACAAGTTCTACGACGAGTACTACTTCCGCCCCAAGGCCGCGGCCCGCGTAGTCTGGAAGGCCATCGTCAACCGCGATGTTCCCCGCCTCTACGTCGAAGCCAAGAGCTTCATGAAGCTTCGCAAAGAGCGCAACGCTATGGTTCGCAAGGCCAAGGAAGAGAACGCCTCCCGCCAGCAGGAAAGCGTCAGCATGAACGCCTAGCTGAATCCAACATCCAAATCGACGGCCAGCAGCTTTGCTGGCCGTTTTCTCTTGATCACTTGGCCGCAGGAACCCTTGGCAAAACACACACTCAAACTTCACCAGTACCTTCTACTCCTCGCCGTCATGCTCTCAGCACCCATTGGCGATTCGCTCCTCGCCCGCGGCATGCGCCAGGTAGGTCAGGTCGATTTCCATCACCTCGGCCTCCTTTGGCACGCCCTCTTTAACCCCTACGTCGACGCGGGCATCATCCTCCTCATCGGCTTTTTCGCCAGCTACACCACCGTCCTCAGTTGGGCTGACCTCACCTTCGTTACTCCCGCAACCGCGGGCAACTACGTGTTCGTCGCCCTGCTCGGGCACTTCCTCCTCCACGAGCAGCTCTCCTTCTCCCGCTGTCTCGGCATCTTGCTCATCATGGGCTCCGTAGCCTTCGTCGCCGGCGGTCCTGCCCGCACAGAAAGCCCCGAACGCAAGCGCATGGATGTTGGGGCCACCCCATGATCCTCCCCGCCGTCAGCCTCACTTCCTGGCTCGCCATCCTCCTCGTCTCCGCGTTCGCCATCCTCGGCGAAGTTCTCCTCGCCGGCGGCATGCGCCAGATTGGCGATCTCGATGAAATCCGCGCCCGAGC
>CAZZWG010000387.1:0-2029 GCA_964657685.1 Verrucomicrobia bacterium Tous-C9LFEB | reverse complement strand
CGCCGTCAACTCGCGCCTTGCGCCCTGCAGCACCATCGCCGCCGCCGCACTCGCGCAAGTTCCCGTCCCCGAGCTCTCCGTAGGCCCACACCCTCTCTCAAAAATCCGAAACTCAATCCTCTTATCGTCAAGAACCCGCACAAACTCTACGTTGGTCCCAAAACGAAACACCGGATCCACACTTGCCTTCGCCCCCACCTCCTGCCACGTCATCCCGTAGCACCCAAAATCCTCCCGCTCCGGAAACACAACAAAATGAGGATTCCCCACATTCACCATGGCTCCCGCAAGTTCGCCCTCCACACCCGCAACCCGCACCCGCCGCTCCATCACCCGAGGCACCCCCATCCCCGTCTCCACCCAAACCTCATCCCCCTCGCGCCGCACCACCTTGCACCGCCGAACCCCGCCATGCGTCCCGAGCGCCACCTCCTCCAGCCCCTGGCTCTCCGCCAGCCACGCCGCCACACACCTCGTCCCGTTCCCGCTCAACTCCGCCTCGCTGCCATCCGCATTGAATAGCCGCAAAAACCAGCTGCCATCCGCCCGCCGCGCAACGAATTCGATGCCATCCGCTCCCACGCCCGTATGCCGTGCACACAATTTGCGCGCCATGGCTGCATGCGCCCCCGCCGCCAGCACGTCATCGATCACGAGGAAGTCATTCCCCCGTGCCTCCGCCTTTACAAATGCAACCGTTCGCACACTTCGCCCCTAACAGCCAGCATAAGGCCCGTGCCCACCAGAAAAGAGGCCCGCACCATCGGAGGTGCGGGCCTTCGTTTCCATCTTCTGCGGGCGCTGGCAACCTGCCCGGGCAACTCAACTTAAGCCGCAGGTGCCGCCACGTTGATCTGTGCGGCAAGACTCGTCAAAATCCGGTCAGCACCCTTCTCTTCTTCCAGCGACTTCGACAACGTAGCCGCATGCTTATCCTGCCCCAGCGCCTGCGCCCAGGCAATCAAGGTCCCGTACACCGAAATCTCATGGTGCTCCACCTGGTTGCCCGCAGCGATCAACACAATGTCGCGAATCTGCTCATTACCGGCATCACTGATGTCTGCCTTCGCTTCGGCAACAAGCGCCGAGGCTACCGGGCACTTCTTGTCCGACGCTTCCCCCGCTGTCTCGTCCAGAATCCGCTCCAGCCGCGAGTACTGCTCCTTGCTCTCCTCCAGGTGTCTCCGGAAAGCGTTCGCCAACTCCGGCCGGGAAGACTTCTCGATCATCTGCGGCAGAGCCTCTACAATCTGCTTCTCCATGTTCAGCGCCTTCTGCAACTGAACCGTGTACAACTCCCGCAACGTGTCATTATCCGGCGTAAACAGTCCCATCATGTTCTCCTTGAGGCCCAATCGGCCACTCTCTACAGATCGTTTAGAGCATCTGCGGAAACTTCTCCACTCCGCAAAGCCCAGTGGTTTTCAGTGGGATGCCGAAGCCGATCGACGCGTGGCCTCTGCGCCCGCACCGACTCATCACCAAGCCCGGCTCAACAACCAGCCCTGGCCGCTGCCACTTACGGCTTCCACAATGAGGACTGGTACACCCGCGTCAGCGGCTGCCCGCTCGACCGGATCACCTCGGTCTCCGCCAGCCCTGCCGGATGCTCTGCCACGGCCTTCGCCACCGGATCCCCCTCCATCGCGATCACGTACGCCGCATGACGCGCCGGGTCCGCCAGCGCCGCCTCCCACGCCTTTTCATCCCCTTCACTGACCAGCGACTTCAACGTCCGCCCCGCATCCTGAACCGCACCCACGTGGGCCGTCACACTCATCAGCACCGGCTCGTCCGCCGGAATCTGCTCCAGCGCTCGCGCCAGGCTTTCCTCAAACGGCACCCGCGTCTGCGCATTCACCAGACCCTCCTGCAGCACCACCGGGTAGGACCACCGCCGCGCCGCCGGCACATACCCACCCTCATACGCCTCCAGCAGCAAGCGCTTATGCACCGCATCCCCCCGCAAGAAGCCAGCCGACCCAAACCCCGCCATCATCAACACCGCATTCAAAACACAACCCACCAT
>CAZZWG010000386.1:0-2037 GCA_964657685.1 Verrucomicrobia bacterium Tous-C9LFEB | reverse complement strand
GTAACAGGCAGCCTGAGCCAGGCGCAGAACAATGTGCGGTCACGGACCGGGTCGTTGGCCGGCTTGCTGGATGAGGTTCTGGACGAGCGTAAGGTAGGCTGATCGCCCCGCTGCGAAACAGGCGGCGAAAGGTCCAAGTAGCCCCTCCGCGAGTCGTTTCCACCTTCACTGAAATCCTTCGTACCCCTGAGTGTTGTGGCCGCTCTGTGCCGCAAGATCGTCGCAGCTTTAACACTCTCCCACGCTTCGGAACGCCGTGTTTTCAGGACACCAACCGGCCGCGGAATCTCACGCAACTAACATTCGCTCCCCCAAGACAAAGCAGAGCAAGGTTGGCGTCCAAGCAGGAGTGGAGGATGTCAACAGTGGACAAGGTTGAGATTGCGGAAGATCAGATCGTGCCAATGGAAGCAATTGCACCGGGGCTGAGCGGGCTCAAGATCACCTTCGTGAATGTGTTTGGGGTAACCCATCCTGATGGGTCCTGGACATTGATCGATGCGGCGCTGCCGCTGTCGGCGGGACGAATCAAAAGTTGGGCGGAGAAGACCTTCCAGCGACCGCCAAATGCGATTGTATTGACGCACGGGCACTTCGACCATGTGAGCGCGGCGAAGGAACTTGCGGATGAATGGGGTGTGCCGGTGTATGCGCATCGGCTGGAGTTCCCTTACCTGACGGGGCAGAAGGACTACCCGGCACCGGACTGGAAGGCGGGTGGGGGGGTGATGCCGCTGATGTCGCCGACGCTGCCGCGGGGGCCTGTGGATTTGGGTGACCGGTTGCGAGCGTTGCCGGGGGAGGGTGCGAACTTGAGCCTGGTGGAGATGCCGGGGTGGACGCTGATTCATACGCCAGGGCATACGCCGGGGCATGTGAGCTTCTTTCGGGAGAGTGACCGGACGTTGCTGGTTGGGGATGCGTTTTGTACGACGAAGCCGGAGAGTTTCTTCGCAGCGAACTTCGCACAACCGGCGGAGTTGCATGGACCGCCGAGCTACTTCACGTCGGATTGGAGCGCGGCGCAGTTGAGTGTGCGGAAGCTGTCGGCACTGGCGCCGAGGACGGTGGCCCCGGGCCACGGCAAGCCGCTGGCAGGGGCGGAGGTGGCGGCTGGGTTGGAGAAGCTGGCGGCGGATTTTGAGCGGATTGCGGTGCCTGCGGATGTGAAGGAGGGGAAGCCGGGGGGCGATGCGCATTTATAGAGCTGCTTCGGCTGTTAGCGCGCGGATCACTTCAAGTCTCCGCTTTGCCGACTTCGCGGCAACTGACGACAACGGCGTTTGTAGAGATCAAAGCTCAGAAATTGCAAACGTAGTAGTGCTTGACCACGCGTTGTACCTTTCCTGCACATTCTTCCCCAAAACCTTCGTCGCTTGAAGGACGGGTGTGCTGAGCCATCGGCAAGGCAATCTCGTCAGTTATGTCGCGAATCAGAAACGTGTTTGCCCCGGCGAGTCCTACCGACCAGTCATAAACCGCAAAACCGCCGTCTGTAGACTTTGATGAAGAGCCAAGCTGGCCGACTCCAAAGTTGACTGTTAGCGCAAGGTGCGTCACATCGTCTGCCCAGTTCAATGGCCGCCACAACAACACAGGAAGTAGAAGTACGCAAAAGACTGAAGCTCCCCTTCGTGGACGTTTCTTGATTCCACAATAAAGGGCTATCGCCAAGATGACAGCAGCTGCAATCCCGTAACCGAGAACCGTGAGCGGAATGAGCAAAAAGCTGAACGAACCCGGGAGCTGACAGATGAGTCCGAGTACGGCGACCACCACCAGCGACATAAACGCCGGTTTGAGCGACCAGCGATCCGTCTCCGTGAGTATGCCTCTCAGCTTCATAGGCCCAATGTAGGCAACAAGGCTACCGTCCGACAAGGGGATAAGTGACGCGAATTCGCATTATCGTCAGTAATGCTCCAACTGGACGAGTAATGGGCTTATCGGAAAGTCGGGTTTTCGCCTCTAGTCCAGGACGTATCGGCGGGGATCTATGAACCGGGTCGCCGCACTCCCCCGAAAGGCGCAGTCCAT
>CAZZWG010000385.1:0-2053 GCA_964657685.1 Verrucomicrobia bacterium Tous-C9LFEB | reverse complement strand
GGGAGGTGGGCGGTGCGTGGTGGATGGGGGTGGCGCTGCGTGGTGGCGGGGTTAGTGTTATGCGGTAGCTGGGGTTGGCGGCCTTGCGGTTAGAGGCTTCGCGGGTAGCGGCTCGGGTTGGTGCTGCTGGGAACAATTCGCTGCAGCTGGACTGGGCCAGGCGGAGCGCTGCTCCCCGCCTCATCCGTTTGGGTGTGCCGAAGGTGGGGAATCTTGGTTGGTAACAGAGTCCCACGAAGATTGCAGATGGATTGCCGGTGGTTCGGGTGAAGATTGCGCTGTTGATCTTTTCTGCGCGGGTGTTGCGGGGCGGCGTGGGAGGGAGATGAGGAGAGTTTGGGATGGGTATGCTGATGTTGGTTTGCGCGGTGCTGGCCTCGCTGGCGCTGGGTGTGCTGGTGGCTTATGGGATGTGCCAGTTGATGTTCCGGATTTTCCGGGTTCATGCGGTGGCGGCGGCGCGGTCGCGGGTGGCGGGGCAGGCGTTGCGGGCGGTTCGGGGTTAGATTGGTGGCTGTTATGTGTCGGGCTTTCAGCCCTCTCCTTGTTCTTGGGCGGGAGCCCAGGCCTTCGTCCTAGGCTGTTCTGTACTCGAGCTTTCAGTTCGAGGAGGTACGAGGCCGCGGCGGGAGTCCAGGCCTTTGTCCCAGGCTGTTATGTGTTCGAGCCTTCCTTTCGAAAGGGCGGGAGTTGTCTCCCTCATTTGCCAGAGTTCACTGCAGGTTCAGGGGCGGTGGGCGAGGGTGGCGTATTCGGGGGGGAGGACGAGGATTTCTTCTGTGGTTTCGAAGGTGAAGGGTGTGAGGCGGTAGTCGCGCTTGTTGAAGGGGCCCTCGACGCCGTAGAGGATGGCGTTGTCGTAGAAGCAGGCGCGGAGGCCTTGTTCTGAGCCGAAGTTGGCGCGGGTGGAGGCCATGAGTTCGGTGAGGATGATGGGGCGGTCGCGGAGGATGTGCTCGCGGAGGCCGCGGAGGACGTGGGGTTCGAAGCCTTCTACGTCGACCTTGAGGAGGTCTACGGTGGGGAGTTTGAGGGATTCGAGGAGAGGGTCGCCGCGGCGCACGGGGAGTGTGCTGGTGGGCTGGTACTCGGCGGTGTTGTGCTCGACGAAGGAGCCGATGCCGGAGTTGGCGCCGGTGGAGGCGAAGTAGGGGAGCTCCTGATCGGTGTCGCCGAGGCCTACGGGGAAGACCTGGACATTTTGAATGCCGTTGAGGGTGAGGCGGTCTTCGAGTTCGGCGCGGACGGTGGGGAAGGGTTCGAAGGCGAAGACGTGGGCGGCGACGGAAGACATGAAGAGGGTGTGGTGGCCTACGTTGGCGCCGATGTCGAAGAAGTTGATGGGGCGGTTGCGTTGTTTTTGGAGGAAGGCGGCGGCGTGCTGGAGGAGGCTGAGTTCGCAGTGGGGGGCGGCGCCGTAGCTGAAGACGAGCCAGTCGATGTAGTGGGCGAGGTCGCCGCGGTAGCGTTTGCCGAAGAAGTCGACGTCGAAGAGGAAGTGCTGGCCTCTGTCGGGGTGGTGGAGGGCGCGGAGGAGGCGGTCGGTGCCGCGGGGCGCCCAGGTCTGATGGCCGATCCAGCGGAGGAGGCGGAGGCGGGTGGGGAGGTGGTCTTCTGTGGTGTAGTGGGGTGTTGCGGGGGAGGGGGGTGCGGGGACGGGCATGAGGTCTGGGGTGAGGCTACGCGGAGTGGAGGGTGAGGGGCAAGTTGCAAGCTCAGCCGGCTATTGCGTCGGGGATTGCGCTTAGTTTCCGGTGGGCTTTTCGGCGTGGTCGATCACGATGGCGTCCACGGCAATCTCCGAGGGGACGAGTCTCATACCCAGTTGTTGTTTGATCGCGGTGAACAGGTCGGGATATTCGGGGTTGGTTTCCAGAAGCTGGCCCGAGCGGAGTTTACGCTCATAGTTCCAGCGCAGGTCGAAGTCGTATCTGCCCGTCAAGCCACTTTTGTCGACGAGACCTGGCTTTACGCTGTACTTAAGTCGCTGCGTGATGGCGTCCATCGTACAGTTTTGAAAGTGCAGGTCTCCGTTGCCGCTTCCGCGTCCGCC
>CAZZWG010000384.1:0-2055 GCA_964657685.1 Verrucomicrobia bacterium Tous-C9LFEB | reverse complement strand
TTGGAGGGCGGTGCCGCGGGTGGAGCCGAGGACGCCGACGCGCAGGGGGTCGCGGGTGGGTTGGGGAAAGGAGATTAATCTGCCCATAGCAATGTGTGCTGACTACAGGGTAGGTGATTGAGAGCTTCAGCGGCAAAATGCAAACGTGGCGTTCGCAGAGTACGCGGTGTTTGCGCAGGGGGTTCAGGTCTGCGATGCGCGGAGGGAGCGCATGTGGTGGACGCGGGTGGCGAGGGCGTTCGCAGTGCCTATGTCGCTGCGATGGGTGAAGGGGCCTGGGATGGTGGCTACTGCGCGTTCGCACTGGGCTTCGGCTTCGGCCAGGGTGTCGGCAGTGGCAACGACGGCGAGGGTGCGGGAGCCGGTGGCGATGAGCTCGCCGGCGCGGACGTCTACGGCGGAGAGGAAGATGTGGGTCCCTGGGAGCGGGTACGCGGGGAGGATGACTGGGTCGCCCTTGCGGGGCGAGTCTGGATAGCCTTCGGGGACCAGGTACTTGCAGACGCTGGCTGCGGGGCGGAAGGCTACGTGGAGGTTCTCGAGGGTTCCGGTGGTGATGGCCTTGCAGATGGCGAGGAGGTCGGTGGAGAGCAGGGTGAGGAGATTGAGGGCTTCGGGGTCGCCGAAGCGGGCGTTGTACTCGATGAGACGCACGCCGTTGCGGGTCGCCATGAAGCCGCCGTAGAGGATGCCTTTGAAGAGCTGGCCGGTTTCGGCGTGGAGCGCGGCGACCGTGGCCTGGTTGATGGACTGGGCTTCTTCCATGTCGGCGCGCGTAAGGAAGGGGAGGAGGCCATCGGCGGCGGTGTAGCTGCCCATGCCGCCGGTGTTGGGTCCGCGGTCGCCTTCGAGGAGGCGTTTGTGGTCCTGGACGGCGGGCATGTGGCGGAGGGTTTTTCCGTCGGAGAAGCTGAGCAGGGAGAACTCTTCCCCTTCGAGTTTTTCTTCTATGACGAAGGGATGATTGGCGGCGAGAAGTTCGCGGCAGAAGATGAGGGAGTCTTCTAGGGAGTGGAGATGGTCACCGAAAACCTTGACGCCTTTGCCCCCAGCAAGGCCATCGTCCTTGATGACGTGGTGATCGCCGAGGCGGTTGAGGACTGCTTTGGCCTGGGCCAGCGCGTCGGGGCCGGGTTCGATGCGCTCGTAGGATGGGTTTCCGGGGATGTTGTGCCTTGCGAGGAGATCCCGGGTGAAGCTCTTGCTGGACTCGATGCGGGCGAGGCTCTGGGTTGGGCCGACGGTGGAAATGTTGGCGGCGAGGAGGGCGTCGGCTACGCCGGCGGCTAGCGGGGCTTCGGGGCCGATGATGGCCAAGGTGGTGTTATGGGCCTCGGCGAAGGCGGCGATCGCAGGGCCGTCGGTGAGGGAGCCGGATGCGTAGCGGCGGGTGAGGCGTTCCATGCCTGGGTTGCGGGCGTTCGAGTAGCAGAGGATGTCTGGGCGCTGCGGGGAGCGAGCAAGGGTTTCGGCTATGGCGTGTTCGCGGGCGCCGGAGCCGACAATCAAGACGGTGTCTCTCATGCGCGAACTCCGTCGGGGAGAGACGCGAGGACGGTTTCGTTGAGGGGGCGGAGGTCGGGGGTGAAGGGTTGGGCTGTGATGGTTTCGAAGAGCTGGATGTAGCGGCTGGCGAGTTCGGCGATGAGCTCCGGGGGTGGGGTGGGGAGGGTGGCGTCTTTGTAGGGGTCGCAGCGGGCGCGGAACCAGAGGCGGAAGAATTCTTTGTCGATCATGTCGGGTTCCTGGTTGGCGGCGAGGCGTTCGGCGTAGGTGTCGGCTAGCCAGTAGCGGCTGCTGTCGGGGGTGTGGATCTCGTCGATGAGGCGGATCTGGCCGTCGGGGTCGAGGCCGAATTCGTATTTGGTGTCTACGAGGATGAGGCCTTGTTCCGCGGCTGTTTGCTGGCCGAATTGGAAGAGTTTCAGGGCGGCGTCGGCGCAGAAGTCCCATTGGGGTTGGGTGAGCCAGTTTTCCTGGACGATTTCTGCGGGGGTGATAGGGCGGTCGTGGGCGGTTTCTTTGGTGGTGGGGGTGATGAGGGTGTTGGGCAGG
>CAZZWG010000383.1:0-2076 GCA_964657685.1 Verrucomicrobia bacterium Tous-C9LFEB | reverse complement strand
TTTCGACGATGCCGTTGTGCACGACGACGAGGGTGCCGGTGCCGTCGCGGTGGGGATGGGCGTTTTCTTCGGTGGGGCGGCCGTGGGTGGCCCACCTTGTGTGCCCAATGCCATACGTCCCGTGGACGGGGTTGTCCTTGAGGATGGCGTCGAGGTTGCGGAGTTTGCCGGGGGCGCGGCGGAGTTGGAGGCCGTTGGGCTGGCCGTCGGGGGTGATTCCTCCGGCGACGGCGATGCCGGCGGAGTCGTAGCCGCGGTATTCGAGGCGGGCGAGGCCTTCCATGATGACTGGGACGCAGGGCTTTGGACCGATATAACCGACGATTCCGCACATATCCCCTGAGTGTAGCGGGTGTAGAGGCGGCGGAGCGTGGCGCGTTTGGGGGAGCGCTGGTGCGATTGGGGGAGGGTTCGATGCGCGGCGTTGCGAAGCTGCGACTTGAGCTCGGACCCACCCGCTGCATTTTGGGACGGTGTGAAGTTTTGGCGGTGAAGGTGTTTGGGCGCGCTGGGGGTGAGCCCCGCGGTGCTTACGATGACGGGGTTGCTGCTGTACTGGAGTCGCTTCTACGGCACCGTTGGCGAGGCTTGCGCTAGGACCGGGTCGCTTTGCCGAACTCGAAGCGCAGGGTTCTGCGGGTGGTTTCCATGGTGACGGTGTAGACGAGGTGGGAGAGCAGGTGGGAGACGTGGGCGGCGGGGGGTTCCTGGTCGGGCCACTTGGCGTAGCCGACGGCGGGGACGGCGAAGAGGTCGGTGGCGGCCCAGAGGACGGTGCCGAAGAGGGCTCCCTGGCCGAGGGTGGGGAGTGTGGTGAACTCGGCGGCCATGCCGTAGAAGAGGCCCATGGCGGCGCCGAAGGCGTAGTGGACGACGGTGGCGGCCTGCTCCTTTTCGGCGCGGCTGAGGGGGCGGCCGTTCGGGGCGTGGGTGGCGAAGGTGTCGGCGGCTTGCATGGTGACGGTCTCGGGTTCGGGATCGCCGGTTTGCTGGCGGTGCCGGGCTTCCGCGGCGTCGGCCTGGTGGTCGGCCGGGGACTTAAGGCGTTCCTGCAAACGGTAGCCGGGACCCTGGATGAAGCGGAGCATGAGCCAGGAGGCGGCGAGTCCGCTGAGGGTGCCTGTGATGATGCCGGCGGCGAGGTTTTGGCGGGGGGGCATAGAGATCTCCAGCTTGATGGATGGTGTTTGCGGGGAGGGTGGATGATTCTCTCGCAGCCGAATCCACCGGGTGGGCGCGTGGGCTTGGAAAGTTTGCCCATCCCGTGGATGCGGGTGAAATGGAGCAGTGTCAGGAGTCTTTCTGAGCTTACCTGGGCCTGCGGCCAGGGCTTCTATGTTGCGAGCCTTCAACTCTACGTGCAGGCTACCGGGTGCATGCCGGGATGACGCGTTGCGCGCTCTCGGGAGATGGTTGACGCAGCAAGGGCGGTCCTGCGGTTCAGATGCTTTCGTCGGTTTGGAGTTTGGCAGTCCAGTGATTGTCGCCCTTCCTGAGTTTCACGGCGGCCTGTCTTCGCCACCACTCGCCGAGGCCGTGCATGGTTTGCATGCGATGCGCGAAGGCTGGATCGAAGTCAAGGTACATGCAGCGGTTGATCGCAGGGATGGAGGCGTTTTCGTTGAGGCGCTTCTCCAGGAGCCAGGGGTCGCCGGGGTGGACGGTGCCGGGTTCGAGGACGCGTGTGTAGAAGCCGGTGCGGTTCTCGCGGACAGTGAGTTTGACCCAGTCGGCGCGGCCGATGTGGCGCGCCTGCTTGGCGCAGGGGACGCGCGGGCCGCTGACCTGCGCGAGCACGGTGCCGAGGCGGATGATGTCCCCGACGAAAATGTCGTCCTCGGCGAGGTTGCCGAGGGTCAGGTTCTCGCCGACAGCGCCGGGCCCGAGTTGCATGGCGTGGTGTTCGTTCCAGAAGCGGTAGTGCTCGGTGAGGTGGACGCAGAGGGCAGAGTCAGGGCCGCCGTGCATGGGCAGCGCGCATTTATCGCCGAGGATGCCGGTGGGGGTGACCTGGACGGGGCCGGTGGCGGGCGAGCGGGCGATGGAGGAGCGCCAACGGCCGCGGGCGTCGTTGAG
>CAZZWG010000382.1:0-2118 GCA_964657685.1 Verrucomicrobia bacterium Tous-C9LFEB | reverse complement strand
AGGCAGGCATTGGACGTGCCTCGGTGTGTGCCTTCATGGCGAAGCGCTCGGCGAGTACGGATTGCATCATGCCGGCTTTCTCCTCGCGCTTCAGCCTGGCGAAGGCCCCTGCGTCTTCGGCGCTGACACGAGCGTCCATGGCGAAGAGCAGTGGCCCCGCGGCCCATTTGGGGAGGCCCAGGATGCGCGAGGGGTCCATGAGTTGGTAGGCGAACTCAACGACGAAGACCGGCGGCACACATTCTGCGCTGAGTCCGTTGGGCAGGAAGTGCACGCCGCCCTCGCCTTCCTTGCAGTCCTTTGCGAGCATCGGTTTGACGGAGGTTATCTCCCACGGGAGCTTGCTGGGGGGGTGAGCTTGCCTTCCGGCGGCACCCGGAAGAAGGGCACAGGCTATCGCGGGGAGGATACGGCTGGGCATTGCCCCAAGGATAGCGAAAGGCTGAGAAGGCGCGACGGATCCCATGGAGCTCAGGGTGCGGGCGAGGAGTTTGGCTCCTTGATGAGGGAGGCTTGGTGTTCGAGACCCCACTCGGCCATGGCAGCCATGATGGGCCGGAGGGTGTTGCCCAGGTCTGTGAGACGGTACTCTGTTTTGGGCGGAATGACTGGGTACTCTTTGCGCGTGATGAGGCCCCAGGCTTCGAGTTCGCGGAGTTCTTTCGTGAGGATGCGGTCGCTTACGGGGGGACAGGCGCGACGGAGGGCAGAAAAGCGCAGTGGTTCGTTGCGGATGAGGGCCCAAACGATCCGGGATTTCCACCTTCCACCGAGGACACGGGAGGTGAAGGCTACGGGGCATGGGTTGGTGAGATCCATGGGACAGACGCTAACAAAATTATCCGTACTTGTAAAAAGTAAGTGCTGGCGGTGTGATGGTCTCCGAGGCTGCTGTGCTTAGGAGTGAGGGCAGCCGCCAAGGAGATTTCCCATGCAAGCTGTTGTCGTTACGCCCTCCCGTGAGTTGGAAGTCCGCGAAGTGTCTACTCCGTCCGCAGCGCCGGATGGCCATTTGCTTGTTGAGATTGACTCGGCGGCGATCAATCATGGCGACAAGTTCTTCCTGAAGATGCCGGCCTCGGCTCTTGGCTTGAACGGCAGCAAGGATGGCATTTGGGGCGCGTCGGCTGCGGGTCGCGTGCTGGCTGCCGGTGACGGCGCTGCCGCTGACTACGTTGGCAAGAACGTGGCGATCTATCGTTCGTTGACACCGAGCGCGGAGATCATCGGGCTGTGGTCCGAGCGGGCGGTGGTTCCTGTGACCAGCTGCGTCATCCTGCCGGAAGAACTCTCGATGGCCGAGTACTCCGGTTCGTTGGTCAATGCGATCACGGCGCATGCGTTTCTTGAGGAGATTGCTTCCGAGGGGCGCGCCGGCGTGATTGTGACCGGGGGTCGATCTGCCACGGGTCTGGCGCTGGGGGCGCTTGCCCGGCGAAAGTCGATTTCTGTTCTGTTTCTGGTGCGGTCCGCGCGAGCAGCGGAGGCGTTGCGAGGCTTGGGATTCGAGCATGCCCTGGTCACCAGCGATGCGGGTTTCGACTCGGACTTCGAACGTCTTGCGGCAGAGCTGAACACGACAGCAGTGTTCGATGGGGTGGGGGGCGAGATTGTCAGCCGGATAGCACCGCGCCTGCCGCGGAACTCCACGGTGTGGTTTTATGGTTTTCTGGCGGGGGCGACGCCAGTGGCGGTGGCCTCGGGAGTTTTTATGGCGAAGAATCTGACCATGAAGCCCTTCAGCAACTTCGCGAGTGCCACAGTGCGGGATTCCGCGAAGTTGCAGAAGGCGCTGTCGTACCTGCATGAGATGATCGCGGATCCGCTGTTCCGTACGAAGGTGGGACGGACCTTTCGACTGGATGAGATTCGAGAGGCGATGGCGTATGAGACCGCGCCCGGTGCTAAGGCGGTTCTGCTTCCTCAAACAAGGCGTAACTGACGTGGGATGGGGACGGTGGGCGTTGCTTCGTTTCGGGTGCGCCCCCGTTCTGAACCGAAGGACGTGGTCTGGGTTGTTCGGGAGGGCGCACGGCGACGCGGGGACTGCTCCCATGCGCGGTGCGGCTAGGATGGTGGGGTGTGGTTTGAGTTGTTTGTGGCGGTGCGGTATTTGCG
>CAZZWG010000381.1:0-2130 GCA_964657685.1 Verrucomicrobia bacterium Tous-C9LFEB | reverse complement strand
TAGCCGGATTTGCGGCGGGCTTTGACGCCGGGGGTGATGCCCCACTTGGCGCAGAAGAGCCAGCCGCCGTAGGCGAAGTGCCAGCAGGTGGCGATCATGGCGATGGCGTAGATGGCGAACATCCAGGGGTTGGAGAGCTCGTGCTGAACCTTGGCGAAGGCGGCACCGGGGTGTTCCGGGAGCGAGATGCCGGAGAAGCGCTGGCGCCAGACGTGCTGGATGATGTAGGCGAGGGCGATGATGCCGGTGACGCGCTGGGCGTAATAGGCCCAGTTGCCGGCCCAGGGATAGACGTTGACGTTCGAGCGACCGCGCCACCAGATGAACATGCCGTAGCCGGCGTGGTAGGCGAGGGGGATGAAGATGAAGGCCCACTCGAGGATGCGGACGAGGGGGAGGCTGTTGAGGAATTTGACTTGCTGGGCGTAGGCGAGGGGGCCGTTCCAGGTCTCGAAGTTGGAGAGGATGTGCTCGATGAGGAAGGCGCCGATGGGGACGATGCCGGTGAGCGAATGGAGGCGGCGGAGGGCGTAACTGTGGCCTTCGCCGGCGCGGAGGGGCTGGACGCCCCGGCGGTGGCCGTTGGCGGCCTGTGCGTTGTCCGGGGGGGCCATGGGGGCGGCTGCGGCCATTGTGTGGAACTCCTTGGGTGCTTCGCCCGCTGGCCGGTGTGCGGTGTTTTGCGGCCAGTGTGATTATTTCGCCGTGAAAAATGGGGCGTCAAGGGAACCTAAGTGGGAGTGGGCGGTATTCGGGATGTTTGGGCGGTGATTGTGCGCTGGGTGGAAGTTAGAAAAGGCGCTCACGCCAAGGGCGCCACGGTTTCGCCAAGGGCGCCAGGGAAAGCGGGGGGCGGTTAGAGGGGATGGGAGGTGAGTTGCTTGAGGAGGTTGCGGAAGGCGTTGCCGCGGTGGCTGAGGGACCACTTTTCTTCCGGGGGGAGTTGGGCGAGGGTTTGGTTGCGGTTGGGGAGGAGGAAGATTGGGTCGTAACCGAAGCCGTTGCTGCCCTGGGGGGTGGAGGTGATTTCGCCTTCGAGGGCGCCCTGGGCACGGAGGAGGATGCCACCGTTGCGGGCGAGGGTGAGGGCGCAGCGGAAGCGGGCGGTGCGGTTCGTGGTTGGGGCGGTTTGGAGGGCGTGGAGGAGGCAGCGGAGGTTGCGTTCGTCTTTTGTGAGAGGGGCGTGGGGTTCGAAGTTTTGGAACTCGGCGAAGCGGGCGGAGTGGATGCCGGGTTGGCCGCGGAGGGCGTCGACTTCGAGGCCGGAGTCGTCGGCGAAGACAAGGCGGTCCGGGCTGTTTTGGGAATAGAAGATGGCCTTGAGGTCGGCGTTGGCGGCGAAGGTGGTGGCGTTTTCTTCGGGTGGGGGGAGGTTGGCGAGGTTAGGGAGGGGGAGGACTTCGATGTTGGCGGGGGCGGCGGCTTCGGCGAATTCGCGGAGTTTGCCGGGGTTGGAGGTGGCGGCGTAGAGGGTGGTCACGTGGGCTTGGATGGTCGGGAAGGGGCTAGTTGGCGGGGAGGTTCAGGGTGGATTTGAAGTTGGTGAGGAGTTCGTCGACGGTGGCTGGCCAGGGTTTGTCGCCGGGGCCGGAGACGTGTTCTACCCAGATGAGGTGGCCGTTGGCGCCGCTGTAGACGCGGAGGGTGGCGAGTTCGTGGCCGGCGGGGCCGATGTCGATGCCGTTGGGGGGTGCGGGGGCGAGGATGAGGGTGAGGTCGGCGGCGGCGTTGGGCTTTGCCGGCGTTTTGTTGAGGGAGGTGATGAGTTGGGCGAGTTGGGTTTGGGAGAAGCGATCGAGGTGTGGGGTTTGGGTGGCGATGGTGTGGGCGTTTTGGATTGCGAGGCGGAGGGTTTGGGGACTGCAGTTTTCGCCGGTAGGCTGGCAGGTCTGGGCAGGAGTGTGCGGGCTGGCGAGGAGGAGGGCGGCGGCGAGGCAGAGGAGGGGCAGGCGTTGCATGGGGTTACTTTAGCGCGGGGGAGGCTGGTCTGGTTAGTGGACTTGCGACTTGTGGCGTCTGCCTTGGGCTTGGAGATGGTGGGGCCGAGGGGATTTTGAAGATTTTGCGTGTGGATTGCTGCGGTTAAAGTTTTTGGCGGAACTGCCGATAGAGAGAATGCAGTGGACGGTG
>CAZZWG010000380.1:0-2153 GCA_964657685.1 Verrucomicrobia bacterium Tous-C9LFEB | reverse complement strand
ATGATGCAGGAGAAGCGCGGCATGATGAAGATCTGGAACGTCTGGCTCATCTTCACCACCTTCATCCTCACCATCGTCGGCACCTGGCTCACCCGCTCCGGCCTCGTCAGCTCCGTCCACGCCTTCGCCGAGTCGGCCATCGGCACCTGGTTCGCCCTCTTCCTCGTCGTCGTCTTCTGCATCTGCCTCTTCACCTTCTTCCGCCAGAAAGACCACCTCAAGAGCGAAAACCACCTCGAATCCCTCGTCTCCCGCGAATCCAGCTTCCTCTTCAACAACCTCATCCTCTTAGCCAGCTGCTTCACCGTCCTCTGGGGCACCTTCTTCCCCATCCTCTCGGAGTACGTCCAGGGCTCCAAAGTCACCGTAGGCGCCCCCTTCTACAACCGCGTCATGGTCCCGATAGGCCTCGGCCTCATCCTCCTCACCGGCGTAGGCCCCCTCCTGGCCTGGCGCTCGACCTCCCTCCGCGCCCTCCGCCGTAACTTCATCCTCCCCTGCAGCGCCATCCTCCTCACCGCCGCCGTCCTCATGATCGCCGGCATCCGCCCCTGGACCGAAGACGACCCCAGCGGCACCGTCTACGCCCTCGTCTGCATCTCCCTCTCCGTCGGCGTCCTCACCGCCATCACCTCGGAATTCCTCCGCGGCGCAGGCGTCGTCAGAACCCAAACCGGCCGCAATCTCCTCAGCTCCGCCGTTCTCCTCACCCGCCGCAACACCCGCCGCTACGGCGGCTACCTGATCCACTTCGGCATCGTCGTCCTCTTCATCGGCCTCGCCGGCTCCGCCTTCAACCAGTCCCGCGAAGTAGAAATGGGCTTCGGCGACTCCCTCTCCATCGGCTCCTGGAAGTTCGTCTGCCAGTCCTACACCCAGGACACCAACGGCAACTACGACACCGACTACGCCCTCATCGACCTCTACCACGGCAACAAATACATCACCCGCCTCACCCCCGAGCGCCGCGTCTACTTCCCCGACACCGACCACGCCCAGTCCTCCACCGTCGTCGCCATCCACTCCACCCTCGCCCGCGACCTCTACGTCGTCTTCGAAGGCCGCAACGCCCAATCCGACCGCCCCGAAATCAAGGTCTTCCTCAACCCCCTCGTCAACTGGATCTGGATCGGCGTAGGCATCGTCATCTTCGGCACAGCCATCGCCCTCGCCCCCTCCCTAAAACCAGGCGCCCAGCGAGCCCCCGCCACGAACAAGGCGGACGAAAGAGCCGGTTTCCCAGGCGTGGGCTCTCAGGCCGGCGTCTACGCCCGCAGCGCGGACAACCCAGGTGTTGGAACCTTGCTTCCTGCGTCGTCACCAACCTTTGCGGGAAACGTGTCCCTTGCCGACAGGGCGGGTGCCCCATTCTTTGCGCAGCAAAGGGTGGGGTCTGGAGGGCCGCGACCGCTTACGGACAGCCCTCCAACCGGGGCAGGCCGTGCCTGATCAGACCTTGAACCCCACCGCCCACTCCTCACACCCCGCCCCTGCGGAAGGGGCAAGCCTTCAGTCGCGCCAAAAGCCTATTGCCCGTAACGCGACTGAAGCCGCTGATGTACGCGCCCCCAGGTCGAGCGGGAAAGAATCTCCTCACGTTTTAAGCCGTACTCTGAAGGCCTCTCGTCTCTCCTCTCTCGTTCCTCCTGTCTCCCCTATGTCCAAACGCTTCGCCCAGATCGCCCTTCTCCTCATCACCTCTCTCACCATGCTCGGCGCAGGCTCCCCCGCTAACCGCTTCGACAAAGTCGGCCACAATCTCATGTGCACCTGCAGTTGCGGCGAGATCCTCCTCGAATGCAACCACGTCGGCTGCCCCACCTCCGGCCCCATGATCGAGGAGCTCCGCACCCAACTCGCCTCCGGCTCACCCGACAAGCAAATCTTTCACTTCTTCGAGCTCAAATACGGAGCCATTGCCCTCGCCTCCCCCATGCGCGGCGGCTTCGACCGCGTCGCCTGGGTCATGCCCTTCGCCGTCCTCGCCCTCGGCATCGCAGCCGCCATCTGGCTCACCCGCCACTGGCACGACCGCCACACCCGCGCAGCCGCCCTCGCCAATCCCGGCAATCTCCCCCCGCCATCTCCCTCTGAAGTCCTCCGCGAACGAATACGCCGCGACACCGACTACGACCAGTAGCCGGTACCAGTAA
>CAZZWG010000379.1:0-2175 GCA_964657685.1 Verrucomicrobia bacterium Tous-C9LFEB | reverse complement strand
CCTGGCGGAGGTAGGGGGAGGGATAGTTGGTTGCGAAAGGGAGGGCGTGGCTGCCGAGTTCGCGGTCGGCGTAGTAGAGGATGACCCCGTCGACGAGACCGGCGCGGAGGAAGGCTCCGTTCAGGGTCGGGCCGGCCTCGAGAAGAACGGAGCGCAGGCCGCGATGGTGCAGGACGTGGAGGACTTCAGAGAGCGACTCCTGGGTGCCGAGACCGGGAACAGGGTGGATCTCAAGTCTGAAGTCGCTGAGTTGCTGCCGGCGTGCGTGGCTGGCGCCTTCACTGCAGATGATGAGCAAATCGTCCTCGGCCTCCTGCACGAGGTGCGAGTTCGCCGGGATGCGGAGGTTGGAATCGAAAACGACGCGGAGCAGGGGTCGGCGGCGGGGGAGGCCGGTGCGGTCAGTGAGGTGGGGGTTGTCGGCGAGGACCGTGCCAATGCCGGTAAGAAGGGCGTCAGTGCCGTGGCGGAGGTGGGCGACGTCGGCGCGGGCGGCGGGACCGGTGAGCCAGAAGGGTTCCTGCGCGGTGCGGGTGTGTGGGGGCGGCGCGCTTTTGCCATCGAGGGAGAGGGCTGCTTTGAGCTGGACGAAGGGGCGGTGGTGCTGAATGGAAAAGGCGAAGGCGTCGTTGAGCCTGCGGGTTTTTCGGGCCAGGGGGGAGGCGGGGTCGAGCAGATGGACGGCAACACCGGCGGCCTGCAACATGGCAATGCCTTCGCCGCGGACCAGAGGGTTTGGATCGAGGGTGGCGATGACGCAATGGGTGATGCCGGCGGCGATGAGCGCTCCGGCGCAAGGGCCGGTACGGCCGTGGTGGCTGCAGGGTTCGAGGGTGACGAAGGCCGTTGCGCCGCGTACGTTATGACCAGATGCCGCAGCCATTTTCAGGGCGGCGATCTCCGCGTGATCGCGGGCGTCGTAGAAGTGCGCTCCCTCGCCCAGAAGGGTTTCGCCCTTCGCGAGCACGCAGCCAACGGTAGGGTTGGGGGAGGCGAAGGCGGCGGCTTCTTCGGCGAGGTGGAGGGCGCGGGTTAGCGATAGCTCGAGAAGCTGTCCATTCTCCGGCAGGAGACACATTCATTCTCAGCATAGCTGGCCCCGGAGGACTCGCGGGCAAGCTGGTAGCGGTTCGGCAGGATCATGGCGGAGCTGGAGACGAAGGACCTGGTTTGTGCGGCGGTCAGCTGGGCGGCCTCTAGGGGTCGCGCAGCCAAGCTGGTGTGTTGTGTGAAGGCAGCGAAGAGCGAAAAAAGTGTGGCAAAGAACTGGTGCATTGAGTCTTCTTTTGTGCAGTCAGGAGATTAGGTAACGGCTAAGCATCGCCTATTTTGGCGTTGGTCAAGATACGCCAAAGGTCTCTCTTCCGTAAACAGTTGGTCCGGGGGGGCTACAACTAGGGTAATCTTGACCGTTTTTTGGGGGAACGAGGGTGTTGCGTGATGGCGGTGTTGCTTTTGGCGAGGCTGGGTGTGGGGTTTCGGGCTTTGCGGATGCGCGAGCGAGGTTTCATGAGGGGGTGGGGGTTTTGGTGGGGTGGCCGGGCTGAAGGCGGGCCTTGACGAGACAAGAGCGTGATTCATGGTGGCGGAGTGGGCCTGGGATTAGCCTGCGGGGTGGCGAGACGGCGTTGGGGTTTTAGCGGCGGCTGAAGCCGTCTTGCAGGCTGGAGATTATTGCCCGGCTGAAGCCGGGCCCTGATGAGACAAAGGCGTGTCCTAAGGTGGCGTTTGGGGCCCTCGGAGTAGAGGCCCTTGGTGAGGACATGGGGTGTTCTATGGTGACGGAGTGTTTTTGGTGTGAGCCTGAAGTGTGGCGAGACGAGTTGGTCTGCGATCTTGATCCGGCGGCTGAAGCCGTCTTGCAGGCTGGAGATTGTGGCCCGGCTGAAGCCGGGTCCTGACGAGACAGAAGCGTGTTCTATGGTGGCGGCTGGGTCTTCGGAGTAGGCGGGCCCTGACGAGACAAAGGCGTGTTCTATGGTCGCGAATGGGGTCATCGAAGTAGCCGGGCCTTGGCGATACGGAAGGCGTGTCCTAGGTGGTGGAGTGGTCCCGGAATTAGCATGCAGGGTGGCGAGACGGATTTTGGTCTGCGACCTTACCCGGCGGCTGAAGCCGTTTTGGAGGCTGGAGATTGTGGCCCGGCTGAAGCCGGGCCCTTACGAGACAAAGGCG
>CAZZWG010000378.1:0-2178 GCA_964657685.1 Verrucomicrobia bacterium Tous-C9LFEB | reverse complement strand
CCAAACTTCCGCAACTCATCCCAAAAACTCAGGTCCAGGTACACCTTCTGGTCCGCCGGACAGTAAAACGGCCCCGTCGAGGCCTCCGCCGTCCCACATCCCGCATTCGTCTCCCCGCGATACAGCACAACGTGCGCTTCATGGTACGGCTTGCCCTCCGCCGTCAGCGTCCCCCGCCAGAACTTCTGCACATCGCCATTCACAAACGAAATCAACTGCGCGTCCCGGTCCTCGCCCGCGGCATGCGGTTGCGCCGGCCCGGTCTGCACCTGCCGCGTTGCCGGCTGCGCGCTTCCACCCCCCAGCATGCCTCCAAGAAAGTTATGCCCCGTCACCAGGCTCAGCACCAGCAGGATCACGAACCCAACAATACCCAGGCCGCCCCCGAATCCGAAGCCGCCGCCACCGCCCCCACCACCCGAGTCATCACGCCGATCCTCAATATCACTGCTCAACCCGCCAGGCTGCCATTCCATGCTTCATCTCCTGTCCGCTGCGTTGCTCTTTCGATGCAAAAACGGAACCCACCCGCGTAGCCCAGCGTACCCTGTCACCAACCCACGTGACGCCCCCCTCCTTCACCGCACGACCCCAACTCCGCCCGGCCCTCCACCTCGGCGCCGCCTTCGCCCTGGCCAAGCTCCTCCTCCACTTCGCCCTCACCCTCTACACCACCCACATCGGCTACAGCTACTTCCGCGACGAATTCTACTTCCTCCTCTGCGGCCGCCACCTCGCCCCGGGCTACGTCGACCAGGGTCCAATCGTCGCCCTCATGGCCCGCACCGGCGAGATCCTCTTCGGTGACTCCGTCTTCGCCATCCGCATCCTCCCCGCTCTCGCCGGCGCCCTCGCGGTCGGCCTCACCGGCATCCTCACCTGGGCCCTCGGCGGCCACCGCGCCGCCCAGGCGCTCGCCATGCTCACCCTCCTTCTCACCCCCGTCTACCTCGGCGCCGCCGGCACCCTCTGTATTCCCTGCCTCGAACCCATGTTCTGGATCGCCACCACCCTCTGCATCGTCCTTCTACAGCGCGGAGGCCCTCCCCGCATCCTCTGGCCGACCATCGGCCTGCTCGCCGGCATCGGCCTCCTCGCCAAGCCGTCGATGCTCTTCTTTCTCGCCGCTCTCCTGCTGGCGCTCGCCCTCACCCCGCAGCGCCGGCTCTTACTCACCCCCTGGATCCTCGTTGGCACAGCCATCACCCTCACCCTCATCGCTCCGTTCCTCCTCTGGGAGGCCGGTAACCACTGGCCCACCTGGGAGTTCCTCCGCAACGGCCAAATTCACCACAAAACCGTACTTCTCGGCCCCGTCGCCTTCCTCGCCGCCCAGATCTCTCAGCTCAATCCCGTCTTCACCCTCCTCTGGATCCCCGGCCTGATTGCCGCCCTCCGCGCCAAATCCCTCCCAGACACCCGCTGGCTCGGCCTAACCTACCTCCTCTTCCTCGCCCTCATGTTCATCCTCCACGCCAAGGACTACTACCTCGCCCCCATCTATCCCCTGCTCTACGCCGCCGGCGCCCTCGCCTGGCAAACCCGCCTCACCACCCGTCGCCCCGCCGCCGTCCATCGCCTCACCGGCTTCCCCATCCTGACATCCGTCTTCCTCCTGACCGGCCTCCTCCTCCTTCCGCTCGCCTCGCCCGTCCTCCGTCCCCAGGCCTGGGCCCGCTACACGCAAACCCTCCACCTCGTCCCCAGCGAACCCGAAACCTACAAGGCCAGCATCCTCCCCCAGTTCTTCGCCGACCGCTTCGGTTGGGACCAGCTCACAGACATCGTCACCACCTACACCCGCACCCTCCCACCCGCCGACCGTGCCCACACCTGCATCTTCGCCGGCAACTACGGCGAAGCCGGCGCCCTCGACTTTCTAGGCCGCAAGGCGGACCCAAATCTCCCACCCGTCATCTCCCCGCACAACAACTACTGGCTCTGGGGCACCCGCGGCTGCGACGCCCACACCCTTATCGCCGTCGTTCAAGACACCCCCCAGGACTTGGCCAAGCGCTGGAACTCCGTAACTCTGCTGGGCAAAATGACCGACCCCCTCGCCATGTCCTTCGAGCACAAAAGCATCTACCTGCTGCGAGATCCAAGAATCGAGCGCCCTCTCAACTGGCAGGACGAAAAAAATTACGAGTAGGCCCCCGCAACCATCCACCACCGGCT
>CAZZWG010000377.1:0-2182 GCA_964657685.1 Verrucomicrobia bacterium Tous-C9LFEB | reverse complement strand
GCCGAAGGCCTAGGTTTACGGCACAACCATCATTGCGAGCGCTGAAGGCGCGACACATAACAGCCTCGGCCGAAGGCCTAGGTTTACAGCACAACCATCACTGCGAGCGCTGAAGGCGCGACCCATAGATCGGCCACACCGATCGCGCAGGCTCCCATACAATCCCCTCATGCCTCTGAATCTCGAGCTCCCGGAAGCCCCCACCCGACTCGTCATTCAACCCGTCCTCGACGACGAAGCCTTCGAAAAGCTCTGTTCAGTCAACTCCGCCCTCCACCTCGAGAGAACCACAGAGGGAGACATCGTCGTGAACCCACCCGCAGGCTTCGCCAGCAGCAAAGCCAGTTCCGAGCTCAATCACCAACTCAAGGCTTGGTGGCACACCCACCACCGTGGCGAGGTCATCGACTCCAGCGGCGGGGTCTTCCTCCCCGATGGCTCCGCGCTCAGCCCGGACGTTGCCTACCTGACCGCCGAACAGGAAGCCACACTCGACCCGGACGCCGACGATCACTTCCTTCACATCGTCCCCGCCTTCATCATCGAACTCCGCTCGAAAACGGATAACCTGGCCGCTCAGCAGCGCAAGATGCAAACATGGATCGCCAATGGCGCCCATCTAGCCTGGCTCGTCGATCCCCCCAGCCGCTCCGTCTTCATCTACGAGCCTGGCAGAGACCCGCGCACAGAAACAGGCCACACCCTCGCCGGCACCGGCCCCGTAACCGGCTTCATCCTCGACCTGGCCAAAGTCTGGCAACGCTACAAAAAGTAAAAGCGGCCCCCAAAGGAGCCGCTCTCTCCAGCCAAAAACGGCTTAAGGCAAGGCCACCGGCCCCGCCACATTCTTCGGCGTACTCAAGTACCCCTGCACTTCATTCTTGCTGATGTTATTCACCACAATCTCAAACAGCGCCGGACTCTTCCCTGAATAAAACTGCACCGGCTCATCCAGGTTCTTATCCTTCTTCTCGATGTTCTTATCATCCGCGCTCACATACAGCGTGTACTTCGACCGTTTCACATCCGTCTTCTTCAACGAAAGCTTCACCGTCCCCACAATCTGTCCCTCACGCCCCTTGCTCAGCGTGAACTCGTAGTAGTTCCGTTCGCCACGCTTCCGCAGCTCGGCCAGCTCATCATGGTTCGTCGCAATCAAGCCGCTCATCACACCCTGGTCGCCCACCACCCGCGTCAACTGGCTCTTCGTGCTCGCCAGGTCCGCCTGCGTGGTCGCTACATCGTTCTTCACGCCACCCACATCCGTCTTCACACCGGCAACATCCGTCTGCACCGCGCCAAGCTGCTGCTTCACCACCTTCTGGTCCGCCAGTGTCGCCGTCTGTTGCTTCTGCAAAGTCCGCGTCGTCGCCACAACGTTCTTCTGCGCCATCGCCAGCTGCGCGCTACGCTCTTCCAGCTGCTTCTGCGTCAGCCCGACCGTCTGCCCCAGCGCCTCACCCTGCGCCCGCAGCCGCTCATTGGTGTCCTCAATCTTCTCGGAAAGGGCCGCATTCTGCTGCGTCGCCGCGTTCAGCTTGCCCTCCGCCACCGTCAGGTGATTCTGCAACCCCAGCGCCCATCCCAGCGCACCCAGGGACGCCAGCAGCGCCAGCACCGTCAAACCCACCAGCCAGTTGGGCGCCCGATGCTCGGCAACATACCCTTCACTCCGGACATTTGTCTGATCCACTCGCTCCACTCGGTCCATGTGCAACTCCTTCGTTCAATTCCGCTCAACCGCTTTCAACTCTGTTGCGGCGAACAAGGTATCTCTTAGCCTAGACGAGATCCGCGCCACCCGCCCCTCGTCCGCACCTCGAACTACACTACGATGCGGAGGCTCCCCGACGTTGTTGTCCCACCCCGACATCACCATCCTCGGCGCCGGCGTCATCGGCCTCTCCCTTGCCCTGGAACTCCACCACCGCGGCCTTACCGTCGTTCTCCACGAACCCCGCGCCGCCGCCACCCAGGCCTCCTGGGCCGCCGCCGGCATGCTCGCCGCCCGCGACCCCTTCAACCCACCCCAACTCGCTCCCCTCGCCACCCTCAGCGCCGCCCTCTATCCCACCTTCCTCGAGCAGCTCGCCGAACTCTCCGGCCAGCCCGTCCCCTTTCAGACCAGCATCACCCGCCAGACCATGCCCGACGGCGCCATCACTCCCCTGCGCGAGCACTC
>CAZZWG010000376.1:0-2186 GCA_964657685.1 Verrucomicrobia bacterium Tous-C9LFEB | reverse complement strand
CCGTTGCCGTCGAGCAACTCGCCGCGCAACTCACCACCCCGCTCCTCGATTTCGCCTACGGCGGAGCCACCACAGGCGTGGGCAACATAAGCGATGGCGGCACGGCCACCAGCCTTGGCTTGCTCCACCTCCCCGGTATTCAAACCGAGGTCGCCGGCTCCGCTGGACTACTGCCGACTAGCTCCATCCCCACGTCCCTCTTCGTCGTGTGGGGCGGCGCCGACGATTTCGAGACCCTTACCAACCCGACCGTTTCTCAAAGTCAAACCGCCGCCCAGGCCGCCGCCGCCAACATCGATGGCATCGTCGCTGCGCTTGAACTCGATGGCGCTACCAGCATCCTCGTACCCAACCTCCCCGACCTGGGAGAAACGCCCGAGTTCGCAGGCGACGCAGCCGCAACCGCCTACACCAACGCCTTCAACGCCGCACTCGCGGGTGCGCTGCCCTCCGGCGCCATCCTCTTCAACACCGACGCCCTCTTCAACACCATTCTTCAAAACCCCGGCCTTTATGGCTTCAGCAATACCACCAGCTACTGCCTCCAAAACCCAACCGCCCTGCCCGACTGCTCCGGCTATCTCTTCTTCGACGACATCCACCCCACTACCGCCGCGGACGCCATCCTCGCCCAGAGCTTCGCAGCCGCCGTAACCCCCAACGCCGCCACCCCGGAGCCTTCCTCCATCCTCCTCCTCGGCACCGGTCTCGCCGGCTTCACAGGCCTCCTTCGCAAACGCCGCACAGCCTAGCCCCAACGCCATTCCTTCCACCCAGAAGCGGCTCAACAGAGCCGCTTCATTTCTTTCAACCAACAAGATTTTCTATAATCCCCAAGGGATAACCATGCCAAAACAAGAGTTCCAAACCGAAGTCAGCCAACTCCTCCAACTCATCATCCACTCGCTCTACTCGCACCCCGAAATCTTTCTCCGCGAACTCATCTCCAACAGCTCCGACGCGCTCGATAAGCTCCGCCACCTCACCGTTGTCGACGAAGCCTACAAGTCCCTCCCCTTCGATCCCCGCATCGACCTCACCCTGAGCCCCGAAGACGCAACCGACACCGCCTCCGAGAAGACCCTCACCCTCGCCGACACCGGCATCGGCATGAACGCCGACGACCTCGTCAACCACCTCGGCACCATCGCCCGCTCCGGCACCAAGGGCTTCCTCGCCCAGCTCACCGGCGACGCCCGCAAAGACTCCAACCTCATCGGCCAGTTCGGCGTAGGCTTCTACTCCGCCTTCATGGTCGCCGACCGCGTAGAAGTCCTCTCCCGCAAAGCCGGCGAAGACTCTACCTGGCGCTGGACCTCCGACGGCAAAACCGGCTTCGACCTCGAACCCGTCCCCGCCGACAGCCCAGACGCCCGCTCCGTAGCCGGCACCACCGTCAAGCTCTTCCTTAACGACGAAGGCAAGCAATACGCCAACTCCTGGCGCCTCCAGGAAATCGTCCGCAAGTACTCCAACCACATCGCCTTCCCCATCTTCCTCACCTACGACAAACAGGACTGGAACGCCGAAACCAAAACCTCCGACAAAACGCGCGTCACAGAGCAAGTCAACGCCGCCTCAGCCCTCTGGCGCCGCTCCAAATCCGAGCTCACCGACGACGACTACAAGGAGCTCTACAAATCCATCGCCGGCGACCCCGAAGACCCACTCTTCTGGTTCCACACCCGCGCCGAAGGCAACCTCGAATACACCACCCTCTTCTTCATCCCCTCCCACGCCCCCTTCGACCTCTATCAGGCCGACTACCGCCCCGGCGTCAAGCTCTACGTCAAACGCGTCTTCATCATGGACGACAGCAAAGAGCTCCTCCCCACCTATCTCCGCTTCGTCCGCGGCATCATCGATTCCGAAGACCTCCCACTCAACGTAAGCCGCGAGATCCTCCAGCAAAACCGCGTCCTCACCAGCATCAAAACCGCCAGCGTAAAGAAGATCCTCTCCGAACTGAAATCCGCCTCAGAGCGCGAGCCGGAGAAGTACCTCACCTTCATCAACCAGTTCAACCGTCCCCTGAAAGAAGGCCTCTACTCCGACCACGCCAACCGCGAAGTCCTCTTAGACCTGATCCGCTTCAAGAGCACCAAAGTCGAAGGCCTAACCTCCTTCGCCGACGCAAAATCCCGCATGAAAGAGGGCCAGAAATCCCTCTACTACATCACCGGCGG
>CAZZWG010000375.1:0-2198 GCA_964657685.1 Verrucomicrobia bacterium Tous-C9LFEB | reverse complement strand
CCAGCCTCCCCCAACTCGCCGCCCACCTCCGGCAATATCCCCAGGCTATCTTCCTTGCCACCTGCCGCCCCCGGATCGCCGGAGGCCGCTTTTACGGTTCCGCCACCGACGAACTCCATCTCCTCGCCGCCGCCGCCCAGGCCGGCTTCCCCCTCGTCGACCTCTCCCTCGAGTCCGCCGAAGCTCTCGGCCCCGGCGCCCTCGCCCACCTCCGCCGGCAAGGCGCCACCGTCCTCCTCAGCCACCACGACTTCCACGCAACCGGCGACCTCGAAGCCACCCTCGCCCGCATGCGCCCCCTCCATCCTGATCTGTACAAAATCGTTCCCTCCGCCAACACCCTCCACGACAGCCTGACCACCCTGAATTTCCTGCAGCAAACCTCCGCCGCCGACCCCATCCCCCTCATCGTCGTCGCCATGGGCGAACCCGGCATCCCCACCCGCATCCTCGCCCCTCGCTGCGGCTCCGCCTTCACCTTCGCCAGCGCCACCCCCGCCGAAGCCACCGCCCCCGGCCAACTCACCGCCCAAACCCTCACCGACCTCTACCGCGTCCCCCAGATCACCTCCGCCACCGCCATCTACGGCGTGGCCGGCGACCCCATTCACTCCTCCCTCTCCCCCCTCATGCTCAACACCGCCTTTCGATCCTCCAACCTCGACGCCGTCTATCTACCCCTCAAAACCAGCAACCCCGAAGACCTCTTCGAAGCCGCCCGCACCCTTCCCCTCCAGGGCTTCAGCGTCACCATGCCCTTGAAACAAGCCATCCTCCCCTTCCTCGACCACATCGACCCCCTCGCCGCCCGCATCGGCGCCGTCAACACCGTCCACCGCACCCCAGGCGGCCAGTGGCACGGCTACAACACCGACGCCGCCGGCATCATCCTCCCTCTCGAACAACGCCTCTCTCTCAAAGACACCCGCATCCTCGTCCTCGGCGCTGGCGGCGCTGCCCGGGCCGCCGTCTTCGCCTGCAAAGCCAAGGGCGCCCACGTGTTTCTCTATAACCGCACCCAGGAAAAGGCTGATTCCCTGGCCAACGACGCCGCCGCCGTAGCCCTCCCCCGCCCAGCCCTCGCCACCGAACACTTCGACATCCTCATCAACACCACCCCTGCCGGCATGCGCGGTAATCCCCTCACCCTGCCCCTCGAAGCACACGAGCTCCACGCCACCCTCGTCTTCGACACCGTCTACAATCCCACCCTGACCCCTCTCCTCTCCCTCGCCCGCGCCCAGGGTCTTCAAACCATCCCCGGCGCGGAAATGTTCGTCCACCAGGGTGCCCGCCAATTCGAACTCTGGACCGGCCAACCCGCCCCTCTCCAGGCCATGCAGGAGTCCGTCCTCGCTGCATTGTCGGCTGCCTCCTAAAGGCTCAGCCCTACCTGGAAAAAGCTCTCAACTGGCCGCATACTCCTTCCCAATCCACTCCTTCAGTGCGTCCATACTCACTTCTCCGCGCCCCAGAAACGCCTTCACCAGCTCCCGCGCCGGCTTCGATCCACCCGGCTCCAGCACCTCGCGCCGGTACCGCTGCCCCGTCTCGCCGTTCAGCAGATCCGCGCCATCCACCGCAAACTGCCGGAAGAACTCCAGCGCCATCACCTTGTCATACAGGTACGTGTAGTAGTTCGACGTATACCCCACCAGGTGCGTAAACGCCGCATACATCCGGTTGCCCTCGACAAACTCATACTTCGAAAACCGGTCGTACCCGTCCCGCAAAAGCGCATCCAGGTCCAGCGCGCCCGCCCGCTGATCGTGGGTCTCCATCGAGTACGTCGCATACATCACCTGCGTCATCGTCGAAAGCGCCCGCCCATGCGCACTCGCCTTCGTCATCCGCGTAACTGTCTCATACGGAATCGGCTCGCCCGTTTCCACATGCCGCGCAAACGTCCGCAGCAGCTCCGGATCCTCGAAAAACTCCTCCAGCATTTGCGACGGTACCTCCACAAAATCACCCTCCGTCGCAATCCCGCTCTGCCCCGCCCACCGCTGCCGTCCCCCCAGCACCTCGTGCATCAGGTGCCCGAACTCATGGAAGTACGTCACCACGTCCGAGTACTGCATCAACCCCGGATCGCTGCTCGTTGGCTCCGGGAAATTGCAAACCAGCGACGCCTCCGGCACCTGCTGCCCCAACACTCCCCCCACCAGCGAGCACTCCGAAAACCACTTACTTTTCCC
>CAZZWG010000374.1:0-2205 GCA_964657685.1 Verrucomicrobia bacterium Tous-C9LFEB | reverse complement strand
CCCGACGGGATCGCTTCCGGGCGGCATTGGGGTGGTGCCGTCACCGTAGTTCCGGGTGCCGTTTCGGGGCTGGTTCCGTTTGGGAGAAGAGGCGTATGGCTGCGATGCCCGCGGCGCCGGCGGTGAGGCAGTCCGGGGTGTTCTGCGGGGTAACGCCGCCGAGGGCGAGGACTGGAACGGGGTGAGCGAGGCGACAGGCGGCTCTGAGCAGGTGGAGGCCTGTGCCCTTTGCGACCTGCCGGCCCTCCAGGACCTTTTCAAAGACGGGACTGAAGAGGATGAGGTCAGCGCCGTTCGTGCGGGCGCGCTCGACCTGCTCGAGGGTGCGGCAACTGACGCTGATGGTGCAACGGGGGGCTCCGGCGGTCCGGAAGATATGGCGGACCTGCCCTGGCGTGAGTTCCCCGGGGCGGGCGGTGAGGTGGACGCCGTCGGCGTGGGCGGCGGCGGCGATATCGGGGCGGCCATTGAGAAGGAGGCGGGGCCGTGGGGGTATCGGGACTTTCGGAAAAAGGTCGAGAGTGCGCAGCATGTCCGCGGCCTCTGCGGCGAGCGCGAGCTGCTCGCCGGCGTCCAGCGATTTTTCACGAAGCTGTATGAAGTCGACGCCTTCGTCGATCCAACGCTGCAGGTTGCGGTGCCAGCGGGCCTTACGTGCATGTTCGGGGCTGGCGTCGTGATCCGACGTAAGGGCGCTCAAGTTGGTTATGGCGTAGCGCAGCATTTGAGCTCCCGTACCACCATGCTGCCAGAGGCAGCCGCCGATAGCGTGCCGGATTTGCCCTGTTTCGGGTCTATGATAGGGAGCGGCGCGTCGGGAAATCGCACTGAAGCGACCCTTTGTACCGCACGGTCCGCGAGGCCGGTTTCAGGAGACGTCTCCCACTTTTATGGGCACAGTGTATGACCTTATCGTGATCGGCTCCGGGCCTGCTGGGCAGCGTGCGGCGATTTTCAGCGCGAAGCATGGCAAGAAAGTAGCGCTGATCGAGATGCGCGAGGTGGTGGGCGGGGCGTGTATTAACACGGGCACGATCCCCTCGAAGACGATGCGCGAGGCGGTTCTGCATCTTTCGGGGTACAACTACAAATCGATTTACGGGATGAATTACCGGGTGAAGGAACGGATCACGATGGCCGACCTGGCGTTCCGGGTTCAGCATGTGATCAAGACCGAGATCGACGTGACCGAGGCGCAGCTTTCGCGCAACAACGTGGATATGTTGACGGGCACGGCAAGCTTTGAGGATGCGACGCATGTGCGCGTGACCAACTCGCGGGGGTCTTCGGTCTACGAAGGCAAGAGCATCATTATCGGCACGGGGACGAAGCCGGCGAGCTCGGCGAAGGTGCCGATCAATGGATCGACGATTATCAACTCCGACCTGGTGCTGAACCTGACGACGCTGCCGAAGACGATGATTATTGTGGGCGGCGGCGTGATTGGGGTGGAGTACTGTTGCATGTTTGCGGCGCTGGGCGTGCGGGTGACGCTGATTGAGCGGCGGCCGCGGCTGCTGGAATTTGCCGACCAGGAGATTGTGGAGGCGCTGAGTTACCACCTGCGGGATGCGCGGGTGACGATGCGGCTGAATGAGGAAGTGTCGTCGGTGGAGGAGATTGAGGGTGGGGGCTCGGTGGTGGCGCACCTGGAATCGAAGAAGAAGGTGCAGGGGGATGCGCTGCTGTACGCGGTGGGGCGACAGGGGAATGTGGACGAGCTGAACCTGGGGGCGGTGGGGCTGGAGGCGGACAATCGCGGGCGGATCCCGGTGGATAAGGATTTCCGGACGAAGCAGCCGAATATCTATGCGGTGGGGGATGTGATCGGGTTTCCGTCGCTGGCGTCGGTGTCGATGGAGCAGGGGCGGATTGCGGCGGCGCGGTCGATTGGCGATGAAGGGATTGTTTCGAATCCGAGTTTTTATCCGTATGGGATCTGGACGATTCCGGAGATCAGCTTCCTGGGCAAGACCGAGGAGCAGCTGACGGAAGAGGATGTGCCGTACGAGGTGGGGGTGGCGTATTACCGGGAGATTGCGCGCGGGCAGATCCGGGGCGATACGACGGGGCGGTTGAAGCTGATCTTTCACCGGGAGACGCATGCGCTGCTGGGCGTGCATATTATCGGCGAGGGGGCGAGCGAGCTGGTGCACATTGGCCAGGCGGTGATGGCGCTGGGTGGGAAGCTGGATTATTTTGTCG
>CAZZWG010000373.1:0-2205 GCA_964657685.1 Verrucomicrobia bacterium Tous-C9LFEB | reverse complement strand
GCCTCCCGGTCAAACTCCCACCCACATCCAACAGGTATGGCGACCGCCTCACCCGTTCTCGCGCCCGTAGTCCACCTCGCCGCCGAGCAAAAGGACGCTCTGCTGCGCGAAGCCAACCCGAGCCCCCTACCGGCCTCTCTCGCATCCCCTGCTGAATCCAGACTCTGGCGTCCCCGTCGCGTCTTTATCACCCCTGCCGCTTTCGCAACGCCGCACGGTCGCGCTATCCTCGAGCGCACCGAAAGCTTCGGCGCCGAGGTCATCCGGCTTAAATCCAACCAGCTTCGCGGCCTCACAGACCCCGTCCCCAAGAACGCCCCACCCGACAGCCGCGCCGCCCAGCGCGCCTACGCCCAGGCCAAAACCTCCCTCGCCATCGTCCTCGCCCCATCCTCCGCCCGCAAGCTCCAGCCCATCCCACCCTCCGCCGACTGGCAGTTCCACCTCGCCCAGGGCTGCCCCGCCCACTGCCAGTACTGCTACCTCGCCGGCTCGCTATCCGGCCCGCCGGTCACACGCGTCTACGCGAATCTGCCTGAAATCCTCGACAACCTCCGCTCCTACGCCGGCCAGGGCCGC
Organism: Verrucomicrobia bacterium Tous-C9LFEB; assembly: GCA_964657685.1. Lineage (GTDB taxonomy): Bacteria > Acidobacteriota > Terriglobia > Terriglobales > Acidobacteriaceae > Granulicella. The sequence goes on along the minus strand of CAZZWG010000373.1, from coordinate 1,626 downwards.
ATCACCTCCGCCTCCCGCGACCGCGCGCACGAGGGCACTACCTTCGAGGCCTCCTGCTACACCGACCCGCTCGGCATCGAGCACCTCACCGGCGCCCTCGCCGAATCCGTTCGCTTCTTCGGGCAGTGGGACGCTCCCGTCCAACTCCGCTTCACGACCAAGTTCGACGGCATCTCCACCCTTCTCTCTCTCGCCCACAACGGCCGCACCCGCATCCGCTTCAGCGTCAACGCCGCGGCAGTCTCGCGCGACTTCGAAGGCGGCACCGCGAACCGCTCGCAACGCCTCCATGCCCTGCGCCGCCTCGCTCTCGCCGGGTACCCCATAGGCCTCACCATCGCGCCGATTATGCCTGTCGAAAACTGGCCGGCCGAGTACCAAAACCTCCTCACGGACGTCGCCCACGCCCTCCACGACATCCCCAACCCCGACCTCACCGCCGAGCTCATCACGCATCGCTTCACCCCCGGCAGCAAAGACGTCCTTCTAAGCTGGTACCCGAAGACCACCCTCGACCTCGCTGAAGAGAACCGCACCCAGAAGCGCACCAAATTCGGCGGCTTCAAGTACGTCTACCCCAAAGACCCCATGCGCGAGATGCGCTCCTGGTTCGAAGCCGCCATCGCGCGTACCCTCCCTGCCGCCCGTATCCTTTACTGGACCTGATATGGAACCTGTCTGGAAGTCCACATGAAGCTGCTCCTGCTCGACACCGCACCTCAACTTTGCGATGCGTGGCGCCTGGCATTTTCCGGCTTAAACGATATCCAGGTCTACAACGGCACCTTCCAGTCCATCATCGGCTCCTTCGACTGCTTCGTAAGTCCGGCAAACTCGTTCGGCCTGATGGACGGTGGGATCGATGCGGAGATCACCTCCTTCTTCGGTGCTGCCCTCGAGGAGCGCGTCCAGGAGGAAATCTGGCGCCTGTACCGCGGCGAGCAGCCGGTTGGAACATGCCTCCTTGTGCCCACGGGCCACGAGCGCTGCCCCTGGCTTGCGCACTGCCCCACCATGCGGGTTCCCATGGATGTCGCCTGGACCAGCAACGCCTATGCCGCTTTCCTCGCCGCGCTCACCACCTCGGAAAACGCCGGAATCCAGGTGCTTGCCTGCCCAGGACTCGGCACTCACACCGGCCACATTCCACCGGATGTTGCCGCGCGCCAGATGCGCTACGCCTACGATCTCTGGAGAGGGCCGCGCTCCCATCCGCAGTGGGGCAGGCTCAGCGACCGTGAATGGCGCGCCAGCGGCCGCTCACGGGAGGAGTTCCTTCGCCATCAGTTTGGAGCGGACGACTAGGCAGCCATTAAGCTGGACTTATGCGAGTCCTTCGCGCGCTTTGGCTTTTTTCGACGATCACCCTCACCTGCAGCGCCATTCCACAGGGACGTGCCGGGAAAAACGCCCCAGCTCCCCTCGCCAAAGCCGGCCTCGTCACCCGCGATATAACCCCCACCGCCCACCGCAACTGGCGCGGCGCCGCCGACCACACCCTCCACGTGACCGTCTGGTACCCTGCCGCCGACACCAGCGTCGAAACGCCGCAATCCATCGGTCCCCCAGGGAAGCCTCTCTTCGACGCCGGCGCCGCTACCCCCCACGCCGCCTTCGCCCCATCCC
>CAZZWG010000372.1:0-2213 GCA_964657685.1 Verrucomicrobia bacterium Tous-C9LFEB | reverse complement strand
GGTTTCGAGCTCTTTGAGTTCGGGGGTGGTGAAGCGCTCGGCGTTGACGAGGGTTTGTTTGCGCTCGTAATCGGGCGGGACGGATTTCAGATTGGCGCGGGTGATTTCGAGGTAGTAGCCGAAGACGGAGTTGAAGCGGACTTTGAGGGAGGCGATGCCGGTGCGTTCGCGTTCGCGTTCTTCGATGGCGGCTATGTGCTGGCGGCCTGTGGTGGAGAGGCTGCGGAGTTCATCGAGTTCGGGGTCTACGTCCGGGCGGATGGCGTTGCCGTCGGCGAGGTGGAGGGGTGGGTCGTCGACGAGGGTGCGGGTGATGAGTTCGTGGACGTCGGGGAGGATGTCTAGTTGGGCGAGGGTTTGCCAGCGGGTTGCCTGGTTGAGCGTGGCGAGGTCGGCTGCGGCAGATTGGAGATTCGGGAGGCAGGCTAGGGTAGAGCCGAGGGCTGCGAGGTCGCGGGGGCCGGCGGAATCGAGGGCTATTCGGCCGAGGAGGCGTTCGAGGTCGAGGATGCCGGTCATGGCGCGGCGGAGGGTTTCGCGGCGGCGGAGGTCGGTGGCGGCTAAGGCTACGGCGTCGAGGCGTTGATTGATGGCGTTGAGGTTAATGAGCGGGCGGAGGAGTTGGGCGCGGAGGAGGCGTTTGCCCATGGGGGTGCAGCAGGCGTCGAGAGTGTGGAGGAGGGTGGTTTCGTTGGTTTCGCCGCTGAAGAGGGGATCGACGAGTTCGAGGTTGCGGATGCTGACGGCGTCGAGTTCGAGGCAGGTGCGGCGTTCGTAGAAGTGGACTGTGTCGAGGTGTTCGAGGGCGCCTTGTTTGGTGGCGCGGAGGTAGTGGACGAGGGCGCCGGCGGCGGTGGCGGCGGCGGGGTGGTGGGTGAGGCCCATGCCGTCGAGGGAGTGGACGCGGAGGGTTTGGCGGAGGAGGGGAAGGGCGTAGTCGGGGGTGAAGACGAAGTCGTCGAGTTCGGTTCGGGGGCCTTCGAGGTGGGGGCCGGAGTCTTCTTGTTGCGGACCCACGTTGGACGACGGTGACGCTGTCGTTGGAGAGGGGGCACCCGGTTGCGCGTTGTTGTCGAGGGGGATTTGGGCTTTGGCGTTGTGGCCGAGCGAGTTGCCGCGGGGGAGGAGAGTTTCGGCGGGCTTCATGCGGGCTAGCTCGTCGAAGGCTAGCGGCCAGGCGTCGGGGCCGGTGAACTCTGTGGCGCGGAGATCGCCGGTGGAGAGGTCGAGGGAGGCTATGCCTATCGAGTTGGTGAGCGGGGCGAGGGCGGCGAGCCATTGGCTTTCACCGGCGGGGAGGGTGTCGTTGAGGGCGGTGCCGGGGGTGAGGACGCGGGTGACTTCGCGGCGGACTACGGTCTTGGCTAGTTTGGGGTCTTCCATCTGCTCGCAGAGGGCGACTTTGTAGCCTTTGCGGAGGAGCTTCTGGAGGTAGGTGGCGCCGGCGTGATAAGGAACGCCGCACATGGGGACCTGGCGGGCCTTGTCGCGGGAGGTGAGGGTGAGCTGGAGTTCGCGGGAGGCAATGAGGGCGTCTTCGTAGAAGAGCTCGTAGAAGTCGCCCATGCGGAAGAAGAGGAGGGCGTCGGGGTGGGCTTCTTTGGCGGCCTGGTACTGGCGCATGGCCGGGGTGATGGCGGTGTCGGTGGCGGGGGATTTATGGAATGTGGGGGGTGGGGGCATGGGTCGGGCTGGAGGGTAGGATATCGCGGCGGGTGGTTTGGGGCGGCTGGGACGGGGGCGGCGTATTCTTTGAGGATGATTGAAGTGGCGATGAGTGAGGAGCAGTTTGCGGCGGCGACGCGGCGCTTGGCGGCGAATGGGATTGTGTTGGATGGGCCGACGGGGACGCTGTCAAAGGATGGGGTGACGGCGAAGTATGAGCATGCGGAGGGGAAGTTGCGGGTGACGATTCTGGAGAAGCCGTTTTTGTTGCCGTCGAGTTTGATTGAGGGTCGGTTGAAGAGTTATCTGGAGCAGAGTGTAGCGACGTTGTAGCTGTGGATGCTTTCGCCTCTTCTTCGCCTTATGATGGGGTTCATGGGCGTAATGCACAGGGCGGAGGACCGGGAGGAGCGGCGGCGGTTGCGGGAGAAGTTTACGGCGGCAGTGGTGATTGCGGCGGCGGTGATTGCGGCTGTGCGGTTGACGCGGGAGGAGAATATTTCGAACCCGAGTTCGCGGCTGAATTTTGTGGTGGGGGAGAGTGTGGC
>CAZZWG010000371.1:0-2214 GCA_964657685.1 Verrucomicrobia bacterium Tous-C9LFEB | reverse complement strand
GGCTTCGCCCGCAGCTACTACCTCAAACCCCACTTCCCCGGCCAGCGCGACCTAAGCCTCCTCATCCACATCCACGCCGCCGTCTTCACCGCCTTCATCCTCTACTTCGTCGTCCAGACCGCCCTCATCGCCGTTAAGAAACCCGCCCTCCATCGCAATCTCGGCCTCCTCGGCGCCACCCTCGGCATCGCGATGATCATCCTCGGCCTTGCCGTCGCCTTTACCGCCATGCGCCTCAACCATGGCACCCCGCTCTTGAGCCCGGAAACCACCTTCCTCATCGGCCTCATGGACATCTCCACCTTCGCCTCCTTCTTCCTCCTCGGCTGGGTCTACCGCCGCAATCGCGAAGCCCATCAACGCCTCATGCTCCTTGCCGTCATCGGTGGCCTCCTCGGTGCCGCCATCGGCCGCATCGTCGGCTACGGCGTCCCCATCCCCCTGGTCTCGGTCGTCAACATCGCCTTCATCCTCGCCGGCCCCCTCTACGACCTCATCACCCGCCGCCGCATCCACCCGGTCTATCTCTACGGCTGCCTCTTCCTCCTCCTCACCTTCACCCCCTTCCGCTTCCCCGCAGGCGCCTCACCCCAGTGGCACAAGATAGCCCACACTCTCGCAGGCCGCTAAGACCCCGCATGGCATACTATCCCCACCCATGCCCACCAAAACTGCCTGGCACCTCCGCCACCTGGCCCTCGCTGCATCCGCGCTCGCCCTCGCGCCCATCACACTCGCCCAATCCCCCCTCCAAACCACCATCAACGCCGAGTTCCCCGCCCTCGACGACACCTACAAAGACCTCCACAGCCACCCCGAACTCTCGCACCACGAAGCCCGCACCAGCGCCATCCTCGCCGCAGCCCTCAAGAAAGACGGCTACACCGTCACCGAACACGTAGGCAAATACCCCGACGGCTCCCAGGCCTTCGGCGTAGTCGGCATCCTCAAGAACGGCCCCGGCCCCACCCTCTTAGTCCGCGCCGACATGGACGCCCTCCCTATCATCGAAGAGACCAACCTCCCCTACGCCTCCAAAGTCATGACCAAAACCGCCTCAGGCCAGGACACCGGCGTCATGCACGCCTGCGGCCACGACGTCCACGTCAGCGTCATGATCGGCACAGCCCACGCCCTCGCACAAGCCAAATCCCAATGGCACGGCACGCTAATGCTCGTAGGCCAACCCTCCGAAGAAACCATCGACGGCGCCAAAGCCATGCTCGCCGACAACCTCTACACCCGCTTCGGCACCCCCGACAAAATCATTGGCCTCCACGACACCAACATGCTCCCCGCCGGCAAACTTGGCTTCGTCCCTGGCCCCACCCTCGCCAGCTCCACCTCCATCGACGTCCTCATCCATGGCATCGGCGGCCACGGCTCCGCCCCCCAACTCGGCCGCGACCCCATCACCCTCGCCGCCTACTACATCACCGAACTCCAAACCATCGTCAGCCGCGAAGAAGACCCGCAAGACCCCTCCGTCGTCACCGTAGGCGACATCCACGGCGGCACCAAACGCAACATCATCCCCGACGAAGTCAAACTGGAACTCACCACCCGCGCCTTCTCCGACAAGTCCCGCCAGGTCGTCATAGACGGCCTGAAATCCCTCGCCGCCGGCCTAACCACCGCCTACAACCTCCCCCAAGAGAAAGCCGCCACCGTCAAAGTCCTCGAAGACGAATCCACCCCCGTCATGTTCAACAACCCCGCCCTCATGACCCAACTCACCCCCGTCCTCAAACAGGCCCTCGGCGACGGCAACGTCCTCCAGCAACAACGTGTCATGGGCAGCGAAGACGTAGGCGTCTTCGGACTCGACCGAAAGATTCCCGTAGCCTTCTTCTGGCTAGGCGCCATGGACCCGCAAAAATTCAACGCAGCCACAGAAGCCGGCAAACCTCTCCCCGGCCCCCACACCAGCCACTTCGAACCCCTCCCCGACCCCACCCTCCACACCGGCGTCCTCGCCATGACCACCGCCGCCATCACCCTCCTCCAATAACCTCCCCCCAACGCGGTCAGCCCTCACCGACGACTGGCCGCACCCCCCTCCATCACCCCCGCCACCACATCCCCCAACTGCCCCACACTAAAGCCATTCCCCTCAAGATTCGCCGCCAGCCGACCCGACCGGTCAATCACCACCGTATGCAGCGAGTGCGTCAACAATCCCTCAGACCGCCAGAAATCCATCCCAAACCCCCC
>CAZZWG010000370.1:0-2216 GCA_964657685.1 Verrucomicrobia bacterium Tous-C9LFEB | reverse complement strand
AGCCTCCCGAAACGCAACCTCAGCCTGCGGAAACCCGTAACTGATAATCGCCAGGCAGTCCGTGACCTCAGCCCCTGCCTCCCGCAACGCCCCCACCCCCGACAAACTACTCCCCCCCGTAGTCACCAGATCCTCAATCAACAAAACCCTCTTGCCCGCCACATCCCCACCCTCAATCCGAGCCTTCTTGCCATGCTCCTTCGCCTGCTTGCGGATAAACACGGAAGGCCGCTCCATCGCATACCCCAGAGCCGCGCTATGCGGTATCCCCGCCGCCTCAATCCCCCCAATCACGTCGAACAAAACACTCTCACGCGCAACCAGCGCAGCAAACCCGCCAATAACCTTCTTCCACTCCGCCGGCCAGAACGGAAACGTCCGGTTGTCGCAGTACACCGGCGACACAATCCCCGACTTGAACGTGACGGGATCCGACATCCGGAAACCCACCCCACCGATCGTCAGCAACGCCTCGGCAATCGCCTCCGCCTCACTCGGCATGAACGGTCTCCCGCGCCTCAGCTCCTACCTGCGCCTTGATCTGCTCCGCCAGCCGCGGGTTCCACATCGCTCCCGTCGCCGACATCACGGCGTCCGCCCCGGCTGCCCGGTAGGCCATGTAATCCGTCGCCGAACTCACCCCACCTACACCCACCACCGCAAACCGCAAGCCCATCTCTCCGCGCAACCGCACCAGCCGCTCGACCATCCCTAAGCCAGCCCAACGGATTCCGCTTCCGCAGACCCCACTCCGCAATCGTCCTTCACCCGGCAACGCCTGCTCCCCGCGTGCATCCACCACCTCCGCCGGAATGGTATTGATGGCCGCCACGCCATCCACCACCGGCCCGATCCCCGCCAGCAACTTGCGCAGCGAAGCATCCTCCGCAAAGTAGGCAATCTTCGCAATCAACTTCACATCGCCCAACTCCGCCTTGATCGCCTTTACCACCGCTGTCGCCCGCTCCGCGTCGAAGCACAACAGGTGCGCCGTGCCTTCATTCGGGCAGCTCAGATTCACCTCAGTCATCCGCACACCGGTCTCCCGCATCAACCGAGCTCCCAGCGCAAAGTCCTGAATATAAGCAGCCACGCCACCAGCTTCCGGCTGCGTTCCCTGGAAGCTCCCTACAACCACCTGCCCCGGCCCAGCCGCCGCGACGGCATCCGCCAAATCGGGTTGCCAGACCGATGGATCCATCGATGGCACACCGAAGGAATTCGTGATCGACAACGCCTCCGCGCTGTAATCCCCATGCCCGCGCAGCCGGTTCGTCGTTGGGTGAAGATCACCACCGGCATCCACAGCCAGCACATTAGGCCACGCATGACTCGCCCATGCCCGCGTCCGTACCGTCTTATAAACCGGCAGGTCATACCCAAACCGCAGCGCCGCTTTCACATACCGTCCGTTCAGCAGAGGCCCTGCCGGAATCCCAAAAGGCAACCCCACTTCATGGCCCAGGAAGGACTCCGTCGGGACGCCGAGACGGTCGGAGGCACGCCCACCATCCCCCGCGAACATCCCAAACGGTCCACGCTGGTAGTTTTCTTCATAGCTCAGTTCAGGATCATAGAACGCCGCCGGCCTCGCCCCATCCAGCCTGCCGTCATCGCTGCCTAAGCGCATCTGCATCAGCCGCCCTCCCTGATTGTACAGACGCGTTTCCGTAGCACCCTTACGATTTCTTTACGTCCTTCCGATAGGTTTCTACGTCTCAAGGGGCGATGATGAGTCCTGATGGCGAGATGGGCGCGGAACTCAGACGCCGGCCAGACCGTCCAATTGAAGAGCGCCTGCCTGAAATCCTTGACGGCCTCATGCTTAACTGGAAGAGTGGAGTTCCTTCGCGTGTTTAGACAATCCGGGACGCCTGATGCAGCCGGCTCCCGAAGCAATGCCGCCCTCGCAAACCTTGCTCTCGCGGGCGCCCTGGCCCTTGCCGGGTGCCACGCGAAAGACTCCGCCAATCGCGAGGCCGCCGAAGCTCCACCCAACACGCCCGCGGTTGTTCCGGTAGGTTTGGCCTCCCAGGTCCAGGTCCGGAACCCGCAACAGTTCCCCCTCGTCGCTGCCGCCGAACGCTCCACCTTCGCCAGCCTCAACGTCACCGGCCAGGTCCAACCCGACCCCGCCCATGAAGTCCCCGTGCTCTCCCTCGCCAACGGCCGCGTCACCGCCCTCCACGTCGACATCGGCGACACCGTCCACAAAG
>CAZZWG010000369.1:0-2226 GCA_964657685.1 Verrucomicrobia bacterium Tous-C9LFEB | reverse complement strand
CCTCGACGGCAACAACGTCCCCCGCGCCTGGCAAGGTGGTCTCCCCTTCGCCTACCATCTCGGCGGCACTGGCGCCGTAAAGGTCCACATGGACCTAAAGCAGGATTACGCCCTCCGCACCATCTGGGACGTCATTGGCACCATCGACCAGGACCCCGCCTCCAAAGAAGACAAGGACGCCTGGGTCGTAGCCGGCAACCACCGCGACGCCTGGGTCTACGGCGCCATCGACCCCAACAGCGGCACCGCCGCCATGCTCGAGTCCGTCCACGGCATCGGCGAGCTCTTAAAACAGGGCTGGAAACCCAAACGCCGCGTCGTCATCTGCTCCTGGGACGCCGAAGAAGAAGGCCTCATGGGCTCCACAGAATGGGCCGAAGACCACGCCGAACACCTCGCCCACGCCGTCGCCTACTTCAACACCGACGTAGGCGTCTCCGGCCCCAACTTCACCGCCTCCGCCCTCCCCTCCCTCAAGGCTTTCATCAAGCAGGTCACCACGGAAGTCCCCAGCCCCAAAGGCGGCTCCGTCTACGACCAGTGGAGAAAGCAGGAGTCCACCGGCCGCCGCGGACGCAGCGCCGCTGAAGACCCGCACGCCGCCACCTCCGCCTCTGCTTCCGACAACGACGTCACCGTAGGCGACCTCGGCTCCGGCTCCGACTTCACCCCCTTCATCCAGCACCTCGGCGTCCCCTCCTCCGACATCGGCTCCGACGGCCCCTACGGCGTCTACCACTCCACCTTCGACGACTACAACTGGTTCATCCGCAACGCCGACCCCACCTTCGTCTACGAGCAACAAATGGCCCGCGTCTTCGGCCTCGAAATCCTCCACATGGCCGACACCGACGTCCTCCCCTACGACGACCGCGCCTACGCCCACGACATCCTCGACTACATCAAGTCCGCCCAGAAACGCGCCGCCACCGCCAAGCTCACCGCCAACTTCGACCCCGTCCTCAAGGCCGCAACCCGCCTCCAAACCGCCGCCGACCGTACTTATTCAAGACAGTCCGCCCTCGCCAGCCCCAATGCGGCAGCCTCCACCCCCAATCCAGACCAACTCCGCACCCTCAATGTCGCATTACGCGACGCAGAATCCGCCCTCCTCAACGAAGCCGGCCTCCCCAAGCGTCCCTGGTTCAAACACACCGTCTACGCCCCAGGCGAATACACCGGCTACGCCGCAGTAGTCATCCCCGGCGTAAACGAAGGCATAGACGCAGAAGACGCCGGAAGAACCCAATCCCAACTAGAAGCCCTCACCGCCGCCCTGAACCGCTCCGCAGCCATCCTGGAAAACGCCGCAAAGTAGCGCCCGCCAAACCAAACCACAACCCGCAGTGATCCTGAGCCTCGCCCAAGTCTGCCGTCATCCTGAGCAAAGCGAAGGATCGCCGTATTCTGCCCGAAGCAGCACAACACAAGGGGCAACCACAAACCACCACGGAGGCAAGAAGGGCAAAGGGTGGAACTCCAGCCCAATCACAGACCGCGGAGGCAAGAACGGGAAGGGTGGGGCTTCAGCCCCACCACAACCACCCCAAAAGCAATGCGGCTTCAGCCGATGAGGTCAGCCGGGCAAGACCCTAGGACCACCCCAAAGCCTACGCCCCCACCCAATCCCAAAGATCTCACCGCAACTAACTGAACATCTCCCACCAAAGCACCAGTTACCCCCGTGTACCCCCACCCCGTAGCATTCAAGAAATTCAGAACTTAGCCGATATTAGCTCTGCGGGCAAACACCATAGCCCACGGAGCTCAATATGTACCCGCTCTTCCTCATCCTCGCCGTAGCCCTCGTAATTCTCTCGCCCCTCGCCTTCGACCTCTGGCTAACCAGCCACGAAAACCTAAAAGCCCGTCGCCAGGCCCAACAGATCATCAAAGCCACACACCCCGACCTAGCCTGGGCCTCCCCCCGCCTCCGCTAGCTCCGCCACAGCTCTCAGCAAGGCGGCCAGCAACAGACCCCCCAAGAAGGGGCAGGGCTTCAGCCGTGCCATCAAGTCGCCAACCTCCCCCGGCTCCCGCCCCTGAGGCAAGCCTTCAGCCCCACAACAGTTGGCTGAAGCAGCCCCGCACAAGCCGTCTCCGCAAGCGCACAACCTCGCCCCGAGAAGCCCGTTTCTCGTCAACTTTGACCCAAGCACCTACGCGGGTAGCGCGCCAATCTGTTGCATCAGACCGAACAAATCGGGTTGTCCAAACTCTTCCACG
>CAZZWG010000368.1:575-2231 GCA_964657685.1 Verrucomicrobia bacterium Tous-C9LFEB | reverse complement strand
CCCAAAGGCCACGCTTCGTCAGACCCAGCTTCATCCAGGCCATCCAGCATCGCCGCAAAGCGGGCTTCAGCCCCCAAGTAAGGCTTCTCAGACCCCTCCAGCCGCCATTTGCCACAACTTTTCGCTGGCACAATCCCCACGCCTCAGCTAAAGTTCTCTTCAACTTCAGGAGGCCCCGATGGATCCCAACCAACAGCAGCAACTCGCCGGCATGATGGCCGGCATGGGCGCAGCAATCCTCTTAGTCAGCTTCGCCTTCACAGCCTTTCTGATCTTCTGCCTGTGGCGCATCTTCACCAGGGCCGGCATGGCAGGCGCGCTCTCCCTGATCACCATCGTCCCCCTCATCGGACCCGTCGTCGTTCTCTGCATCCTCGCCTTCGGCAAGTGGAACGTAGCCCCCATCACGCCCGGCTACGCCGCCATCGGCCAGCCCTACCCAACCGACTACCCGCCCCAGGCTTACCCCCCCGCCAACTACCCACCCGCCGGCCCACCCAGCCAGCTCTAGGACCTCCTTCGAAACACCCGGCACCTGCATCGAAAACCCCTGTCCAGCCGCTACACCAGCCAGACAGGCACGCCATACCGCGCCAAAACCAGATCGTGCGTCACCAACACAAGATCCTCCACCCGCGCCTGTGCCAGCAGCATGTGGTCGAACGGATCCTTATGGAACCGCGGCAGCCGCTCCACCTCAGCGGCATGCTCCGCACGCAAGGGCAACACGGTAATCAAGTACTGCTCCGCCGCTGCCGCAAACGGCCCGGTAAAGTGCAGCTTCCCCGCAGCCCGCTTCACCGTCAACTCCCAAATACTCGCCACACTCAGGTAAAGCTCATTCTCCCCGTCATCCAGCATGGCTCGCACTGGAGGCGCAAGCTGCTCCGGATCGTCAAACCAGAGGAAAATATGAGAGTCCAACAAATACCGCACTAGTAGCCCCAGAGCGCCAGTTCTTCCTCCGACATAGGCGCGTCAAAATCGTCGGCAATATAAGTAACCTGCAGCAGATTCAGCCCGGACGGCCTCTTCTTCGGCTTCTCCACCTCCACCGGCACCAGCTTCACCATCGGCTTCCCCGCCTTCGCAATCACAACCTCCTCCCCAGCCGCCGCCCTCTCCACCAGCTGCGACAACTGCGTCTTCGCGTCATACAAATTCACCATCGTCGCCATCTTCACACCTCACCAACCAAACTAGCATACCTAACCAACCTAATCAACCCGCCTCCTCCATCCCACACTGCTAGCATCGTTAACGACCATGTCCGAAGCCGCATCCCCCCGCCCCACCCGCGTCCGCATCGCCCCCTCCCCCACCGGCGACCCCCACGTAGGCACCGCCTACATCGGCCTCCTCAACTACCTTTTCGCCAAACAGCGCAACGGCAAATTCGTCCTCCGCATCGAGGACACCGACCGCACCCGCTTCGTCTCCACCTCCGAACAAATGATCTTCGACGCCCTCCGCTGGATCGGCCTCACCTGGGACGAAGGCCCCGACGTAGGAGGCCCCCACGGCCCCTACCGCCAGTCCGAACGCACAGAAATCTACCGCGAATACACCGAAAAACTCCTCGCCTCCGGCCACGCCTACCGAGCCTTCGAGACTCCCGAAGAACTGGAAGCCGAAAGAAAATCCCAACTAGCCGCC
>CAZZWG010000368.1:0-565 GCA_964657685.1 Verrucomicrobia bacterium Tous-C9LFEB | reverse complement strand
CAAATACAACGGCCGCTCCCGCACACTCTCCCCCGAAGAAATCGCCGAAAATCTAGCCGGCAACAAACCCTACACAGTCCGCCTAAAAGTCCCCGCAGAAGGCGCCACCACCTTCCGCGACGAACTCCGCGGCGACGTAACCTTCGACCACACCAACGTAGACGACCAGGTCCTCCTAAAATCCGACGGCTACCCCACCTACCACCTCGCCAACGTAGTAGACGACCACCTCATGGGGATCACCGACGTCATCCGCGCCGAGGAATGGATCAGCTCCACCCCCAAACACGTCCTCCTCTACCAGGCTTTCGGTTGGGCCCAGCCAAAATTCTGGCACATGCCCCTACTCCGCAACGCCGATAAATCCAAAATCAGCAAACGCAAAAACCCAGTCTCCTTAAACTTCTATCAAGACTCAGGCTTCCTCCCAGAAGCCCTCCTAAACTATCTAGGCCTCATGGGCGGCGGCATGGCCCAGCCCACCGAACAGGAAATCATCACCAAAAACCTCGACATGAAACTAAGCGACATGTTCTCGCTAGAAGACATGCTCGCCCGCTACGAC
>CAZZWG010000367.1:0-2232 GCA_964657685.1 Verrucomicrobia bacterium Tous-C9LFEB | reverse complement strand
CCACTCACCTCACTCCGCAGGCACCAACTTCCCATCCCGAATCGGCACATCACCCGGCAGCGGCAAATCCCGATCCTTCAACCAATCCAGCGACACCGCCTTCCCCGGCTTCTTCGCCTTAATATCCGCTAACTCCGGCATATAAATCTCCATCGCATTCCCCGCCGTCAAGCGCGTATACCCGCTCTCCACCTGCGCCTCATAATTCGTCAAATCCAGATCAAACCAAGGCGCCTTCGACGCATCAATCATCGTCAAATCCACATTCCGCATCGTCAAGCTCCCAAAATTCAACGTCCCGCCCTCAAACCGGAAAAAGTTGTGCCACTGCGCCAACTGGTCGTCACTCACCCCCACCCCGCCATACACAATCGTCAACGCCGTCGGCGTCGTCACCACCCGCGTAATCTGCCCATGGATATGCGGCGGCGGCAGCAGCTTCGCCGTATCGAACCGCACATCATTGCCATCAATCTCCACCCCAGCCATCTTCGGCGACGCCACCAGATCATCCAGCTCCACATGAAACACACGCAGCAGCCCCTTCACCGGCACCTTCAGCACACTGATCCCCGCCACATGAAACTGCACCCGCCCATCCGGCAGCGGCGACATCACCCCTTTCACCGCGACGGGCAGTGAAATCACCTTGTGCACCGTCCCCCGCATCGTCAACTCATCACCCGCAGCCTGCAGCGAAATATTCTTCAGCGGCGATCCCGTCCCCGTCCCCGCATTCAAAAAGTCCGTCAGGTCCGCCAGCTTCACGCTGATCACACCCTTCTTCATCTCCAGCACAAAGGACTCCGGTGCATCGAACGACGGCACCACCCCCTTACGCGTCCGGTCCAACTCCCCTGCAATCCAGCGAATATAAATCCGAAAGTGTGCCCCCTTCCGCAGCAGAAGATTGTGCGCATACAGCCTGGTCGGCGCCCCCTCATCTCCCGCAGGCGCAGAAGCCACGGCCGCCGTCGAACCCCCACTCCCACCCGCGCCGCCGTTCCCCGCGCCAGCCAGCCGGCCAAGCCCATAGGCCCCCACCAGCAACAACACAACCAGCAAACCGCCTCCCGCCCACATCCCCCATCCACGCATGCAGCCGATTGTAGGACGCCCTACCTTAAGCCTTTCTGACCGTCCTCCGAAATACCATCCACCCCAATCTCAATCCCAGTCCCAATCCCACGCAAAACCCCACTTCGCATCCTCCACCACCGCAGCGAATCTAAACTCCAGGTATGCCCCTCCTCAGCCTCACCAAAGTCGCCGACGCAGACTTCCCCACCCGCTGGGGACACTTCCGCATCCTCGGCTTCGAAGGCATCCCCCAACCCGGCGACCCCACCCGCAAAGCCGTAGAAGCCGCCGTAGCCCTCACCATGGGCGACCTCAAAGCGCCCGCGGCCGACGGAAGGCCAGCCCCGCCCATCGTCCGCATCCACTCCCAATGCCTCACCGGCGACGTCTTCCACTCGCTCCGCTGCGACTGCCACGACCAGCTCCACCTCGCCCTCCGCACCATCGCCGCCGAAGGCGCCGGCATCCTCCTCTACGAGCAGCAGGAAGGCCGCGGCATCGGCCTCATGGCCAAACTCCGCGCCTACGAACTCCAGGACCAGGGCATGGACACCATCGAAGCCAACCACGAACTCGGCTACCCGACCGACCTCCGCCACTTCGAACTCCCCGCCGCCATCCTCCGCGCCCTGGACGTACACGCCGTCCGCCTCATCACCAACAACCCAGAAAAAGTCGCCGCCCTCGAAGAAGCCGGCATCCGCGTCACAGAACGCATAGACGCCACCATCCCCTCAGAACCCACCTTCCAGCGCTACCTCGAAACCAAACGCGAAAAGCTAGGCCACCTCGTCGGCTAAATCCTTATCTCCGAAAACAGCACGCTACCGAGCGCCACAAAACCGGGTGCCCCATTCTTTGCGCAGCGAAGGGTGGGGTAGTCGAGCGAAGCTCGATAGACCTGCGCTTGCATCCTCCGCAACCCCACCGATGCGACAAGGGCGCCGTCCCAAGACGGCGCCCTTCCACACAACAACCTTACTTACCCCAAAGAACAGTACAAGGCCGCAAGCCACTTGAGCGCTGAAGGCGCGACACATAACAGCCTGGGCCGAAGGCCTAGGAACACAGCCGGCGACACCCGAGCGCTGAAGGCGCGACACATAACAGCCTAGGCCGAAGGCCTAGGTACAAGGCCGCAAGGAACCCGAG
>CAZZWG010000366.1:0-2249 GCA_964657685.1 Verrucomicrobia bacterium Tous-C9LFEB | reverse complement strand
CCACACCCCCACCCATCCGCGCCGTCATCGTCACCACCTTCGAAATCGGCGCCGACACCGGCGACATCCCCGGCGAATTCCAACTCTGGGTAGAACGTGAGCACCTCGACCAAACCCTCCCCTTCCCCGCCGGCCCCCACCCTCTTCGCTCTAACCAGGACGGCACCGTCCTCGGCATGGTCAGCGGCACCACCCTCGTCAACGCCACCGCCAGCCTCATGGCCCTCGGCCTCGACCCCCGCTTCGACCTAACCCACGCCTACATCCTCATCAACGGCATCGCCGGCGTAGACCCCGCCGACGCCTCCATCGGCTCCGCCGCCTGGGCCCGCTTCGTCGTCGGCGACGTCACCCGCTACATCGACCCGCACGACGCCCCCGCAGACTGGCCCTACGGCTATTTCCCTCTCGGCGCCCACGCCCCGAACCCCGTCACCGTCCCCCCAAACCCCGTCCAAAAATCCAACCTCTACCCCCTCAATGCCCGCCTAGCCGAATGGGCCTACGCCCAGACCCGCGATCTCAAGCTCCAGGACGACCCCAAAGTCGCCGACTTCCGCGCCGGCATGACCGGCTTCCCCAACGCCCAACGTCCACCCTTCGTCCTCCTCGGCGACACCTTCGCCTCCGACACCTACTGGCACGGCGCCACCATGACCCGCTACGCCAATGACTGGGTCCGCCTCTACACCAACGGCCAGGGCAACTTCGTCATGACCGAAATGGAAGACTCCGGCTTTATGGAGGCCATAACCCGCCTAGCCGCCCTCCACCGCGTCGACCCCGGCCGCGTCATGGTCCTCCGCACCGGCTCCAACTTCTCCCAACCCCGCCCCGGCCACACCGCCGTCGAAAGCGTCACCGCCCCCTACCTCGGCACCCACGTCGCCGTAGAATCCGCCTGGCTCTGCGGAAGCACAGTCCTCCACTGGCTCCTCACCCACTGGGACACCGCCTACGCCCACATCCCCGGCGACCAATAAAGTCATCCTGAAGAACACCATAGCTAACTTAGCCAAGTGGGGGTACGCTAGATCCATGAGAACCGTAAAGATCGGCGAACTCAAGAACCAACTCAGCGCTTACCTCCAGTACGTCAAAGACGGCGAAGAGGTCGTCATCCGCGACCGGGATCTTCCGGTGGCGCGCATCCTTCCCTTTCGGCACGAGGAAGGGTGGGACGCTGAAGCGCAACTCGTTGCGTCCGGGGGGCTCAGAATGCCGGAAGAGGAGATGGATTGGGACGAGTTCTTCCTCGCACCCGCCGGCAACGTCCCCACTGAGATCGCCGTCGACGCAGCAATCGCAAGCCGGGGAGACCGGTGACCCCTGCGTTCTGGGACACCAGTGCCCTGGTTCCCCTGTGTGTGCAGCAGCGGCCAAGCCCCTCTGCGCGGCTCCTGGTGCAGCAATACTCCATCGCTGTCTGGTGGGCGACGCCCGTGGAAATGCGTAGCGCCTTCGAGCGGCTCCTGCGCATGGGCCACCTGACCTACCCCGACACGCATCTGCTGGCCAGCGGCTGGAGAGGCTTCGCAAGTCATGGCGTGAGCTCCAGCCGAGCGAAGCGCTCCGTGCACACGCAGAGCGTTTCTTGACGACTTACTCCCTCAAAGCGGCGGACGCCCTGCAACTCGCTGCCGCATGGACCTGGTGTGCGGGTCGTCCCGGAGCAGCCTTATTCATCTCCGGGGATGCGCAGCTTCTTGCTGCGGCGCAGCAGGTCGGCTTCGGCATCGTGGCTGCCTGACGTTCAAGCCGCCCACGCACTTACCCGCAATCCGGCGAAGAAGCCGCACGTAAATACCCGCCGTCCCCTCATCGAAACCAACAAACCACCATGCCCACAGTGGATGCAACAAACTTGCCCCAGGCCAGGTGCATCGCCACGTCCGGGTCACGCAAAGTTAATCGCCCGTTCATCTGCCAATCCGCAACCCACCCCTACGCTGGAAGGAAGCGTTGTCAATCCAACTTTCAGGGAATCGCATGGCCTCCTCCGCAGCAACCGACCCCTCCGTCCTGGCCGCGTCCGGACAGGGCTCCATCCTTGACCAGAAGATGTCGCAAAACCCGGCCGGCCGGTGGGGTGTCATCATCTTCGGCGTCCTGCTCGTGGGCGGCCTGATCTACATCGGCACCCGTCTCACCAAAGACCTCTCGGTCGTTCACAACGCCACCATCTTCCCCTTCGTCCTCCTCGGCGTCGCCCTCCTCATCGCCCTCGGCTTCGAGTTCGTCAACGGCTT
>CAZZWG010000365.1:0-2321 GCA_964657685.1 Verrucomicrobia bacterium Tous-C9LFEB | reverse complement strand
CCGACATGCCAGGCCACGAATACCTCCCCGACGCCGACCTGATCACCCTCGCCCACTGGGTCCTCGCGCAACGCGAAAGCAACGCAGCACGAACACCAGGCTAACCCGCCTACCGCATGCCATCGTGCAGGTACAACAACCCCGCCGCCACCAACAACCCCGCACCCACCGCAACCGTATTCATATCGATCGCTCGCCTCCGCCCACCCACCCAAACCACCAGCGGAGGCATACCCTTCCGGTCCCCCAACGTAGCTCCAAACACCCGCCGCGCAGCCAGCGCACCCAGAAAGCCAAGCAGCGGAATCACCGTTAATCCCAATGCCACATAGAACCGAACACCCTCCGGCAACACCCCGCTCCAAAGCACAACTTCCGCTCCCACGCTCAGCAGCACCACATTCACCACATGCCAAATGACATGGAACCGCGCATGCCCCGGCCACTCCCGGTTCCCCGCATGCGTCCGCCCAAGGTCGATGGCGATCGTCCCAACACCCTGCATCGCCGCAAGCACCCCCAGCAGAATCATCGAACTTCTCACCGCGCTTACATGCATCACGCAGGGCTCCTCCACTAACCTATCCTCGAGCTCACAGACTCCACTTGCCGCCCACCCCATCCACCGTCGTCAACAACGCCTCACCCCGCAGCCCAGAGGGCACCGCCCTCGAAGTCCTGACCGTCTTCCTCCGCCTCGGCTGCACCTCCTTCGGCGGCCCGGTCGCCCATCTCGGCTACTTCCACAAAGAACTGGTAGAACGCCGTCACTGGTGCTCAGAAGAAACAGAAGCCGAACTCATCGCCCTCGCCCAATCCCTCCCCGGCCCTTCCAGCAGCCAGGTAGGCTTCGCCCTCGGCCTCCTCCGCGCAGGCTGGCCCGGAGGCCTCGCAGCCTGGCTAGGCTTCACTCTCCCCTCCGCCCTGCTGATGCTCGCCTTCGCCCTCGGCAGCAAGAGCCTCACAGGCCCACTCGCCCTCAAGCTCGTTCACGGCCTTGAAGTCGTCGCGGTCGCAATCGTAGCCCAGGCCATCCGCACGATGCAGAAGTCCCTCGCGCCGGACCGCCCACGCCTCACCCTCGCCATCCTCGCCACCGCCCTCGTCCTGTTCCTTCCAACCCACCTCGCCAGCCTGCTCACCATCCTCTTCGGCGCTCTGGCCGGTCTCTTCCTCCCGGATGCAACACCTGCCACCGCACCCCACGCCAACGCCTCCAAGCTCACCCGGGCAACAGGCATCCTCTGTGCCTCCACCTTCCTTCTCCTCCTGCTCACCCTCGCACTTCTCAGCCACTTTGCCAACATCCGCACCGCCCAGATCGCCTGGGCCTTTTTCCGCAGCGGCGCCCTCGTCTTCGGCGGCGGCCATGTCGTCCTCCCCCTTCTCGAGCAAGCCGTCGTCACCCCAGGCTGGGTCACGCAACCCACCTTCCTCGCCGGCTTCGGTGCCGCCCAGGCCCTGCCCGGTCCCCTCTTCTCCTTCGCCGCCTTCCTCGGCGCCTCTCTCCACGACGCACACCACCCCTGGCTTAACGCACTTCTCGCCGTTCTCGCCATCTTCACGCCCGGCCTCCTCCTCATGTCCGCTGTCATGCCTTTCTGGAGCACGTGGCGCACCAACACAGCCGTCCGCAACGCCCTCCGCGGCACCAACGCGGCCGTCGTCGGCTTGCTCCTCGCCACCCTCTACCGTCCACTCTGGACCACCGCCATCCGCTCTGCCTGGGACTTCTGGTGCGCCCTCGCCACCTTCACTCTTCTCGTCCTCTGGAACGCCCCGCCCTGGCTTCTCGTCCTCGCCGTCGGCCTCACCTACCTTCTCGCGGGAACACCCTAAACTCTTCCAACTCCCGGTCCCTTCAGCATGGCTTAAGCGTTGCGAAGTACCCTCTGCAAGATGACCGCTGCCTCGCCACACGTGAGAGTTCTCCTCCTCACCCTGGCCCTCCGCTGCGCAGCCATCCCAGCCCAAACCGCAACCGCCACACCCACCCCCATCTCTCTCCAGCAAGCCATTCAACGCGCCGAAGCCAACGAACCCACCTTCGCCGCAGCCGCCGCCGAGAACCGCGCCACTGCCCTCGAGCGCAAAGACGCCCGCGCCGCCCTCTTGCCCAACGCCACCTTCCACAACCAGTACCTCTTCACCCAGTCCAACCACACCACCACCACCCTCAGCACAGCCGGCGGCCAGTTCGACCAGCAAGGCATCCCCCAATCCCTCCCCGTCTTCATCGCCAACAACTCCGTCCACGAGTACTACAGCCAGGGCATCGTCAACGAGACCGTTGGCCTCGCTCAAACCAGCGCCATCAAACT
>CAZZWG010000364.1:0-2329 GCA_964657685.1 Verrucomicrobia bacterium Tous-C9LFEB | reverse complement strand
GCTGGTAGCTGGTAGCTGGTAGTCGGTAGTCAGTAGCCGGTAGTTAGTAGACAGCTTTTGTAGTTTGTAGTTAGGAGTTAAGGATTAGGAGTTAGGTGTGCGGCGGCAGGGGGCTACTGTTTTACTCTTCACTTTTCACTCCTAATTCTTCACTGCCTTTTAGTCGTAGAGGGCCTGGAGTTGCCAGTGGAGGTGGAGGCGGTTTTGGGTGAGGAGGGCGAGGAGGCGGGTGCCGTCGGGGGCGTGGGCGTCGATGTCCCATTCTTCGTGGGACCAGACTTCGTTGGACCACCAGTAGCCGCTGGCGCGCCAGGGGCCGAAGGCGCGGGCTACGGTGTAGTGCTGGGCGGGGAGGGAGGGGGTTTGGACGTGGAGATGGTGGGGGCGGCCTTCGGCTTGGGTGACTTCTACGGTGGGTGCGGGGCGGAGGCGGCGGAGGGCTACGCCGGTGCGTTGATTTTGGGATGGGTGAGAAAGAGGTTTCAGGGGCGAGGTGGTGAGCTTTGAGGAGTTACGGTTTTGGCGTTGCTTGACGGGTTCGGTCAGGACGGTGAAGCGGTCCATGCGGAAGCTTTGGGGGCGGTGGTTGTCGGTGAGGGTGGCGCGGCCTACGCTGTCGGGACCGACGAGGGCGGCGAGGCGGGCGAGGGTGACTTCGAGGCGGAGGGGTTCGGGGGACTGGGGGGAGAAGAGGCCGGACTGGATGCCGGGGCGGGGGCCGGGGTCGGCGTGGAGGGTGATGGCGAGGATAGCGGCTGGGGCGGGGTGGGCCTGGAGGTCGAGTTGGAGGAGTTTGAGGAGGAGGTTGCGGTCGTCGAGGGGGAGGGCGGGTTTTAGGGTGCGGGTGTGGGTTGGTCGTGGGTTTTCGGAGGTGCTTTGTGGCGCTTCGGCGCAGGTCTCAGAAGCTGCACGTGGATGACTCGGTTCCGTTCGTTCCTGAGGCTTCGGAGGCACCCCTGACCCCACCCTTTGCTGCGCAAAGAATGGGGCACCCGGGTTCGTGGCTTGGTGAAGTATCCGTGGTGGCTCGGACCCCACCTTTTGCGGAGCAAAGGATGGGGCACCCGGGTTCTTGGCTTGGTGAAGCATCCGTGGTGGTTCGGAACCCACCTTTTGCGGAGCAAAGGATGGGGCACCCGGCTTCGTGGGGACTCCAGGAGGTGGGCCGTCTCTGAACGCAGGTCTCTCTACTGCGGCTGCGCGTTCGGTCGAGATGACAGATTTTGGGTGAGTCGGGCTGGGTGGAGGAGAGTCTGGGTTGGCGTCGAGGATGTGGTCGGTTTGGTCGGCGGGGCGTTCGAGGTGGAGGGTGAGGGTGAGGGTGGAGAGGAGGAGGGCGCGGGTGCGGGCGCGGTGGATGAGTTGGTCGAGCATGGGGGCGAGGACGAAGAGGAGGGAGTCGAGGTTGTCGACGGGAGCGTCGAAGGCGAGGTGTTCCTGGAGGGTGAAGGTGGGTTCGGCGGGGACGAGGAGGTGGTCGTGCTGGCCGGTGGCGAGTTGGTGAAGGCGGTGGCCCTGCTGGCCGAGGCGGGCGACGAGGTCGGCTGGGGCCAGGCTGGCGAGGTCGCCGAGGGTGGCGAGGCCCCAGGAGACGAAGGTGTCGAGGAGGTCGGGGGTGAGGTCGAGTGCGGTGAGAGGGAGGTTGTGGAGGTGGGCGCGTTCTTCGCCGGGGGGGACGGTGATGAGCTGGTTGCCGGGGGCGCGGACGAGGCAGGCGGCGGTGTGTAGGTTGCGGCTGGAGGCGATGCGGGCGAAGAGGCCGAGCTCGCGGGTGGCGCGGAAGAGTTTCTGGCCGATGACGTGGGGAGGGCCGAGGAGGCGGGTGCTGCCGGTGAGGTCGAGGGCGAGGGTGTGGGCGGAGGTTCGGGGGAGCTCTTCGGCGCGGGGGGTGAAGCGGGCGGCCATTTCGAGCAGGGTGAGAGCGGCGCTTCCTTCCTCCTGCGGGGAGCGGCGCAGGATGGTGATGTTGGGGAAGCTTTCGAGTTCGGTGCGGGTCATGCCGTGGCGGACGCCGAGGCGCCGGGCCTGCAGGGTGGCGGCGCAGGTTTTTTCGAGGGGGGCTTCGCCTTCGAGGACGGCGACGGGGGCGCTGGCGAGGGTGGGGCGGAGGCGGATGAGGGCCTGGGCGGCGAACTCCGGGATGCGGAGGCAGAAGTAGAGGGGCTTGAGGGAGGCGGTGAGGTTCTTGGTGTCCAGGTCTCCGATCAGAGGTGTGTTCATTGGGGACCTCGGGTGGTTGTGCCTGTGGCGACGGGCTGGGTTCCGGTCCAGGCGGTGGGGCGTCGCCAGGTGGCATCGCGCTGGGGAGGTTTGCGGGTGGAGATGAGGT
>CAZZWG010000363.1:0-2333 GCA_964657685.1 Verrucomicrobia bacterium Tous-C9LFEB | reverse complement strand
ACCTCCGAGTTCCCCATCTGCCCATCCGGCAACCCCACAAAATGCTCACTCGCCCGGATCAGCGTGTTCGGATATTCCCGCAACAACCTGTCATACACAGGCTTCCGCGCCATCGCAATCGCATTCCCATGCGTCTCCGCACGGTACCCCCAACCATCCAAAATCGTCAGCAGAACAGGACCTTTTGTCATCTCGTTCAGCATACCAATGCAAAAGGGAAGGCCCGGCAATCAGCCGGGCCTACCCTCACTTCTACGCGACCTACTCCCCGCAATTCACCGCAGTCCGCCCCAAAAACACAGCAGCCCCACCCAACTCCTCTTCAATCCGCAGCAACTGGTTATACTTCGCAATCCGGTCCGTCCGGCTGGCCGACCCCGTCTTGATCTGCCCAGCCCCCGTCCCCACCGCAAGATCCGCAATAAACGTATCCTCCGTCTCACCCGACCGGTGCGAAATAATCGCCGTATACCCATTGCGCCGCGCCAGTTCAATCGCCTCCAGCGTCTCGCTCACAGTCCCAATCTGGTTTACCTTCACCAGGATCGAGTTCGCCACACCCTCCGTAATCCCCCGCTGCAGCATCTTCGTATTCGTCACAAAAAGATCATCCCCAACCAGCTGCACATTCCGCCCAACCTTCTCCGTCAGCATCCGCCATCCAGTCCAGTCGTTCTCATCCAACCCATCTTCCAGCGAGACAATCGGATACTGCCGCACCCAGCTCTCCCAATAATTCACCATCTGCTCGGAAGACTTCTCACTCTTATCCGACTTCTTGAAAACATACTTCCCCGTCGCCCTGTCGAAGAACGAACTCGCCGCCGGATCTAGCGCAATCGCAATCTCTTCCCCGGCCTTATACCCCGCCAGCTCAATCGCCTCCAGCACCAACTCAATCGCTTCCACATTCGACTTCAACGAAGGCGCAAATCCACCCTCATCCCCAACGGCAGTGTTATACCCCTTCTTCTTCAACACGCCCTTCAGCGTATGGAACACCTCCGTCCCCCACCGCAGCGCATCCGAAAAACTCTCCGCGCCCACCGGCATCACCATGAACTCCTGAAAATCCACGTTGTTATCCGCATGCGCCCCGCCATTCAAAATATTCATCATCGGCGTCGGCAGAATGCACGCATTCACGCCGCCAAGATACCGATACAGCGGCAGCCCCAACGCCTCAGCCGAGGCCCGCGCACACGCCATCGATACCGCCAAAATCGCATTCGCCCCCAGCCGCGCCTTGTTCTCCGTTCCATCCAACGACAGCATTGTCGCGTCGATCAGCCGCTGATTGCTCGCATCCAGTCCCTGCAGCTCCGGCCCAATCACGCTCTCCACATTCTCCACGGCCTGCAACACACCCTTGCCGAGATAATGCTCCTTGTCCCCATCCCGCAACTCCACCGCCTCATGCTCGCCCGTCGACGCTCCACTTGGCACCGCCGCGCGCCCGCGCACGCCATCCTCCAGCACCACATCCGCTTCTACCGTAGGGTTCCCGCGGCTATCCAGAATCTCCCGCGCATGAATGGACACAATCTCAGTCATTGCTTCTTTCTGCCTTCCGTTCTTGCTTGTATTTGCCTTGCGTCCACGCACCACACGATGCGCCAACCGATCATTCAACCGCGGCCGCCGGTCCACTGCAACGGCGCGTCCACTCAGCCCAACAATGCTCTCCACCAGATCCGCCAAGCACGCACCGCCGCCGCGCCCAGTCTATCAAAGCCCCTTCCGGCTCCTGCATCCACCAGCCTGAAATGCAAACTCGTCGGCTTCGGCAGTGCAGAGGGCTCAGGTCCAAAGCAAACCATCTCTCAGCCCGCGAATCTGCCCGCTCTTACACGCCCACCACCCCGGCCTGTATCCCATAGCGTCCAAGCCCGAGCACCTCCACATCCTGCCGCGTCATCACCGGCAACATCAACCGGATCCGCGTGCCCCGCCCCGGCCGGCTCACCACCTCTACCTCACCCCGACCCTCATACAACACCTGGATCCGCTCCCGCACATTGCGCATCCCGATCCCAAACCCATCCGCCGCCACCCCCTCCCCCGCACTCCGCTCCGCCATCATCCCCACCCCATCGTCCTCCACCTCCAGCAGCAACTTGTCCCCCAGCACCCGCCCCCGCAACGTCACTGTCCCTCCGCTGATCCGCGGCTCCAGCCCATGCTTGATGCTGTTCTCAATCAGCGGCTGCAGCAGCATGCTCGGCACCTCCAAACTCATCGCCTCCTCGGCAATCTCCTTCACTACCCGCAACTTCTCGCCAAACCGGATCACCTCGATATCAAGGTAATCATCCGTAAACAGCAGCTCTTCC
>CAZZWG010000362.1:0-2378 GCA_964657685.1 Verrucomicrobia bacterium Tous-C9LFEB | reverse complement strand
ATCTGGTTAAGGATGCCGTCCCACAGGGCGAGGCGGGCGTGGATGGCGCATTCTGCGGCAACAGCGGCCTCTTCCCAAAGGGTGGGATTGTCGGCGCAGAGGTCGGCGACCATGCGGAGGGAGAGTGGCCCGTGCTCGTCGCCGTCGACTTCGATGTGGCGCTCGAGATACCAGAGGAACTGGCCGAGGTTGCCGGCGAAGGAGTGATTCAAGTCACGGACTAGGGAGCGGAACATGGTGGGGATGGCGTCTTCGCGTCCGAAGGTGAAGGCGGAGGCCTGCGCGGCGATGGAGCCATTGCGGATGACGTTGAAGGTGCTTTGAACGAACTGGCGGGCGGCGGGAGGGGCGACGTTGAGGGCGGTGTCGAAGCTGGCGGAGTGGGTGGGTTGGGCGGCGCGGATGAGGGTGCGGATAGGGGCGGTATCTGCACCGGCCTGCTCCATGGCTTCGAGGTAGAGCTCGAAGTGGCTGGCGGGGCGACCTTCGTAGATGTCGGATTCTTCGCCGAGGACGATTTCGTTGATGAAGCGGCGGCTGGCGGGAAAGCGGGAGGGGGTCCAGGGGACTTCGGTGCAGGTGAGGGCGCGCTGGAGGCTCTTGAGGAGACTCATGAAGTCCCAGACGGCGAAGACGTGGGACTGCATGAAAAGGCGTAGATGCTCGACGGTGCGGATGCTGCTGTAGAGGGGGTGCGCGGCCAGGCGCTCGCGGAGGGGGGCGAGGCGGGACTCGATAGTTTCGAGAGGAGATGCGGGGGTTGAGGTCACATCCTGTTGGACGCCCGGGGAGCGGTGCCTGGCCGCGGGTTGGCGTCAGGCGGTTTTGTGGGGGTGGAGGGCGGCGCGGATCTTGTCGACGTGGGTTCCGTGGGTACGGATGGCTTCGTGGAGGGCGTCGCCGGTTACGCCGAACTCTTTGGACCAGTAGGCGACGTCGGAGGCCAGCTTGGGGTTGATGATCTTGGGGTCGTGGGGGCCTTTGGTGGGCTCTTCGTGGGGGGCGTGGGGGGCGTGTTCTTTAGAGGCTTGTTTGTGTTCGTGGTCGGACAAGGTGGTTCCTTCCTTCTGGGTAGTGCTCTGTCGGTGGGTACCCCTACCCCTGGGGTACTTTGTCCAAAGTACGTCCGAATAAGGACTTAGGCGGGTACTTCGGCGTAAAGGGTGGGGTGCTGCGCCCCCGATGGGCGGAGGCTTTTTGCGTTCTTTGTCTATGGTACCGGGGTGGGGGGTAATTGTGCGCAAGCGGCGGCAAAGTATTGTTCCGCGTGGGCTTTGAATTGTGCTTCGGGTGATGCAATGAGGAGTAGGCTCGGGGATATGAGCGACCCGAACGTTGCCGAACGCATGTTGTTTACTTTTCAGTCGAATGGCGAGGCCAACGGTCAGAGGATGGTGGAGGCCGTGGCGGAGCACCTGGTGGTGCATGAGGCCCCCGTGGGGGCCGGGGCGGAAAAGCGGAGCTGGTTTGGGACGGAGGAGGAGCTGCCGGGGGTGTTTGCGAAGGTGGGTTTTTCAGAGATGGATATTCGGGGTGTGTTGGCGGGATTGCGGGTGAACCGGGTGGAGACCCGGGAGGTGGAGGCGGTTTCCGGGGAGTTGGCGGGCATCGGCTTTGTGCCGAAAGCTGGTGAAGCTTCGGGGGCGGCGTGATTCCTCTCAGCTCTCTGCGGCGGGCGGCGGTGGAGCGGGAGTGCCGCGCTTTGCGGGCGCAGGAGCGTGGGTTGGAGCGGCTGGCGATTTCGGAGCGGTGTGCGGACCGGGGCGAGGCGGAGGCTGAGTTGGCGCGGGTGCGCGGGTTGCTGGCGGCAAATGAGGTGCAGCTGGGGTTGGGTAGCGGGTTTGGGGGGTACCACGGTGAAGGGTTCCAGAGGTTATGAACGCTAGACGTGTGGTTGGGGTGGGTGCGGCGCTTGCGGTGGTTTCGGCGGTGGTTTGGCGTCGCGTTCAACGGTCGGAACCGTTACCGACGGTGGCGCATGTTGATTTGGAGCGGTACCAGGGGCGGTGGTTTGAGGTGGCGCGGCTGCCGTTTCGGTATGAGGCCAAGTGTGTGGGGGATGTGACGGGACGTATACGCTGCGGGCGGATGGCCGGGTGGGCGTGGTGAACGAGTGCCGGAGGGCAGATGGGCGGATGAGCCGGTCGCGGGGGTGGGCGAAGGTGGTGGCGGAGGATGGGTCGAATGCGCGGCTGAAGGTGACTTTCTTTTGGCCGTTCTTTGGGGATTACTGGATTCTGGCGTTGGATGAGGAGTACCGGTGGGCGATGGTGGGTACGCCTGACCGGAGGTATTTGTGGATTTTGAGCCGAACTGCGGGGATGGATGAGGGTGTTTTGGAGGAGGTGCTGGGGAGGGCGCGGGGGTTGGGGTTTGTT
>CAZZWG010000361.1:0-2391 GCA_964657685.1 Verrucomicrobia bacterium Tous-C9LFEB | reverse complement strand
GTCGAAGAAGGTGAGATTTGCAAGGGCTAGGGTGTCGAGGGGGATGGCGGTGATGGTGGGGGCGAGGGCGTGATAGGCGAGGGCGAGGAGGGGGAGGGCGGCGAGCCAGCGCCAGAGGAGTTCGAGGGCGGTGAGGGAGGGGTGCTTCCAGACGAAGGACATGACGCCGACGA
Source organism: Verrucomicrobia bacterium Tous-C9LFEB (assembly GCA_964657685.1). GTDB lineage: Bacteria > Acidobacteriota > Terriglobia > Terriglobales > Acidobacteriaceae > Granulicella. The sequence goes on along the minus strand of CAZZWG010000361.1, from coordinate 2,218 downwards.
GGGATTGGGTGCCGCGGAGGGATGTGGTGGGGTTTGGGATGGGGTTAGAACCAGTGGTCATGGAAGCGGTGGCAGGCGAAGCTCAGCGGCTGAAGCCGCTTGCCTGGGTTGGAGTTTATGGCACGGCTGAAGCCGTGCCCCTTCATGTTCCTGGTTTGCCTTCCTGCGGCGATGACTGATAGCGAGGCAAAGGTTAGAGCAACAGAGGAGGCAAGAGCGCTCACGCAAAGGGCGCCAAGGTTGCGCGAAGGGCGGGAAGGAGTTTGTGGCGGGCGTTGGGCCTACTTGAGGACGAGGTTGATGAGTTTGTTTTTTAGGATGATGGTTTTTACGAGGGTTTTGCCGGTGAGGCGGGCGGCTACTTTTTCGTTGGCGAAGGCGATGGATTTTAGGGTTTCTTCGTCTGCTTCTGCGGGGACTGTGAGTACGGTGATGAGTTTGCCGTTGGCCTGGATGGGGATTTCTACTTCGGCTTCCTTGAGGAGGTCTGGGTTGGCGGTGGGGAAGGGTTGATGGAAGGCGTGGCCGGTGCCGCCGAGTTCTACCCAGAGTTCGGCGGTCAGGAAGGGGGCGAAGGGGGCGAGCATGAGGGTGATGGAGCGGAAGAGCTCGGCGAGGATGGGGGTGGGGACTTCGCCTGCGTCGAGTTTGGGTTCGGCGGCGGAGATTTCGTTGACGAGGATCATGACGGCGCTGATGGAGGTGTTGAAGTGCCAGCGGCCGTTGAAGTCTTCTGTGATTTTGGCGATGGTTGCGTGGAGGGTGCGGAGTAGGGCGGTGGCGGTTGGGTTGGTTGGGGCTGTGGCTGGAAACGCGGGTCTCTCCACTTCGCTTCGCTCCGGTCGAGATGACAAAGTAGAGAGGGTGGGCTCCGGTTGGGAGGAGAGAGCCTCATACGCGGGTCTCTCCGCTACGGCGCTCTGCGCCTCCGGTCGAGATGACAGATCTGGAGAGGCGGAGCGGATGATCGGGGCGTACTTGGTGGCGAGGCGGTAGAAGCGGGCGAGGAAGCGGTAGACGCCTGCTACGCCGTCTTCCTGCCAGTCGAGTTCGCGGTCGGGGGAGGTGGCGAAGAGGGCGTAGACGCGGGTGGCGTCGACGCCGAATTTGCCGATCATTTCGTCGGGGGTGACGACGTTGCCTTTGGATTTGGACATCTTGGCGCCGTCTTTGATGACCATGCCCTGGGTGAAGAGGCGGGCGGCGGGTTCGTCGTTGGTAATGAGGCCGAGGTCGCGCATGACTTTGGTCCAGAAGCGCGAGTAGATGAGGTGGAGGATGGCGTGTTCTACGCCGCCGATGTACTGGTCGATGGGGAACCAGTAGTTGGCCTTGGCGGAGTCGAAGGGTGCGGTGGTGTTGTGGGCATCGGTGTAGCGGTAGAAGTACCAGCTGGAGTCGACGAAGGTGTCCATGGTGTCGGTCTCGCGGCGGGCTGGGCCGTTGCAGACGGGACAGGTGGTGTTGAGGAATTCGGGGACTTTGGCTAGCGGGGAGCCGCCTTCCTGGGTGATGGTGATGGATTCGGGCAGGAGGACGGGGAGGGAGGATTCGGGGAGCGGGACGGGGTCGTTGGGGGAGACGGCTGGTTTGCCTGGCTCAGGGCTGGCATGCCCGTCCGTGCAGTAGACGAACGGGATGGGGGTACCCCAGTAGCGTTGGCGGCTGACGCCCCAGTCTTTTAGGCGGTAGGTGGTGGTGCGTTTGCCGAAGCCTTGCGATTCGGCGTGGCGGGACATTTTGTCCTGGGCTTCGAGGCAGGGTTCGCCGGTCCACTCGCCGGAGTCTATGAGGACGGCTTCTTCCTCGCCTGTGTAGGGGAGGGCTAGGTCATTTGTGTCGAGGTTGGGGGCTACTACGCGCTTGATGGGGAGGCCGTACTTGGTGGCGAACTCGTGGTCGCGCTCGTCGTGGGCGGGGACGCTCATGATGGCGCCGGTGCCGTAGTCGGCGAGGATGTAGTTGGCTACCCAGATGGGCACCGATTCGCCGGTGAAGGGGTTGGTGGCGTGGTGGCCGGTGAAGACGCCGTGCTTTTCTATGTTGCCGAGGTCGCCTGACTCTTTGGCGGCTTGTTGTTCGGCGATCATGCGGTCGACTTCTTCGGCTAGTTTGGGGTCGTTGGCGGTCCAGTGCTTGATGAGTTTGTGTTGCGGGGCGAGTTGGAGCGAGGTCGCGCCGAAGATGGTGTCGATGCGGGTGGTGAAGACGGTGATTT
>CAZZWG010000360.1:0-2395 GCA_964657685.1 Verrucomicrobia bacterium Tous-C9LFEB | reverse complement strand
AGTACTAAATCTCCTTCAGCACCCATGCGTTCACCTGTCTCCTCTTACGAAGAATGTCCACATCAGAACTTACCCAAATCTTTAAGCGAACCTTAAGCCAAAGCCGCAGGTAGATAGAACTGTCGTACGCACGGGTAAAGATAGGAATCAGTTCTCCTCCTTACTTCATTCCCGCTTAAGCCTCCCTCCCTACTCTGAAGGAGCGTCACGTAGAGACGCGCCAGGAGAAACCCATTGTCAAAGCTGATCCCCTTAGGGCTGTTCGCGGTCGCGGCACTGTCTCTGTCCGCGCAGGAAAAGAAACTAACCCGGGCGCAACTGCCGCCTGCAGTAGCAGCAACTGTAGACCGTGAAGCGCAGGGAGCCACCATCAAGGGCTTCGCCACCGAGCGCGAGCACGGAAGAAAGGTCTATGAAGCTGAAACTATCCTGAACGGCCATACGCGCGATATCCAGATTGCGGAAAATGGCACCCTCAACGAGGTGGAAGAGCAAGTTGACATGCAAACCCTCCAGGCAACTGTCCGAGACGCCATCCTCGCCAAAGCCAGGGGCGCAACCATCACGAAGGTTGAGTCCCTTACCAAAAAAGGCGCGCTCGTTGCCTACGAAGCCTCCACAGAAAAAGGCGGCAAAAAAGGCGAGGTACAAGTTGGCCCAAACGGCGGCCCCTTGGCGCATGAGGAGTAAAGCGGTGCACCGTGGGTCCCCCTTCACGAAGCATCAACGGAAAGGATCATCATGAGAATCGTATTGAAATGGTGTGCCTTGCTGGGCACGCTAACGCTCGCGCCCAGGCTCTATGCCGCGACGGACTGGGCAACTCACCCCGCTCCTTTTGCCAAAAAATTAGCGGAGAAAATCGTCAAAAGCCAGCCGGATCTTCTGGACGCCATCTTCCATGTAACCCCGCCGCATACCGGGCAGAACGTTGCCGTGGCCGCCCACACCGCGAAGGAGCAGGGATCACCCTCCGGTGTCGACGACCTATCAGTCATCACCACCGGAAAGCCGCTGGTTGAAGTCCAGAAAGACGGTGTACGCATCGGAGTCGTTCTGCCCCTGCAAGACCATCATCGGCAGACAATTGGAGCACTGGGCCTCATGTACGTCTTCCACCATGGCGATAAGGAGCAGGAGTTTCTGGCGCGTTCGGAGAAGATACGCGATAACCTCGCTCGCGAGATATCATCGCAGCAAGCACTCTTCCAGACAAGGTAACTTGGGGGAGCGGGTGGGGGACCGGTTCTGGTTCCACACCCGCTGAACCTGCTTCCCGATGCCCCCAAGTCCCGTGTGTCCTTCCCCGGCTTAGGTCCTACACCGTCACGTGCCCACTCTCACCCACGGACACCTTGCCGCCCGTAGCCGCCGCCACCGCATACTTCGCAAAAAACACCAGCTTGCTCGCTGAGGCCTCCCAGTAATCCCCCTCACTCACATCCACCCGCAACACGCTGATCTCCGGATCCTCAGGCCCTTTCGGGAACCACGCCTTGTACATCTCGTTCCACAACTCATGCACCTTCGCATGATCCTTCTGCACCTGCGCTTTTCCCTTCAACGTCACGTACTTGTGATCGGAAGGCTCCGCAAAGGTCAGCGTCACATGCCGGTCCGCCTCCACCTCATCCACCTTCTCGGATGAGCCCCGCGTAAGGAACCACATCGTCCCCTCGAACGGTGTGTTCTGCAGCGCCATCGGCCGCGAGTCAATCGACCCATCCTTGGCCACCGTGTTCATCATGCAGATGTGAATGCCCTTCACCAGCCCGGCAATCTTCTCCCGCGCCTCCGCACCGCTCAACTCGTGATACTCCTGCGCATGCTGCTCGTTCTTCTCGCTCATTCTTTCTCCTCATTCCAACGCCTGTTCACTCTGTCAGCCGGCCTGCTTCAAAAGCCGACATCCCGAGTGCAGCGAAGGATCTCTGTATTCTGCTCCCGCCGCCACGATGCCCCGTGATGCCGCAAGCTCTCAGCAGCCTGAGATGCACCCTGTCCGCGCCTCGATGGCATGCCAGGCACCCCACGCTTTCACCGCACCCCAACCGCATGTACCTTGGAACCCATGCGCTCTCCCGCCTCGCGCGTCCTCCGCCTTACCCTCCCCCTGCTCGCCACGGCCCTCTTCGCCCCCGCGCAAACGCCGCTGCACCTCATCCCCCAGCCGCGCCAGGTCACCCCGCAAGGCGACCAGCCCCTCCCCAACGGCGTCGACATCCTCTGCCCGGGCTGCGACCCGGATGACCAGTTCGCCGCCAACGATCTCCGCCAGACCCTGGCCGAACGAGGCCTTCCCGCCCTCGGCGGCGCCTTCCACATCACCCTCGAACGCCGCCCCAGCGACCCCGCCTTCACCCCCGAAATGCGCCCCGAAGGCTACATCATCACC
>CAZZWG010000359.1:0-2412 GCA_964657685.1 Verrucomicrobia bacterium Tous-C9LFEB | reverse complement strand
AGGACCTGCACCTCCGCGACCAACACCGCCACCCTGACCACGCCCTCCGCCACCCCCGGCCGCGTAAGCCCCCCTTACGCCGCCACCGAGCCCACCCAGACCCCCATCGCCCGCCGCAGCTCCCCCGGCCTCTGGCTCATGCTCGCCATCCTCGCGGCCATTCTCCTCATCGGCATCATCGTCGGCATCCTCTCCCGCAAAGCCCACGAAAACCGCCTCGAAGAAACCACCGCCCACGACGCCATCCTCTCCGTCACCACCACCCACCCCACCGTCACCGGCACCGCCTCCGAGATCGCCCTCCCCGGCAACACCGAACCCTTCTCCGACACCCCCATCTACGCCCGCACCTCCGGCTATCTCAAGGCCTGGTACACCGACATCGGCGCCCGCGTCACCAAGGGCCAGCTCATGGCCGTCATCGAAACCCCCGAAGTCGACCAGCAGCTCCAGGTAGCCGAAGCCAACGTAGCCTCCGCCCAGGCCGACCTCAACCTCGCCAAAACCACCTCCGACCGCTACCAGAACCTCCTCGCCCAGGACTCCGTCTCCAAACAGGAAACCGACGTAGCCGTCTCCGGCGCCGTAGCCAAACTAGCCGCCCTCCAGGCCGCCCAGGCCAGCCTCCGCCGCCTCCAGCAACTCCAGTCCTTCGAGCGCATCTACGCCCCCTTCAGCGGCATCATCACCGCCCGCAACACCGACATCGGCAACCTCATCGACGCCGGCGGCGGTGCCTCCCAGCCCCGCGACCTCTTCCGCATCGCCTCCATCGACCAGCTCCGCGTCTTCACCCCTATCCCCGAAATCTACGCGCCCGCCATCCACAACGGCGCCACCGCCACCCTCACCGTCGACGAATACCCCGGCCAGTCCTTCACCGGCATCGTCACCCGCAACAGCTCCGCCATCGACATGAACTCCCGCACCCTCAACGTCGAAGTCGACGTCCCCAACCGCGACCACAAACTCCTCCCCGGCGCCTACGCCTTCGTTCACTTCAAGCTCCCCGAAGCCACCCAGCTCCTCTCCGTCCCCTCCAACGCGCTCCTCTTCCGCGCCCAGGGCACCCAGGTCGGCGTCGTCCGCAACGGCCACGTCCACCTCCAGGACATCACCATCGGCAAAGACAACGGCAGCACCCTCCAGGTAGCCACCGGCCTCATCGCCTCCGACAACATCATCCTCAATCCCGCCGACTCCCTCGCCGAAGGCCAACAAGTCCGCTCCAGCAACACCGCCCCCACGCCGGCAACGACTTCCACCTCCGGAGGCCAATAAGCATGCCCTCTCAACCCTGCACTTCTAGCACCCACGGAGTTGTCATCTCGACCGGAGGCCGGAGGCCAGAGTGGAGAGACCCGCGTTCTGTTCCGCATCGTCCCAACCACCTCCGCAAAGCCACCCTAACCCTCCTCGCCGCCGCCACCCTCGCCATCACCGGCTGCAACGTAGGCCCCAAATACACCGTCCCCACCGCCCCCGTCCCTCCCGCCTACAAAGAACTCGGCCCCAACGCCTTCAAAGAAGACCCCAACTCCCCCTTCGCCCCAGCCAAACCCATCGACGCCATCCCTCGCGGCACCTGGTGGACCATCTTCAACGACCCCGCGCTCAACACCCTCGAAACCCAGGTAGAAGTCGCCAATCAACAAATCCGCCAGGCCGACGCCAACCTCCGTGCCGCCCGCGCCGAGATCACCGTCCGCAAGGCAGACCGCTACCCCACCATCGGCATCAACCCCTACGCCTCCACCGCCCGCTACAACCCAAATGGGTCCTTCTTCAATCCCGCCCAGCCCGTCTCAACCTCCCAAACCCTCCAATACCCCCTCCAGTTCAGCTACGAAGTCGACCTCTGGGGTCAGGTCCGCCGCAACATCGCCGCCGGCACCGAGGAATCCCAAGCCACCGCCGCCGACCGCGTCAACCTGCTCCTGAGCCTCCAGACCGAACTCGCCGTCGACTTCTTCGAACTCCGCTCCGCCGATGCCCAGCAGAAACTCCTCAACGACACCGTCGCCCAGTACCAGGAGGCCCTCCGCATCAGCACCAACCGCTACCTCGGCGGCGTCGGCATCAAGGCCGACGTCACCCAGGCCCAGACCCAGCTCGAAACCGCCCGCGTTGCCGCCTCCGACGAAGAAATCATCCGCCAGCAGTACGAGCACGCCATCGCCATCCTCATCGGCCAACCACCCGCCGCCCTCACCATCCCCTTTTCTCCCCTCCCCGTTGACACGCAGCCCCCCCTCATCCCCACCGGCCTCCCTTCCCAACTCCTCGAGCGCCGCCCCGACATCGCTGCCGCCGAACGCCGTGCCCAGGAAGGCAACGAAGCCATCGGCATTGCCCAATCCGCCTTCTATCCCCAGATCGTCCTCGGCGCCTCCGCTGGCTATCAAAGCACCG
>CAZZWG010000358.1:0-2417 GCA_964657685.1 Verrucomicrobia bacterium Tous-C9LFEB | reverse complement strand
TTCACCAACTTCAACCGCTACTTCTTCGCCCAGACCAACCGCCAGGGCGTCATCGTCGACGAGCGCTTCAACGCCGGCGGCCAGGTCGCCGACTACATCATTGAAGTCCTCAACCGCAAACTCGAATCCTTCTGGTCCCCCCGCTACGGCGCCATCGAACGCACCCCCAACGACGCCATCTACGGCCCCAAAGTCATGATCGCCAACGAATTCTCCGGCTCCGGCGGCGACGCCATGCCCTGGCTCTTCAAGTACAACCACCTCGGCACCCTCGTCGGCAAACGCACCTGGGGAGGCCTCGTCGGCATCGGCAACATCCCCGTCCTCATGGACGGCGGCAACGTCACCTCACCCTCCGTCGCCTTCTTCTCCCCTGAAGGCAAATGGGACGTAGAAAACCACGGCGTAGACCCCGACGTCGTCATCGACCAGGACCCCAAAGCCGTCGCCGAAGGCCACGACCCTCAACTCGAACGCTCCGTAGCCATAGCCCTCGAACAACTCCAGCAACACCCCGTCCCCCAACCTCAAAAACCCGCCTACCCCATCTACACCTACTAACCCCGATACGTCTGCCCATCCTCCCGCAAACGGCGAGGATGGGCGCTCGTGGCTGCACGGGAGTAACTCCGGTCTGAACACTCCCCGCATACACTTTTCATGCAGTCGCACGGCCTCATCCTCGTCGCAACTTTAATCCCGCTTTCACGTCCACACGTGAATGAAGGACTCCCGCTTCGCCTTGGCCCTGTGCTGTTCTCTTTTCCTGCTTTGTCTACTAAGCTGCTCCGGGGCAGGGACGGCCACGCCTTCAGTCACAACCCAGGCCGCCTCACAATGGGTCGTAGCCTGGGGAGTCTCGCCCCAAAACGCACTCGCCTCCGCCGAAAACACCGGCGGCACCGAACAGAGCTTCCGCTTCCTCGTCCTCCCCAGCATCGCAGCCACCCAGGAACGCGTTCACTTCTCGAACTACTTCGGCACCGACCCCATCACCATCGGTGCCGCCCGCCTCGCCGTCGCCACCACCGCGGCCGCCTCCCCCGCCATCGATCCCACACAAGACGCCCCGCTCACCTTCTCAGGCGCCACCTCCATCACCCTCCAGCCCAAGCAGGAAATCGACTCCGACCCCGTCAAAGTCACCTATACCTTCGGCCAATGGCTCGCCGTCTCCATGTACGTCCAGGGCACCTTCCCACCCCTCACCGAGCACGATTCCCAGGTCTCCAACAACTACGCCACCGTCCCAGGCGCCGGCAACACCACCACTGACAGCGCCGGAACCTCCTTCACCCAGACCAACACCGAATGGTTCCTCACCACCGCCGTCGAAGCCTACGGCCCCTACGCCGGCACCGTCGCCTTCTTCGGCAGCTCCTCCGTCGACGGCCACAACTCCAACTACGGCACCGGCAACTCCTACCCCACACCCAACGTCGTCGTTCCCACGCAAAACAACGAACGCCCCACCGACTGGCTCGCCCGCTCCCTCAACACCGCCGGCATCAATCTCGGCGTCCTCAACGCCGGCCTCATCGGCGACCCCGCCGGAGAAGACGCCCTCACCGCCGCGGGATCCTCCACCGCTGGCATCGATCGCTTTCAACACGACGTCGTCCAGCAGCCCGGAATCAAAGCCGTCATCGTCTATATCGGCGGCGTCGATCTCCGCGCCGACTGCGTTGCAGCCACAAGCGTAGAAACCTCACTCACCAACATCATCGCCCAGGCCAACGCAGCGGGCATCCGCGTCATCCTCGCCACGATTCCTCCATCCGAGTACTGCACCACCGCCGGCCCCATCCCCACCGCGACCGATCCCTACAATGGTGACCTCACCCAGGCCCCGAAAACAACGGCTCCACCCAGCGCAGGGCGGTCAACGCCTGGATTAAGTCAACCGGAGCCCAGCTTCCCGGCGTCGTCGCCATCGCCGACTTCGATGCCGCCCTCGCCGATCCGGCCCACCCCGACTTCTTCCTCCCCACCATCTACACCAACGACAACTTCCACCCCAGCGGCTCAGGCTACGGCCTCCAGAACGCCGCCATCCCCCTCACCAGCCTCCTTGCTCCCTAGACTTCCGCTATTGACCCTCTAAATCTGCGCCAGCTAAGTCGCCTCTGCTTGCCTCAGAGAGCGGCGGAGACTGCATCGTCGCATTGCGGCAATCTGCATCCAGTACCATGACCCCGTGCGCCCCTTTGCAGCTTTCTTCTCTCTTTTTGCCTGCACCATCGTTTGCGGTTGCGGAGCCGTAGCCACACCATCGAGCGCTGGCGCTACCGCAGCCCCCGCACCCGCGCCCGCGCCAGCCTCCATCTGGGCAGGTGCCTGGGGCGCCTCCATGACCAACACTGACGGCATCGCCGGAGACAGCACAGGCGCCGATCAAACCTTCCGCTTCCTCGTCA
>CAZZWG010000357.1:0-2430 GCA_964657685.1 Verrucomicrobia bacterium Tous-C9LFEB | reverse complement strand
TCTTCATCCATTTTGATGAGTATCAAAATATTCGGTATACATCGAAAGGTTGAACAACGGATGGCAAACTTAACCGGCAAAGTAGCAGTAGTAACAGGAGCCTCGAAGGGCATCGGAGCGGCTATCGCCAAGCGTCTGGCGAAGGACGGCGCGTCAGTCGTGGTCAACTACGCAAGCGACAAAGCCGGCGCGGAAAAAGTGGCCAAGGAGATCGAGGCCGCCGGCGGTACAGCCCTCGTAGCCGGTGGCAGTGTGGCCGACCGGAGCGCCGTCGAATCCATCTTCAAGGCCACCAAGGACAAGTTCGGCAAGGTCGACATCCTCGTCAACAACGCCGGCGTCTTCGCGTTCAGCCCTCTGGAAGCCATCGACGAAAAGAGCTTTGACTGGATGTTCGGGACCAACGTCAAAGGCCTGCTCTTCGCCTCCCAAGCCGCGCTGCCCCTCTTTCCAGCAGAAGGTGGCAGCATCATCAACGTCGGCTCCGTGGTAAGCGAGCTGGCGCCACCGGCTTCAGCCGTCTACAGCGGCACCAAGGGCGCGGTCGACACCATCACCAAGGTGCTCGCCAGCGAACTGGGACCGCGCAAAATCCGCGTCAACGCCGTTAATCCAGGCATGGTAGCCACCGAAGGCGCCGCCTCCTTGGGCATGATCGGATCGGACTTCGAAAAAGCATCGATCGAGCGCACGCCCCTGGGCCGCACCGGTCAGCCGGCCGACATCGCTGACGTCGTAAGCCTCTTGGCCTCCGAGGAAGCGGGCTGGCTGAGCGGATCGCTCCTGCAGGCCGCGGGCGGCTACCGCTGACGCACCGGCGTCATCCCGCGGCAGGGAAGGGCAGCACCGATCCACCACCGACTGAAGCGACCGCAAAGAGCCAGGGACCCCGGGGCAACCGGGGCCTGCTCTTCTACGGTTGAGCCAGGGAACCCGCCGTCAATACTTCATCTTCGTCAGATCCTCGATCAATCCAACTCCCTTCGGCTCCCACCCGAGCGCCTTCCGCGTCCACTCGCTCGAAGCCGGCATATCCAGCCCGGCAAAGTGAGCAAACATCCCAAAATGCGCCGGGGCCTCCTCCGCCGTCACCGGCTTCACAGGCACCTTCAACCCCAGGCCAATCGCCTCCGCAATCTCCCGCAAAGACACACCTTCCTCGTCGATCGCGTGGTACACCGTCACACCGTCCCCCGTCTTCTCCACTGCAAGCCGGTAGAGGTGTGCCACATCCTCGAGCGGACCCGCCGCCCATCGCGCCGAGCCATCTCCCACATAGGCAGAAACGCCCTGCGCCCGCGCAATATCCACCAGGTACGTCACCAAACCCTGCTTACGCGTGTCATGCACCTGCGGCAATCGCACAATCGCCACCCGCACACCCTTTTCTGCCACTGCCCGCGCCGCCTGCTCAGGCTGCCGCGGAATCGACGTTGAAGCAATCACGGCGTCAGCCTCCGTGCCCGGCTGCCCTGGAGCCCTGTTCACAAAAGCCACGCCCGAGGTCACCACCAGCAGCTTGCCCGGCTCCAACGCCGAACCCAGCGCCTCAATCGCCTTGATTTCGTCTTGCCCGCTCTCCGCAAACTTTGAAAAATCCGGATTAAACGCCAGGTGCACCACTGCGTCCACTCCCGTCGCTCCACGCCGCAGAGAGTCCAGATCCGTCAGGTCGCCCCGCAGTACCTCTGCCCCGGCCGCCTCCAACTGCTTTTCACCAGCATCGCTCCGCGTAAGCCCAAGCACCTGGTGCCCGGCCCCAAGCAACTCCTCAACCAGCGCCGTCCCGATAAAGCCCGTCGATCCCGTCACAAATACACGCATTGCATTCTCCTGTTGCTTCTGGACGCAACCACAGCCGCGCCCGCTGGATTCTGAATCAAACCATCAGTAAACTAAACGGAGGCAAACTCCGTATTCATATAGATATCCGGAGGCAGCCTCCGGTTGCATCAATTTTCACTATTAACACACATGCCCATACGGAACCCCTCGCCACCAAATCGCAAACCCCGCGCCGACGCCCAGCGGAACCGCGAGCGCATCCTGGACATCGCCAGGCAGCTCTTCACCAGTGAAGGCGCAAGCGTCAGTCTTGAAGACATCACCCGCACCGCCGGGGTCGGTCCCGGCACCCTCTACCGCCATTTCCCCACCCGCGAAGCCCTCATCGAGGCTGTCTTCCAAAGCGAAGTCGAAAAGCTCGCCGCCGCCGAGGCCCATTTCGCCGTGACCCTCCCCCCGCTTGAAGCCCTCCGTGCCTGGATGCTTCACTTCATCACTTACGTAGAAAACAAACTCCTGATCCTTCCCGCCCTCGACAGCATCCCCGGCGGCTCCACCCGCCTCATGGAAGGCTCCCGCAACCTCGTCCACACCGCCTTCCTCACCGCAATTCAACGCGCCATCGACAGCGGCGACCTCGACCCC
>CAZZWG010000356.1:0-2437 GCA_964657685.1 Verrucomicrobia bacterium Tous-C9LFEB | reverse complement strand
GGATGGGCCACCCGGAGTCTCAGGCACTGTGCTGGGCTACGGCGCGGACGGCGGCTACGATGTTGGGATAGGCGCCGCAGCGGCAGATGTTGCCGCTCATGCGTTCGCGGATCTCTTCGTCGGTGAGTTCGGGGCGGGTGGTGTGGCCGGTTTCGAAGCTGACCTGGGAGATTTCACCGCGCTTGTGCTCTTCGAGGAGGGCGGCGGCGGAGCAGATCTGACCGGGGGTGCAGTAGCCGCACTGGTAGCCGTCGTGCTCGAGGAAGGCGGCCTGGACGGGGTGGAGGTTGGTTTCGTCGCCGAGGCCTTCGATGGTGGTGATTTCGTAGCCCTGGGCGGCGACGGCGAGGGTGAGGCAGGAGTTAGCGCGGCGGCCGTCGAGGAGGACGGTGCAGGCGCCGCACTGGCCGTGGTCGCAGCCCTTTTTGCTGCCGGTGAGGTCGAGTTGCTCACGCAGGAGATCGAGCAGGGAGGTGCGGGTGTCGACCGTGACGGTGCGCTGCTGTTTGTTGATGGAGAGGGTGAGAGGGATGGTTTGGGCGGCCTGGGTTGACCCACCCTGGGCGGCCGCGGCGGAGCTCAGGCCGGCGGCGGCACCGGCGGAGACGAGACCCGAGGCGGCGAGAAATTGGCGGCGGGTGAGCTGGAGCTGCGCGTCTTGTTCCGCGGCAGACTCGTCCAACTCGACATCAAGCAATTCAGAACAGGGACTCAAAGCGGCCTCTCAGGTGTCGTTTGTTTCGACATATTGTTTGGATGGTGCGTAGGGTAGGGAAAGAATGTGCCCGTGACAGTGCGTTTGGATGCACTGCAAAGGTCTTTCGTCTCTATGCGTTGGATCAAGGCTCTTGTAGCTGTAGGGATAGATGATTCGAAGCGGTTGAAATTGATTCTCGAGGAGGTAGGAGTTGGGAAAACTGATGGTGCGACGAGTGGTTTTTGGGGTTGCCATGATGACGATGGCTGGGATGTGCGCGGGGGTCAGGGCGCAGGAGCGGCCGGAGCGACCACGGCAGAGTGACGAGCCGGCGACACAGACACGGGCGGCGGGTGAGGCGGAGCCAGCGGGGGGCAAGGATGCAGCGGTGCCGATTCCGCCGGAGAAGGCGTCGGTGACGCAGCATGTGTGGTCTGCGGGGGGACGGAGTCTGCACTACACGGCGACGGCGGGGAACCTGCTGATCCGGGATGAGAACGATAAGGCGAATGGAAGCATTTTCTACGTGGCGTACACGGAGGACGGTGCGCCGGTGAAGGAGCGGCCGATCACGTTTTTGTATAACGGCGGGCCGGGGTCGGCGACGATCTGGCTGCACATGGGGTCGCTGGGGCCGGTGCGGGTGATTACGTCGAGTCCGGAGGCGACGCCGGCGGCACCGTTCCGGTGGGTGGCGAATGAATCGAGTTTGCTGGATAAGTCGGACCTGGTGTTTATCGACGCGCCGCTGACTGGGTTTTCGCGCGCGGTGGGTAAGGGGACGGCCAAGGATTTTGCGGGCACGGACAAGGATGTGCAGGCGTTTGAGAAGTTTATTGTGCGGTATATCACGGTGAACCAGCGGTGGGGCTCGCCGAAGTTTTTGTTTGGCGAGAGTTATGGGACGCCGCGAAGCGCGGCGCTGGTCGCGCAGTTACAGAATGATGGTGTGGAGTTTAACGGAGTTACGCTGCTGAGTTCGATTTTGAACTATGGGGTGCGGACGCCGGGGTATGACACGGAGGCGGTGGGGTATTTTCCGTCTTATGCGGCGATTGGGTATTTCCATAAGAAGGTGCAGGCGAAGGGGAGCATGGCGGAGTGGGTGGAGGAGGCGCGGAAGTTTGCGCGCGGGCCTTACCTTTCGGCGCTGCAGCAGGGTGACCGGTTGCCGGCGGCGGAGTTTGATTCCATTGCAGCGCAGGTGGCGCATTTTACGGGGCTGAGTGTGGCCTATGTGAAGGAGTCGGGTTTGCGGATTCAGCCGACGCGGTTCCGGAAGGAATTGCTGCGGGGGGATGCGGAGATCTTAGGCCGGTATGACGCGCGATTTGAGGGCTTTGATGTGGATTCGGCGGGGGAGAACCCGGGGTATGATCCGTCGGATACCGGGATTTCTGGAGCGTATGTGGGGGCGTTTCATGATTACATCCAGAGCGAGTTGAAGTACATGAGTTCCGAGCCGTATTACCTGCAGGGGCCTGGGATTAATACGAACTGGGACTTCCATCACCGGGCTTCGGGAACGCCGTATGGCGCGGGGGCTCGTGGGGAGCAGGTGATGCCGGATACGGCGGTGGACTTAGCCGATGCTATGCGGAAGAATCCGCATTTGAAGGTGTTTTCTGCGAACGGGTATTTTGATTTGGCTACGCCGTTCTTTGCGACGGAGTTTGATTTGTCGCACATGATGCTGCCGGGGCCGGTGAAGGGGAATTTGGAGTTTGGGTATTACCCGGC
>CAZZWG010000355.1:0-2442 GCA_964657685.1 Verrucomicrobia bacterium Tous-C9LFEB | reverse complement strand
GGGTGGTGGCGGGGAGTAGGCGCTTACGAGAGACCCCCGAGGATGGTGGCGCGATCACGCTGCTTGTGATCGCTCACTATCTTCAGAAGGGCTGCGAAGGTTTCGGACCTAAGTGGTTTATGGGCGGGAATCGGAAGGGTCTGGCTTGTGGGGTCTGAAGTACGCAGGAGAAAGTGGGATTTCTACATGTGCCTAAGGGCGGATGAGATGATCTGCTAGGTGTCTGCGTAAGACATTGCGCGGGAGCTTCACGCTACCGCTTAGACCTGTTCGAGGCGCAGAAACAGCCTTATGCGATCGGGTGGGGTGCGGTCGTAGAAATAGAGCTGGGTTGCGTCGAGGACCATGGAGCAGAGTTCAACCCAGGTATCGCCCTAGATAATCATGCTATGACCCACAGCTACCGCGACGTACCCTCCGTCGGACTCCTGCGTGACGTTGAAGAGCAATTCGCGCATGGGTGAGGGTAGCCGCCGCGGTAGATGTCGGCAAGGTCAATCCTGGATTCAGGAAGTGAAGGCCGCAACGCCGGCTTCGGCGACGGCGTGATCCTGTTCGCCGCTGCCACCGGAGACGCCGATGGCACCGATGACGGTGTCGCCCTTCTTCACGGGGATGCCGCCGGCGAAGATCATGACTTTGCCGTCGTTGGAGGCGTGGATGCCGAAGAACTGGTCTCCGGATTGGGAGTTCTTGCCGAGGTCCTGGGTGGTGATGTTGAAGGCTCGGGAGGTCCAGGCCTTTTTCTGGGCGATGTCGACGGAGCCGATCCAGGCCTTGGCCATGCGCTCAAAGGCGAGGAGATGGCCACCGGCGCAGACCACGGCGATGTTCATGGGTTGGCCGAGGGCAGTGGCTTTCTGGGTGGCGGCGGCGATGATGCGGCGGGCATCTTCGAGGTCGAGGGAATCGTGGGTGGTGCTCATGGTGCTCCTTGCGGCGGGTAGCCGAACGGTTGGATGCAGGGGAGGGCCGAGTTTCGCGGGGGTGCTGTTCAGAAGGTGGTATGGAGGATTCCATTGGGGGATGGTTGAATTTCCAGAGTGGAATACGCAACGTGGAGCGACCAATTTACCCCTTCCTACCCTCCTACGAGGGTGAGCTTCGTTCAGTACGTTCGGAATACGTTCCGCTGTCGGGTGTTGCGGCCTTTGCTGCGCTTGTTGCGGAAGGGTGTAAGTCCGAAGCGGCTGGCGTGGAGTCTGGCGGTGGCACTAGTGATGGGGGTCAATCCTTTTCTGGGGATGACGACGGTGTTCATGCTGCTGGTGGCGTGGGCCTTCGGGCTGAACCAGGTGGCGACGCAGATTGGGATCCACCTGATGGCTCCGCTGCAGTGGCTGTTGTTTTTGCCGTTCATTAATGCCGGGATCGTCATTTTCCGGACGCATCGGCTGCCGATGACAAGGGCGGAGATCCTGCACCTGAGTCACAGGCATCCTTTGCAGTTGGCCCATCTGCTCTGGTTGTGGGAGTGGCATGCGCTGGTGATCTGGGGTGTGTTTGCGGTGTTTGTGGCGCCGATGCTGGCGCTGCAGATACGGCGCATGCTGGTTTCCGCGATGCGGCGGCACCGAGATCTTATGCTGGAGGCCTGACTGTCTGGATTTGCCCGGACCTGGGGAGCGCGATGCTAGGCTGGTTTGGGCTTATTCCAAATCAGAATCGAGGTTTCAGCGTATGCGAGTGAAGACATGGATGTTAGCGGGCGTTCTTGGATGTTGTTCCGGTGCGGCAATGGCGCAGATGGAGATGCCGGAAGAGAAGGTAGCAGTCGGGTCGGCGGTGGATCCGGCGCATGCGCAAGGGGTGCTGCTGGGGATGTTCAAGACTGAGTTGATGGGCGTGGTGAACGCCATGCCGGCGGACAAGTTTACGTTTGCGCCGGGGCCTTCGAACTTTGCCGCGGGGTCGACGGCGAGCTTCAGCGGGGTGCGGACGTTTGCGCAGGAGTGCACGCACCTGGCGCAGGCGAACTACTTCTTCTTTGCGTCGTTTGGGGGGCCTAAGCCTTCGGTGGATATGAAGGCTATTTCGAACCTGAAGACGAAGGACGCCATTGTGGAGGCGCTTACGGCGTCCTTTGCGTATGCGCAACAGCAGGTGGCCACGATTACGCCGGCGAATGCGTACCAAGGCATTGATGGGGTGGATGGGATGCATACGCGGGCGACGGTGGCTAGTTTTGCCGTGGCGCATGGGTTCGACCATTACGGGCAGATGGTGGAGTACCTGCGCATGAACGGGGTGGTGCCGCCTGGATCGAAGTAGGGTGGCGGGTGTGGTTGGTCTGTGCGGCTGACCTTGGTGGCCGAAGCAAGGTGTTTTGAGAGTGAGGCTGGCTGAAGCCAGTCGCGTCCGACTGGCCGTTGCGGGCCTGAAGGCCTTACCCGGCGGCTAAAGCCGACCTTGACTGCTGCGTTAGTGGCCCGGCTGAAGCCG
>CAZZWG010000354.1:0-2492 GCA_964657685.1 Verrucomicrobia bacterium Tous-C9LFEB | reverse complement strand
TTGGCGACGGCGGCCATCTCGGTGATGGTCTCGTGGGCGTAGGTGCGGAGGACGATGATTTGCATCCAGCGCTCGAGATTGCGAGCGACATCCGGTATGGATTCGCGCTCGCCGAGGGGTTCTTTGGTCATGTCATAGAACATGGCATTGCCGCCGGCCTCGTTCATGCCGGCCTCGAAGGTGAGGCGGGTGCGGAGGGAGGCTTTTTCGAAGATGAGGACCATCTGCTTGGCGAGGAGGGCCTGGCGGAAGTCTTCTGGGTTGGATTTTACGGCGTGGGCGAGTTCTATGATCGCGGCGAGTTCCGAGGGCGAGAGGTCGGCGATGGAGATGAGGTCGCGGCCGGCGAGGCCCTTGGCTACCTCGGTGAAGGCTGTGTCGGACTGGATGCCGAGGCTGGCGGGCTTGGGGCTGTTGGGGCGGGGGGTAAGGGTTACGGTTTTGTTGTCCATTGCTGCTCCGAGTTTATGAGCTTTGCCGGAGGATTGTCGGCGCTCCGGGTTGAAAAGCAGGTTCCCCGTGCGGGGGAATGACGAGCGAGCAAGGCGAGGGCGCCTTCTGCTGACGTTGTGCGAGGTAGCTAGTCGTGGACGACCTCTTCGGGTGTGAGGGCTTGGGTGGGTTGGGGCAGGTGGTGCTCGGAGGCTGCGCTGAGGAGTTCATCGAGGGCCTGGATGGCGTGGTCTACGTGCGCGGTGGTGATGAGGTAGGGCGGGAGGAAGCGGAGGACGGTTTCGTGGGTGCGGTTGAGGAGGATGCGGCGGTCGAGCATGCCTTTGAGGATGGATTTGGCGAGGTCGGCGGAGGTGAGTTCGCAGCCGATCATCAGGCCGAGGCCGCGAACGTCGTGGATGAGATGGGGGTATTTGGATTGGAGGGTTCCGAGTTGGGTGCGGAAGTAGTGGCCGACTTCGGTGTTGTGGGCGAGGAGGTTTTCGTTGCGGAGAGTGTCGATGACGGCGATGGCTACGGCGCAGGCGAGCGGGTTGCCGCCGAAGGTGGTGCCGTGCATGCCGGGCGTGATGGCGCGGGCGGCGGTTTCGGTGCAGAGCATGGCGCCGATAGGGATGCCGTTGGCTAGTGGTTTGGCGAGGGTGGTGACGTCGGGCTGGATACCGAAGTGTTGGTAGGCACACCATTCGCCGGTGCGGCCCATGCCGGATTGGATTTCGTCGAGGATGAGGAGGGCGCCGGTTTTGTCGCAGAGTTCGCGGGCGGTGCGGAGGAAGTCTTCGGAGACGAGGTTGATGCCGCCTTCGCCCTGGAGGACTTCGAAGGCGATGGCGCAAAATTCTTCTGGATTTTGGCTAAAGGTTTCGTGAAGTTTGCCGATGTTGTTAAAAGGGATGAATTCTACGCCGGGGATGAGGGGGTTGAAGGGCTGGCGATAGGCGGTTTTGTGGGTGGTGGAGACGGAGCCCATGGTGCGGCCGTGGAAGCTGTGTTCGAGGCAGAGAATTTTGGTGCCCATGGGCTTACCTTCGGAGCGCATGAGGGTGGCGTAGGCGTGGGCGAGTTTGAGGGCGGCTTCCCAGGCTTCGGTGCCGGAGTTGCAAAGGAAGGCGCGGTCAAGGCCGGTGATTTCGGTGAGCCGCAGGGCCAGGGGGGCAGTGTGTTCGGTGAAGAAGAGGTTGGAGGTGTGGAGAAGGGTTTGGGCTTGTTTTGTGATGGCGGCGGTCACGGCGGGGTGGTTGTAGCCGAGGGCGCAGACGCCTATGCCGCTTAGGAGGTCGAGGTATTCGGTGTTGGCGGCGTCGTAGAGGTGGACGCCTTCGCCGCGGGTGAAGAGGATCGGGTTGCGCTCGTAGGTGGTGAGTAGGAGTTTGGCTTCGGCGGCCTGGAGTTGGGCTAGATCAGTCATGGGCAGGTCCTGTGGTTGGAAAAAGGCGAGCGGTATGGGTGGGGCTGGGTCTCTCGGGGTCCTTCGGCTGCGGGCTGGGCCCTTCGCTCAGGATGACGGGCTTCTTGGGCGGGGGAACGAAGGCTACTTGCCTCTTCGCGATGACCTTTGCGTGCGGGCTTTGCCCTTCGCTCAGGATGACGGAGGTTATGGGCGGGACTGGCGGAAACGCAGGTCTCTCCACTACGCGGCTCTGCCGCTCCGGTCGAGATGACACGGTGGAGGGTCATGCGACCATGACCTCCGTTCCTTCGTCGATGCGGCTGGAGAGGAGGTCGGGGAGAAGGTTTGCGTGCGTGGCGGGGAGGATGCGGACTCGCTTTACGCCTGAGGTGAGGGCTTGCTGGCAGGCGTGGAGTTTGGGGAGCATGCCGCCGGTGATGACCGCGTCTCGCTCGAGTTGGGCGACCGTGGGGAGGTTGAGCCAGCGGAGGACTTCGCCATTGGCGCCCTTGACGCCGGGGACGTCGGTGAGGAAGACGAGGGCGTCGGCGTGGGTGGCAATCGCGGCGGCTGCGGCCATTTCGTCGGCGTTGATGTTGTAGTACTCGCCGTCGAAGCCGAGGGCGATGGAGCTGATGACGGGGACGGC
>CAZZWG010000353.1:0-2494 GCA_964657685.1 Verrucomicrobia bacterium Tous-C9LFEB | reverse complement strand
CTTCACCCCGTCTTCTTCGGCGAAACCCTCATCG
Source organism: Verrucomicrobia bacterium Tous-C9LFEB (assembly GCA_964657685.1). GTDB lineage: Bacteria > Acidobacteriota > Terriglobia > Terriglobales > Acidobacteriaceae > Granulicella. Next base: position 2,460 of record CAZZWG010000353.1, on the reverse strand, counting down.
GCTCCGGCATGCCCAGCCTCACCTACATGCTCACCTTCGCCGACACCCACGAGCTCGAAACCAACTGGGCCGCCTTCAGCGCCGACCCCGAATGGAAGAAGCTCTCCACCTCACCCCGCTACGCCTACGAGTCCATCGTCAGCAACATCACCAACCTCATCCTCAGCCCACTCGCCGCCTCCCAAATCTAAGAGCTACACTGACGTCCAGCTGGGTCCGCAACATCGAAAGCGATCGCAGACTATGCCAAAATACGTTGTCGAACGCACCATCCCCAACGTCGGAAATCTCACCCCCGATGAGCTCACCGCCATCGCGAAAACCTCCTCCGGTGTTCTTCGTTCCATGGGCCCCGGCATCCAGTGGATCGAGTCCTTCGTCACCGAACACAAGATCTACGGCATCTACATCGCCCCTGACGAAGCGAGCGTCCGCGAACACGCCTTGCTCACCGGCTTCCCCGCAGACTCAGTCGCTACTGTCCGCGCGATCATCGATCCTACCCGCGCAGAACCCATCGGCTAGCTCACCTCCATCAAGGCCCCAGACGTAAACTGCCTGTGTGACTTCTCATAGCGAGCCGGCCCTCCAGTCCCTCCAGCAACAACTCGACGAAATCACCGCCACCACCCGCGCCCTCGTCCAACCCGAGCGCCTCGCCCGCACCGAACAACTCATCGCCGACCTCCAAAGCTCAGGCCTGGAGCAGGGAATACTCCCAATCGACGCCAGAGCACCCAACTTCCAGCTCACCGCCGCCAACAACAAACTCATCAACTCCGAAGACCTCCTCGCCCTCGGCTCCGTCATCCTCAAGTTCTTCCGCGGCCGCTGGGACCCCTACGACATGACCGAGCTCGAAGCCTGGCAGCACCTCCAACCTACCCTCCGCGAACACCGCACCCTCCTCATCGCCATCAGCCCGCAAACGCCTCGCCAGAACGCCTTCACCGCCGACCGCCACAACCTCACCTATCCCCTCCTCTCCGACCCCACCTGCACCCTCGCCGCGCAGTTCCGCCTCGCCTACACCGTCCCCGAACCCATCCGCGCCCACTTCCGCTCCATGCTCGTCAACATCCCCTTCCTCAACGGCAACGACTCCTGGCGACTTCCTCTCCCAGCCACCTACATCCTCTCTCCGGAAGGCAAAGTCCTCTTCGCCGAGGCCCACGCGGACCACCGCATCCGCCCCGAACCCGCCGACGTCCTCGCCGCTCTTCTCGCGCAGAACTAGGCGAAAGAGCCCGCCTCCGTTACACTCGCCCCAACCCTCTTCGCATCGGAGCGCGCGTTTGGCCCGTTTCACCGGTCTGCTCGGACTCATCGTCCTCCTCGGCGTCGCCTACGCCCTGTCCACCAACCGCAGCGCCATCCGCTGGCGCACCGTCGCCTGGGGTCTCAGCCTCCAGATCCTTTTCGCCTTCCTCGTCCTCAAATGGACCTTCGGCCAGGCCATTCTCCACACCGCGTCCACTGGCGTAACCGAACTCCTCGGCCACGCCGTCGACGGCTCCCGCTTCGTCTTCGGCCCCCTCGGCGATCCCTCAAGCCCCCTCGAAGTCCTCGCCTTCGCCGTCCTCCCCACCATCATCTTCGTCTCCGCACTCTTCGCCATGCTCTATCACCTCGGCATCATGCAGTGGATCATCCGCGGCATGGCCTGGCTCATGCAGCGCACCATGGGAACCTCTGGCGCGGAATCCACCAACGTCGCCGCCAGTATCTTCATGGGCCAGACCGAAGCCCCCCTCACCATCCGCCCCTTCCTCAACGGCGCCACCCGCTCCGAACTCATGTGCATCATGACCAGCGGCATGGCCCACGTCTCCGGCGGCATCATGGCCGCCTACATCAGCTTCGGCATCCGCGCCCAGGACCTCCTCTCCGCCGTCATCATGACCGCCCCCGGCACCATCCTCGTCGCCAAGATGCTCGTCCCCGAAACCGAAGTCCCCGCCACGTTAGGCACCGTCCACATCCCCGTAGAGGAAGAGCACAAGAACGAAAACCTCATCGGTTCCATCGCGCGCGGCACCATCGACGGCGGCCAGCTCGCCTTCAACGTCGCCATCATGCTCATCAGCTTCCTCGCCCTCATCGGCCTCGTCAACGCCATCATGCTCGGCATCTCGGACATCCTCTGGGCCCACGGCCACATCCCCTTCCCCCACTCCCTCGGCAACGCCCTAGGCACCCTCTGCGCCCCCATCGCCTGGCTCATCGGCGTCCCCTGGAACGAAGCCTCCAAGGTCGGCAATCTCCTCGGCACCCGCGCCGTCCTCAACGAGTTCATCGCCTACACCCAACTCGGCCAAATGGCCAAAGCCGGCGCCATCTCCACCCGCACCCTCGCCATCGCCACCTTCGCCCTCTGCGGCTTCGCCAACATCGGCTCCGTCGGCATGCAGATCGGCGGCATAGGCGCCCTCATCCCCAACCGCCGCAACGAACTCGCCA
>CAZZWG010000352.1:0-2499 GCA_964657685.1 Verrucomicrobia bacterium Tous-C9LFEB | reverse complement strand
ATGCGCACACCAAACGCCACTTGCGCCTCTGCCTTGGGAGCCGCGACTGTCATCGCCGCGCCCGCCAGCGCCAACCCACCCAAAAAGCCAAGCACCTTCACCTTACCGCCCGTAAGCTTCGCACTCATCTGAGATAGCTTCATGGTGTTGCCTCCTGCCGGCTCCAGAAATCGCCGTGCAATGAAGTAAACGCGCCCCATTTCCCCGTGTTGCGCGCAACCTTTCATTCCCGGCTGGGTTGCTCCCGCGCAAGCACAACAGCAACCCAGGAGCGCGAAAAAAGAAGCCCAACAACAAACGGCATCCAATCACCAGGAACGCAGTTCAGGAAGACACCATGACAGGCTCTCGCGAAGAAATTCTCACCTCCACCGCCAACACCCTCCTCAACGCTCGTCGCGAAAGTCGCCCCATCCTCTCGCTCCCTCCGGACCTCGTCCCCGCCAGCCTCGACGAGGTCTACGCCGTCCAGGATCAACTCGTCAGCGCCTTTGGCGAGATCGGCGGCTGGAAAATCGGCGCCCCCAGCCCGGACGCCACTCCCATGTTCTGCCCCATGCCCACCGATTGGATGGCCCCCGCCGGCAGCACACTGGCTGGAGCCCGCTGGCGTTATCGCGGCCTGGAAGCCGAGATCGCCTTCCTCGTCGGCAAAGACCTGCCGCCTCGGCCAACCGAGCCCTACACCCGCGAAGAGGTTCTTGACGCCATGGCCTCCTGCCACCCCGCCATTGAAGTCCTCGAAACCGCCTTCGTTGACCCCTCCAAGCAGCCCCGTGAAGCCATGCTCGCCGACCTCCAGCTACATGGCGGCTTCCTCTATGGCCCTGCGTTCCTCGACTGGCGGAAGGTCGACTTCACAAAGGAGAAGGTCACCCTGATCGTCGACTCCGTCATCCGCGTCGAACGCATCGGCTCCAACACCTCCGGCGACCTTCTCAAACTTCTCCCCTGGCTCGCCAACGAAGGCGCAGCCCGCACCGGGGGCCTCCGCAAGGGCCAATGGATCACCACCGGCTCCTGGACCGGCAACACCCTGGCCGACGCCCACTCTGACGCCGAAGTCGGCTTTTCAACAGTAGGCGCGGCAGACGTCCGTTTCGCCGCCGACTAAAATCCCCACGCCGCGCGGCTCCGCGTACCGCGAACACCGACTTAGCCTTCAGACCTTCTCGCTCTGGGTTAACCAGACCGTCAATAACTAACCCGCAAAAACGGCGGCTTAGATGCGCACTTATGTTCGCAGGCTTACCTTTTTCGCTCATCCGGAATACATTTCAGTACATCCCCGCACCCCTTCGCGCTACTCTCATCTGCGCAGACGAACTTAGCGAGGTATTGTATGGCGCGACCTTACTGGAGCGGGCAGATCACCATCTCCCTGGTCTCCTTCGGCGTAAAGCTCTTCGTAGCCACCGAGGCCAAGAGCCAGATCAGCTTCCACCAGATCGATCGTGCCACCGGCGAGCGCATTCGCTACCAGAAGTTCACCGCCTCCGCTGCCGAAGCCGCCGCCAACGACCCCGAAGACGCTCCTGCCGCCGCCCCCGTGCAACAGAGCCAGATCGTCAAAGGCTACGAGTACTCCAAGGGTCAGTACGTCACCATCGAGCCCGAAGAGCTCGCCCATCTGCGCGTGCCCTCCAAGCACACCATGGAGGTCGCGCAGTTCGTCGACGAAGCCGACATCGACCCCATGTTCTACGAAAAACCCTACTTCGTCCTCCCCGAAAGCGACGCCCAGACCGAAGCCTTCGCCACCGTCCGCAAGGCCCTTCTCGATACAAAGAAAGTCGCCCTCACAAAGATTGCCTTCGGCGGTCGCGAGCACATCGTCGCCATCGCGCCCTTCGGCACCGATCCCAACGGCGGCATGATGGCCTACACCATGCGCTACGCCGCCGAGCTTCGCAATGCTGTGGACTACTTCCGCGATATCAAGAAAGTCGAGGTCGCCGAAGACTCCCTCGACCTCGCCAAAATGCTCATCAACAAGCGTGCGGGCGTCTTCAAACCAGAGGAGTTTGTCGATGGCTACGAGGTCGCGGTGAAAGAGCTGGTCGACGCAAAACTCAAGCACCTTCCCGTTCCTCAGGACGTCGAACCCGCCCCCGCCCGCGGCAAGGTCATCAACCTCATGGACGCTCTCCGCAAGAGCATAGGCAACGCCGCACCGACCGCGGAAGCCGAGCCCGAAGCTGTGAAGCCCCCCAAAAAGGAGCCAAAACGCGCCGCAGCCGGGGGCCTCTCGCTGGTCAAGGGTGCGACCCCCAAGGCCTCCGCGAAATCTTCGGCGAAACGTGAAACAAAGGCTGCAGCCAAGACGGCATCGAAGCGCAAGAGCGCCTAGGAAAACGATTGCATGCCGACCAAGAACACCCCGAAAAAAGCTGCAAAGACAGCGACGCGCAGTAAACCCGCACCTCCATCGAAGAAGTCAGCCGGGCCCGCCTCGGCGGCGGCTGCCAAAACCAAAGCTGCCAGGAAAACAGCACCCAC
>CAZZWG010000351.1:0-2513 GCA_964657685.1 Verrucomicrobia bacterium Tous-C9LFEB | reverse complement strand
GCCTGTGGGTAGTAGGCGTTCGCAACATACTGCCCCAGCATGCGGTGCGTGTTGAAGAAGGTGCCATTGATCGCAATGGAGTGCTGACGAATGCGCGCCCGGCTCTTCGGATTGCCATAGAAGCTGGCGACAGAACCTTCCAGCTTGCGATACAGCAACTCGGCCTCTACCTCCTCATTGGCAGCATCTTCCACAGCCCATCCTGTGATGTTCTCGGCACAGCCTTCCACCCACCAGCCATCCAAAATCGAAAGCGACGGCACGCCATTCAGGGCAGCCTTCATTCCGCTCGTGCCTGAAGCCTCATAGGGGCGCAGCGGCGTATTCAGCCAGACATCCACACCGCCGGTGAGCTGTTCACCCAGCTCCCAGTCGTAGTTTTCGAGGTAAAGAATACGCAGTTTGGAGTTGTTCAGCCGTCCGGCGGCGGAGAAGACATCCCGGATCAGCGCCTTCCCGGCGTTATCGGCGGGGTGCGCCTTGCCGGCATACAGAATCTGCAACCCGCCCAGCTTTTCAGCAATCTCGTGCAAGCGCTCCGGGTTGTGGAAGAGCAGGCTAGCCCGCTTATACGTTGCAACGCGGCGCGCAAAGCCCAGGGTCAGCACGTGCGGATCAAGCACGACGCCGGTACGCTTCTGCACGGTCGTGAAGAGTCGTGCCTGGCCCTTCTTGTGCGTGGCCTCGATCAGAGCCGGCTCAATGCCATAAACGTTTCGTAAGAATTGATTGTCATGCCGCCACGCCGGCATCTCGCGATCGAAAAGTGCCTTGAAGGCGGGCGATAGCCAGGTCGCCGCATGGACGCCATTGGTAATGGAGTGAACTTTGTACCCGGGAAACATGTCCTGCGACACCTTGCCATGCTGCATCGCGACGCCATTGACCCAGCGGCTGAAGTTCAGCGCGAGATACGTCATGTTCATGCAGCCGTTGTGGATGCCCCCGAAACGCTCAATCGTCGACGAGCGCTCGTGGCCCAGCACGCGGTACATCTGGTCCATCCCAAACTGGTCATGCCCCGCAGGCACCGGCGTGTGCGTGGTGAAGACGCAATGCTCGCGAACAAAACGGGCATCGCTTTCCTTCGCGTCGCGCAAGGGTACGCCCGCAAGATGATCTTCCAGCAGGCCGATCGTCAGAAGCGCGGCGTGGCCTTCGTTCATGTGGTGGACGTCGGGCCGGCAGCCCAGCGCATGCAGCAGATGAATGCCGCCGAGCCCCAGCACGGCCTCCTGGCAGAGCCGATAGTACGTATCACCGCCATAAAGATGGTCAGTCAGGTGACGGTCCCAGGGATCATTGCCTTCGATATCGGTATCCAGCAGAAATACCGGCAGGATGTGCCCCGTTGTCCCCACCACGTCAAAGCGCCAGGCGCGGATCGTGATGTCGCGCCCCTGCAGCTGGATGGTCACGGTGGCGCCCGCGTCCGTCAGCATGGTCTCGGGATACCAGGGCACGCCGGACTCGGTCTGCTGCCCATCGCTATCGAGATGCTGCCGGAAATAGCCGGAGCGGTGCGCCAGCGAGACTGCGACCATCGGCGAACCGGTGTCGGCAGCCGAACGCAAGGTGTCGCCCGCCAGCATGCCGAGACCGCCCGAATAGGTCGGAAGGCTTTTGCTCAGCGCGATTTCCATCGAGAAGTAAGCAATTTGGCGTTGCGAAAGGTCAAGAAACGGGGCCGAGAAGCTGGAAGAGCGGGGGAGAGCCATTTGATACATATCCTTCGGCGCAACGGCTCGCGGGAGCCGATGCTGTGATGTTCCTCAGAGTGCCTGCGCAAACGTCCTTGCAGGGCGATCTCGATGCCTGAGACTGGTTCTTGTTTCTTAGGAACAGTTTATCAAAGCGATAACAGCGTGATCCGGGTTTTTACTCGGGAACGGCATCGGGAGGACACTAAACCCGTGCGGAGGCCGGTGTCAGTAGGTCTTAGGTGGGATACAGAGGACACCCGGGTCAGACGCTCTTGAAGCCCAGCTTCATCGCCAGGCCAAGGACCAGGGCGAGAACCAGCGCAAGGGTGGTCAGGCCGCCTGGGCCGCGCACCCGCTTGCGCGCCACCTCGATGAGGAAAATCATCAGGTACGCCAGCAGGGCGAGTACGAGGCCATCGAGGACAAACACCCGGTGGGGCCCGGTCTGCACCTGAAAGTACAGCGAACGGAAGGACGGAAGCGCGGGCAGAAAACTGCCGGCGATGAAGAGAATCAGGAAGAGCAGAGTCTGGAGAACAACGAGGATTGCCTTCTTGAACACCTTTCAGTCCCTTCGTGTTGCTTGCGTGAGAAGTGTATCGCGAGGGTTGGCCTGGGTCCCCGGGTATTTCGTTCAAAGTCTTGGGAACAGATGCTTTACGGGTGGACTTTACAACCTTTGTGGTAGCCGGACTTCGACTTTGTTTCTTTACGGAAGGCTGGCTTCGAAGGCGGCGAAGCGGCGTTCGAGCTCCCATTGAAGTTTGGCGCGCTGGCTGGTGTTGAGGAACGTTTGGCAGGTGGGGGTGG
>CAZZWG010000350.1:1285-2531 GCA_964657685.1 Verrucomicrobia bacterium Tous-C9LFEB | reverse complement strand
TATGGAAATCCGGAACGGTATAGATCACCTTCGTCCGCGGATTCGCCTCCAGCACGGCCTCCAGATGATCGGTATCCATCCCCTCCGCATCCATTCGCACCGTCGCATAGCGCGGCTCGAACACATTGAAAGCAATCGTCGCCCCCAGAAACGTGGGGTCCTCCACAACCACCGTATCCCCCGGCTCAAGCATCATCTTCGCCGCCAGGTCAAGCCCCTGCTGCGCCCCATGCAGAATCAGCACGTCATCCATCGAGCACGCCGTCCCATCGGCCTGCATGTACTCCGCCACCTGGGCGCGTAGCTCCGGAATCCCTTCCGTTACCGTGTACTGCAACGCCCGCAGCGGCTTTTGCGTGAGCAAATGCGTATAAATTGCTTCCAGTTCACGCGCCGGAAACAGCGTCGCATCCGGAAATCCACCCGCAAACGAAATCACACTGGGGTCGGAGCCATGCCGAAGCAAATCGCGAATGGCGGAAGACTGAACTTTCTGAACTCGTTGGGCAAAGCGCACGGAAATGTCCTTTGCAGCCATTGTAGGGGCCGTGGCATGACGAAAGGAATGCCCCATCCGTGCGGAACGGGGAGAACCAGCCTCATGAACGAAAAAGGGACTTCAACCCCGCCACAAGTCCCGCAAAACGTTCCGCAGCTTCAGCCGCTGCGGTCGCTCAGGTAGGCATCGCCGCCGGCAACCCTCAAGGCTTACCCCCGGAAAGAGCCTCAGGCCGCAGCATACCAATACGCCCATGCGGCCCCACAACAAACGGCAGGCTTAGCGCATTCCAGCGCTGATCCGCATCCGGCGTATCGCCCGCCGTCAAATCGGGCTTCAACGCCCGCCAGTTCCGGCCGTCGTCCGTCGAGACATCGGTCCCATTCGGGCCTACAGCAATCCACCGGTTCCTCGCCTTGTCGTACCCCACCGCACTGCGATACCCGCCAGGCATCGTCACCGACGCAGTCCAGGTGGCGCCGCCATCCACACTGAAAGCAGAGCTCCCCGCTGTCTCCGCGGGCTTGCTGTAGTTGCCACCCACCGCCACAACAGCCCCTGAAACCTTGCCCGAAACACCAGCCGCAAAATGAGCGCCCAACGAGAACACCCCCGCCGCCGCATCGCCATGCGCAAGCGGCGTCTCCGAAACCTTCCATGCCATCCCGCAGCTCCCCGTTTTCGCATCGCAACTCGGCTCCACACGGTACACCGCCGCTCGCGGCCCACCCGTACCCAGCAGCATCA
>CAZZWG010000350.1:0-1185 GCA_964657685.1 Verrucomicrobia bacterium Tous-C9LFEB | reverse complement strand
AAGTCTCCCTTGCCGCTGCTCATCACCACGGCGATATTGTTGTCAAAGGCCTGAATCCCCCGGAAATCAAGGTGCGCGGCCCCCGGCGGCACAGCGCAAAGCTGCCACACAAACCCCGCATCCTCCGTCCGAAGCACAGTCCCGTTCGACCCCGAAGCCCACGCCACCCCGCCGCCGAGCGAGTCAATGCCGCGAAGGTCGGCATTGGTGTGAGCATCCTGCATCTGCCACTGGGCACACGAGGGAAACGCAAAGAGCAGGACCGAAAGCAGGCTGAATCGCATGAGATGTCAGTTTAGCCTGCTGTCTGTCGCCCAGCGACGGAGTTGCTGGCACGCCACAGCATCAAGCGCGGGCTGGAGGTATGGCGCTCGCCTGGCGACGGTACAAACGCATGCTCCAGCAATGGCTGGCGATGCCTTTGTCTCGTCAGGGCCCAGCCTCAGCCAGGCCGTAAACACTTTGTTTGCTCTACGGCTTCAGCCGCCGGGTAAGGTCTTCAGACCGGAAACATCCCTTCATCAGCACCCGAGTCTGCCGACTGCCCCAGGTCTCGCTTCTGGAACCCGGCATACCAAACCGCCACAAATCCAACCCCACGCCCAACCTCCACACCCTCCACCCAGCTCCCACGATCGCCGCCCTCGTCGCCCTCACCCTCTTCACCTTCTCGCAAAATCGCCCCTCCATCTACGCTAGCTTGAGGACACCCTTGAGGACACGATGGACGAGCCCACCCCAACCAACCGCTCCACCCTCCTCGCCACCCTGCTCGCCGCCCTCGTCCTCCTCCCGCTCCTCGGCCACCGCCCCCTCACCGACTGGGACGAAGGCATCTACGCCGAAATCGCCCGCGAAATGCTCGCCGGACACTCCCTCGCCTCCTGGCTCACCCCCCACTGGAACGGCGCCCTCTGGTTCGAAAAGCCACCCCTCCAGATGTGGCTCACCGCCGCCTCTCTCCGCCTCTTCGGCCTGGACGCCTTCGCCGCCCGCCTCCCCTCCGCCCTCGCCGGCATCGCCATCGTCGCGACCCTGCACCGCTGGCTCCTCCGCAAACAAAACCACCTCACCGCCTGGCTCTCGACCGTCATCCTCCTGAGCGCCTTCGGCTTCCAACACGCCGCCCGCGTTGGCGAGACCGACACCCTCCTCAGCCTCTTCTCCCTGCTCGCCATCCTCTCC
>CAZZWG010000349.1:0-2543 GCA_964657685.1 Verrucomicrobia bacterium Tous-C9LFEB | reverse complement strand
ACCGCTTCCACGGTCGCCCGAGGCTCCTTCCCCCGCAGCTTACCCGTCACCATCTCGTCAAAAAACGCGAATCCCATCGCCACCGCATGTGGCACTTTCACCTTCGGCGAAGACAATCCCGTCATCGCCCCCAACCGGTCTAGAATCCCCTTCAACGTCAGGTTCTCCCCACCCAGGATGTACCGCTCGCCCGGCCTCCCCACCTGCAGCGCCTGCAGATGTATCCGCGCAATCTCGCGCACGTCCACCAGATTCAACCCCGTCTCCACATACGCCGGAAAGTTCCGCTTCAGGAAGTCCACCACAATCCGCCCAGTAGGCGTAGGCTTCGCATCCATTGACCCAATCGGCGTCGTCGGATTCAGGATCATCACATGCTGCCCCGCCCGTGCCGCCTCGATAGCCACCTGCTCCGCCATCCACTTCGACCGCTTGTAGTGCCCAATCATCGCCGCCTCACTCACCGGCGTCTCTTCATCCACCACCGTCCCAGCCCGGTCAAACCCCATCGTCGCCACGCTGGACGTATACACCACCCGAGGCACCCCAGCCTCCCGCGCCAGCCTTAACAGCTCTCGCGTCCCCTCCACATTCGCCTTATACATCTCCGCCGGATCCGGCACCCATAACCGGTAATCCGCGGCTACGTGGATTAGCGCATCGCACCCGCGCAAGGCCGAGGCGAAAGCCTCAGGATTACGTAAATCGCCCACTACCTGCTCAGCCGCAGAAGGCAAATACTTCCTGTTCGAAGTCGGACGCACCAGCACCCGCAACTCAGCCCCACTCTGGGCCGCCGCCCGCGCCACATGTGCTCCAACAAACCCAGTCGCCCCCGTAACAAACAGCCTCAAACGCCCACCCACTTCAGCTCAAGCAAACCATCTTCTTCGAGCTTCCGAAACTCACGGTCGCCGGTCACCAGTGGAACACTCAATCTGACCGCGAGCGCCGCTGCGAACGCGTCGGCATAGGAGATCCCGTGATGGGATTTGAGTTCCACAGCTTCATCGACCAGAGCATCATCTATTGTGTGCAGGACGAACGGAGCCGCCCGGAAGCTGCGTAAGGCACCCTCGACACTGGCGATGTCAGGCGCTTTACGGACCGTATAGATTACCTCGCCAAAGTTGATGCGTGACAGGTGTAACTGTACCTCTCCAACGATGGCGCTATCTATAAGCGCAACAAAGGCGCTGTAAACAGGCTCGCGTCCTTTGAGCCACTGGAGAATAGGCCACGAATCCAGAACCAGACGCTCAGCCTCTAGTCGTTCGCCCATCGGGCCTCATCGGCTAACTCGCGCTGCTTTTCCTTTTCGAGCTCTTCATTGGGATCGAAGTCGGAATCTGCCAGGAGGCCTCCGAGCGCAAGGAAGTCTCTCCATCGCTGCTGTTCATCCCCGTAAGGCTCGTCCTCAGTCTTGAGGGGTACGAGCTGCAGCTTTGCGCCATCGCGAAAGCGCGGGTCATTTCGCAATTCCTTCGGAATCTCCGCGACGCCGTGGTCAACGATAACAATCGGGTGCGCAGCCATACAGACCTCTTGCTAAGCCTACTAGTCCAGCTTCTCCGCCTCAATCCCAATATTCTTCTCGCCCGCAGCCTTCTTTTCCCAATACCTCTTCACCCACGCGTCAAAACTCTTGCCCGCCGCGGTGTCACGTCCGGAGAACTTCAGTGCCGCCACATCGGTATAGGGAATGTTCACACGTTGCACCGCATACCCGGCAGCCGACCCCTTCGGCGGCACAGGCATCACGCGCACCACCGAGTCCGCCAGCGTAGGCCCCGTTCGCCGGTCATAGAGATACCCCTCCACCACCGAGCCATCCTTGCGCGTAATCGTCACATCGCCGCGATAATCGAAGGCCTTCTCCAGCGCCTCGCGAACCTCATCCTCTGAGGCCAGCGCCGGAATCCACCCCTCCAGATTCTCGCGATCCCGGCCCGCCGCATGCTCCAGTTCATCCATCGACGCATGCTGCAACTGCTCTACCTTGTTGTGCTCCTGATCCAGCGTCGCCATCGCTACTCTCCACCCACATGTGTCAGCTTGCTATCCACGGAGGTTGTCACGACAACGGGCGTCGCCTTAGCCGGCCCATTCGCAATCTGCACCAGCGGCACATGTCCTTCAGGCTTCCAGTCATTCAGAATCTGCTGCGCTCCCGCATCCGGATACAACGAAGGGAAAATGTACTTCTTCGCCGTAGTCAACAATCCCTTCAACGAACTGAAGTTATAGTCCACCGCCGACGCTTCATGCCCAGAGTGCACCATGCAGTTCGCACAGCGCGGATTCCCGCTCTTTGCACCGTAGTTCTCCCACTCCGTCGCGTCCAACAGCTCCTGGAACGTATCCGCATAGCCGTCCTGCAGCAGGTAACAAGGCTTCTGCCAGCCGAAGATCGAATACGTCGGCATGCCCCAAGGCGTGCACTCAAAATCCTGCTTGCCCATCAAAAACTCGGAGAAAAGTGGGTGGGTGTTGAACTGCCACTCCTTCTTGCGATTGGACAGAATCGCCCGGAAGAGCCGCCG
>CAZZWG010000348.1:0-2562 GCA_964657685.1 Verrucomicrobia bacterium Tous-C9LFEB | reverse complement strand
CCTACATCCTGCGCGAGATCCTCGGCTACGCTTTCCTCGGCGGCCTCCTCTTCACCTTCGTCCTCCTCCTCCGCTACCTTCTCCCCCTCCTCGAACTCTTCGTCCGCGGCATCGCCACACCGCTCGACCTGCTCCGCCTCTTCAGCTATCTCCTCCCCAATTTCCTCACCCTCACCCTCCCCATGGCCGTACTCATCGGCATCCTCCTCGGCCTCAGCCGCCTCGCCGCTGACTCCGAAATCACCGCCATGCGCGCCTCCGGCCTCGGCGTCACCGCCTTTCTCCGCATCGTCAGCATCCTCGCCGTCACGGCCTGGCTCTTTGGCCTCGGCAACGCCCTGGTCATCGCCCCCCGCGCCACCCAGGCCCTGCTCCACTACGAGGAACAGGCCAAAACCAGCCAGGCCTCCATCGAAGTCCAGCCCCGCGTCTTCTACGAAGACCTGAAAAACTACGTCCTCTACGTCCAGGACGTCACTCCCGGCTCCAACGGCACCGCCCTCTGGAAAAACGTCTTCCTCGCCGACCTCGCCACCCCCGCCAACCCCCACATCATCACCGCCCACGACGCCATCGTCCTCGGCGGCCCCGGCCAAACCCTCCATCTCGAACTCGAAAACGGCGCCCGCCATGACATAGCCGTCAGCCACAACACCGACCCCGCCCAATACGACCTCTCCACCTTCAACTCCTCCGACCTCCCCGTCCAGACCGGCCAGCAGGAAGACACCCAGCACCTCACCCGCCGCGACACCCCCCTGCAGGCCCTTCCCACCCGTGAAGTCTGGCGCCGCGCCAACCTGCACGACAGCCCCAACACGCAGCCCTTCAAAATCGAGTTCAACCGCCGCCTCGCCACCCCCACCGCCTGCCTCGTCCTCATGCTCGTCGGCGTCCCGCTCGGCCTCACCTCCAAACGCGGCGGCAAGGGCGCAGCCTTCGTCCTCACTCTCCTTCTCGTCTTCCTCTACTACTTCGCCTCCACCATGGGCATCGCTCTCGCCCGCGACGGCAAACTCCCCGCCGTGCTGGGCGTCTGGGCCGCCAACCTGCTCTTCTCCATGGCCGGCATCGCCCTCATTCAACAAATCTCCTCCGGAGGCGCTGCCCTCGCGGCTATCGCCTCGCTGGGCACCGTCATCCGCCGCCCCAAGTCCCTCACCGACCCCGCATCTGCCGACCAGACATCCACGTCCGAGGCCTTCGCCTTCTCCACCGGCCCCATGCAACGCCTCCGCCGCGCCCTCCACGCCCGCTTCCCGCTCATCCTTGACGAGTACGTCATGAGCTCCTTCGTGCAGAACTTCGCCCTCGTCCTCGCCGGCATCACCGTCCTTTTCGTCATCTTCACCTTCTTCGAACTCATCGGCGACATCGTCCGCTACCGCACCCCGCTCGTCACCGTCGGCGACTACCTCCTCAACCTCATCCCCTTCATCCTCTACAACATGACGCCCCTCTGCTGCCTCGTCGCCGTGCTCATCACCTTCGGCTCCCTCAGCCGCACCTCCGAGCTCACCGCCATGAAGGCCACCGGCGTCAGCCTCTACCGCGTCGTCGCGCCCATCCTCGTCATCGCCGCCATCTTGGCCCTCTCCCTCTTTGCCTTCGACGAGTTCTATCTCCCCGGCGCCAATCGCCGCCAGGAAGCTCTCCTCTCCACCATCAAAGGCAAACCGGCCCAGACCTTCCTCCGCCCCGACCGCAAATGGATCTCCGGCCAGACCAACTCCGCCGGCGACCCCACCCGCATCTTCTACTACCAGTTCTTCGACCCCGACAAAGACGTCTTCGCCAACCTCACCGTCTTCGAATTCCAGCCCGGCACCTTCGCCCTCACCCGCCGCATCTTCGCCACCTCCGCCCAGTGGGATAACCAAACCCATCGCTGGAACTTCGACAACGGCTGGCAACGCACCTTTCAGGGCGAAACCATCGCCGGCTACTCCACCTACGCGGTAGCCAGCTTCCCCGAAATCCGCGAACAACCCGCCTACTTCAAAAAAGAAGAACGCCCCTCCCAGGAAATGAGCTACGACGAGCTCACCCGCTACATCCACGACCTCCAGCAATCCGGCTTCGATACCACCCGCCTCCGCGTCCAGCTCAACCGCAAACTCGCCTACCCGCTCATCACCTTCGTCATGGCCATCGTCGCCGTCCCCTTCGCCCTCTCCGCCGGCAAACGCGGCAACATCGCCGGCCTCGGCACCGCCATCGGCGTAGCCATCGCCTACTACATCGTCGCCAACATCTTCGAAAACCTCGGCGACGTAGCCTCCCTCCCCCCCATGCTCGCCGCCTGGTCCCCAGACCTCCTCTTCGCCATGCTCGGCAGCTACCTCCTCCTCCGCACCCCCACCTAACCGCCCCGCCCCAAGGCAAGCTTTGTTTCGTCAGGGCCCGGCTTCGCACCCCCACCTGACGGCCCTGCCCCAAGGCAAGTATTGTTTCGTCAGGGCCCGGCTTCAGCCGGGCCATAATCACTGTCTTCATCCACCGGCTTCAGCCGCCGGGTAAGGTCGTCAGACCACGATACGACTCCTGAAGAATCCCTGGCCA
>CAZZWG010000347.1:0-2588 GCA_964657685.1 Verrucomicrobia bacterium Tous-C9LFEB | reverse complement strand
CATCCCCGTAGAAGGCGCCGCCGCCCACATCGCCAACCTCCTCGAAGCGTCCAAACTCTAGCCACACACCGGCTACCGGCTACTAACTACCGACTACTGGAACCCTGTGCCCGTCCTCGTCAAAGTCGCCCGCCCCTCCCAGCACGGCCTCCTCTTCCGCGCCCTCCGCGCCGCGCTCCTCCTCACCCTCGTCCTCGCCATCGTCTTCGGCCTAACCTTCGCCTTCGAGTACCACAAGTACGCCGGCATCGTAGACGACACCCTCGCCAAAGGCCCCCTCTTCAGCTCCCAGGCCCAGATCTACGCCGCCCCCCAGGAAGTCCGTCCCGGCCAGCACCTCCCCGCCGCCACCATCGCCGCCATGCTCCGCAAAGCCGGCTACGACGGCCCCGACTCCCCCATGGGTTCCGTCCAGCAGGACGGCGACCAGGTAAAAATCAAGCCCGGCCCCCAAAGCTATCTCGCCGCCGACGGCGCCACGGTCAACACCCCCGGCGACCAGGTCGAATCCATCACCGCCGACAACGGCGCCCAACTCGCCAGCTACAAGCTCGAACCCCAACTCATCACCGCCCTCTCGGAAGACAAAAATCGCACCAAGCGCCGCATGGTCACCTACGACGGCATCCCCCCGCGCATGGTCCAGGCCGTCCTCGCCATCGAGGACCGCCGCTTCTTCGAGCATGGCGGCATCAACTACGTCCGCACCTTCAAATGCGGCGTCCAGGACATCCTCCAGCAACACAAATCCTGCGGCGGCTCCACCCTTACCCAGCAACTCGCCCGCGGCTTCTTCCTTACACCCCAAAAGACCTACACCCGCAAAATCGCCGAAATCATGATCACCTACCAGCTCGAAGGCCGCTTCAACAAGCAGCAGATCTTCGAGATGTACGCCAACCAGATCAACCTCGGCCAGCGCGGCAGCTTCGCCATCAACGGCTTCGGCGAAGCCGCGCAAGCCTACTTCGGCAAACCGCTCAAATCCCTCGACCTCGCCCAGTGCGCCACGCTTGCCGGCATGATCCAGCGCCCCAACTTCTACAACCCCTACCGCCACCCCGACCGCGTCATCGAACGCCGCAACATCGTCCTCGGCGCCATGGTAGAAACCGGCGCCATCACCGCCGCCGAAGCAGAAGCCGCCAAGTCTGAACCCATCAAACTCGCCCCCGCCGAAGTCGACGCCTCTGAAGCCCCGTACTTCGTCGACATGGTCCACGACCAGATCACCCAGCGCATCGGCGACTACGACACCTCGCACTCCTCCCTCCGCATCTACACCTCCCTCGACCCAGACCTCCAGAACGCCGCCTCCGACGCCGTAGAAGCCGGCATGAAGCGCGTCGACGACCTCATCCGCAAACTCCACAAAGGCGACGGCCCCCTCACCCTCCCGCAAGTCTCGCTGATCGCCTTAAACCCCCACACCGGCCAGGTCCTCGCCCTCGTCGGCGGCCGCAGCTACGCCGCCTCCCAACTCAATCACGCCAACGCCGAACGCCCCACCGGCTCCATCTTCAAACCCCTCGTCTACGCCGCCGCTTTCAACACCTCCCTCAACGGCACCTCGCTGGACGGCTCCGCCCCCTTCACCGCCCTCACCCAGCTCAACGACGACCCCACCACCTTCACCTTCGACGGCAAAGACTACACCCCCGGCAACTTCGAGCGCGGCGAATACCCCGGCATGGTCACCGCCGTCACCGCCCTCGAGCACTCCCTCAACATCGCCACTATCAACCTCGGCCAAAAGGTCGGCTTCGATAACGTAGCCGCCCTCGCCCGCACCGCCGGCATCCCCAACGCCCGCGGCACACCCTCCGTCGCCATCGGCACCTACAACGCCACACCGCTCGACATGGCCGGCGTCTACACCACCTTCGCCAACAGTGGCGTCCACCTCAAGCCCTGGATCCTCTCCAGCGTCCGCTCCAACACCGGCGATATCGTCGCCGACTACACCCCCGAAGCCAGGCAGGTCCTCGACCCCAAAGTCGCCTACCTCACCCAGTCCCTCCTTGAAGACGTAGTCAACTACGGCACCGCAGCCTCCGTCCGCAAGAACGGCTTCCGCGCCCCCGCCGCCGGTAAAACCGGCACCTCCCACGACGTCTGGTTCGCCGGCTACACCTCCAACCTCCTCTGCATCATCTGGGTCGGCAACGACGACTACACCGACATCTCCACCGGCCTCACTCACAAACTCCAGGGTGCCGACACCGCCGCCCCCATCTGGGCCGAGTTCATGAATCGCGCCATCAAACTCCCCCAATACTCAGACATGAAGGCCTTTGCCAACCCACCCGACGGCATCCAGCTCGTCCGCATCGACCGCACCAGCAACCTCCCCGCAGACGACACCTGCCCCTCAGACACCTTCCCCGCCGCCTTCCTCGTCGGCACAGTCCCCCAAAGCACCTGCAGCCACATGGGCGTAGACGCCCAAACCTTCGGCAACCAACTCTTCGGCGACGGCTCCAACTCCAGCACCCCCCTCGTAGCTCCAGCCACCCCCAACCCCCAAAACCCCAACGCCAACCGCCCGCCCAACCCCAACCAACCTTCCTACCCCCAACAACAACCCC
>CAZZWG010000346.1:0-2593 GCA_964657685.1 Verrucomicrobia bacterium Tous-C9LFEB | reverse complement strand
TTCGTCGAGCTCGTCGTCATCTTCATCGAGTTCGTCGTCGTCCTCTTCTTCCTCGTCGTCGTCATCGTCTACGGCTTTGAGGTTGAGGTCGGGTTGGGAGCGGGTTTCGGCGCGGTCGGCGCGGGTCTGGAGGTTTTCGCTGGAGCTGGTTTCGGTGGGGTTGCTGTCGATGAACTTGGGGTCGTTTTCGAAGGCTGCGGTGGCATCGTCGCCCACGAGTTTGTGCAGAACGGCTGCGCTGTCGGTTGCGGGAAGGTCTTGATTGGTGGCCATGCCATCTCCTCAGGGTGGGGGAGTTGGCTCCCGCACCTGACGCCTAGGATGCAGGAAGTTTGATCGGGAGCGGGTGAAAGTGTGCCGGGTGATTTGTTGGGGGTGTCAAGGCGCGGGTGGGCGGTTGGAGCGAGAGGGGGCTGAAACTGCATCGTATAAGGACCCACCTGGTGCAGGAACGATGCGCCTCCCCTTATAGATTCGTACGCTCAAACTAAAAAGAGGCTGCAAAGGGCCCTGGAGTGTTCTATGTCATCACAAGCAGTTTTGCAGCAGGTTTCCGAGGAGCAGGATGTTTTCACGCAGTATGAGCGGGTAGACGCGGGGGCTCTTTCGCGGGTTCATGGCATGCCGTTCGGGGCGGAGGTATTGCCCGACGGAGGCGTGCGGTTCCGGCTGTTTGCGCCGGCGGCGGAGACGGTGTGGCTGGCGCTGGAGGGCCGGGAGCGCCAGGTGGAGATGGCGGCGGCGGGGAGTGGATGGCATGAGTGCGTGACGCGGGAGGCGGGGCCGGGCACGCGCTACCGGTTTGCGTTGCCGGATGGGACGCATGTGGCGGACCCGGCGTCGCGGTTCCAGCCTGAGGATGTGACGGGACCGAGTGAGGTGATCGCAGCGGGAAGTTACATGTGGAAGGACGGCGCATGGGCGGGGCGGCGGTGGAACGAGGCTGTGATTTATGAGCTGCACGTAGGCGCGTTCACGCCGGAGGGGACGTTCCGGGCGGCGACGGAGAAGCTGGACCACCTGCGGGATCTGGGTGTGACGGTGGTGGAGATTATGCCGATCGGGGATTTCTCAGGGCAGCGGGGCTGGGGGTATGACGGGGTGCTGTGGTTTGCGCCGGATTCGTCGTATGGGCGGCCCGAGGATGTGAAGGCCTTTGTGGAAGCGGCGCATGCGCGGGGGATCGCGGTGATGCTGGACGTTGTGTATAACCACTTTGGGCCGGAGGGGAACTACCTTCCGTCGTATTTTCCGAATCTGTTGACGGAGCGGCACAAGACGAGCTGGGGCGCGGCGGTGAACTATGACGGCGAGCAGAGTGCCGTGGTGCGTGAGCTGGCTATCCATAATGCGCTGTACTGGATTGAGGAATTCCATCTGGATGGGCTGCGGCTGGATGCGGTGCACGCGATTATGGATGAGAGTCCGACGCACCTTCTGAAAGAGCTGAGTGAGCGGGTGCGGGCTTTGGAGACACCCTATCCAATTCACCTGGTACTGGAGAATGAGAAGAACGAGGCGTTCCGGCTGTCGCGCGATGCGAAGGGGGATCCGGATCACTTCACGGCGCAGTGGAACGACGACATGCACCATGTGCTGCATACGGCCGCGACGCATGAGGATGCGGGCTACTACGCTGATTATGAGGGCAAGACGGAGCTGCTGGGGCGGGCGCTGGCGGAGGGTTTCGCGTACCAGGGGCAGGCGGGAGTATGCACGGGGGAGGAGCGCGGCGAGTCCTGTGCGCACCTGCCGCCGAGTGCGTTCATTTCGTTCATCCAGAACCATGACCAGATTGGAAACCGGGCGTTTGGCGAGCGGATTGGCGATATTACCGATCCGGCGGCGTTGAAGGCGCTGGTAGTGGTGTACCTCCTGCTGCCGCAGATTCCGATGATTTTTATGGGAGAGGAGTGGAAGGCGACGACGCCGTTCCCGTACTTCTGCGACTTCCATGGAGAGCTGGCGGACCTGGTGCGGCAGGGGCGGCGGGATGAGTTCAAGAAGTTTCCGGAGTTTCAGGATCCGGCGAAGCGGGACTCGATCCCGGACCCGTTGGCGGAGTCGACGTTTCAGTCGGCGAAGTTGAAGTGGGAGGAGATGTCGCAGCCGGACCAGGCGGAGTGCCTGTGGCGGCACCGAGAGCTGATCCGGGTGCGGCACCGGGAGATTGTGCCGTTGCTGGACAGGATCACGGGCAATGCCGGGTCGTTTGAGGTGGTCGGGCCGGGGGCGGTGGTGGTGCGGTACAGGGTGGAGGATGGGCGGGAGTTGCGCCTGTATGCCAACCTGTGCGACCGGGCCAAGGAGGGCTTTCCGGTGTCGGAAGGGCGCATACTATGGCATCAAGGGCCGGAGATCCAGGGCGAGACTGTGCAGCCGTGGACAGTAAGGTGGACCCTCAAGGACGCGTAAGTGAGCGAGATGAGGGTTGGTTTGGCCCGGCACTATGCTTTGCCTTTTGGGGCGGAGCTGGTGCCGGAGGGTGGGGTGCGGTTTCGGTTCTTTGCGCCGGCTTGTAAGGGTGTTCGGGTGGCGATTGAGGGGCGAGATGCCCTGGCGATGCAGGCGGATAGGCATGGCTGGCATGAGT
>CAZZWG010000345.1:0-2597 GCA_964657685.1 Verrucomicrobia bacterium Tous-C9LFEB | reverse complement strand
TGTAACAAGAGACAGACAGCTTAGGGCTCGTTGACGCCGAGCAGCTTGCTCATCTCTTCGTAGAGGAAGCCGCGGCCCGGCTTGTAGGGCTGGATCCATTTGCCGTCGAGGACGAACTGCGGGATCGCGCGCTTGCCGGTGTTGGCAATCACTTCTTCGGCGGCTCCGGGGGTGCGTTCGATATCGACTTCTTTGAAGGCGATGGCGTGCTTGTTGAGGAAGCGCTTGGCCTCGCGGCAGTCACGGCACCAGTCCGCGGTGTAGAGCAGAAGTTGCATCCGCATATTATCTCCCGAAAGGGCGTGGGGATGTTGGGCCCGGTGTGAAGGCTATTGTTCTTTGTAGTTGCGCATGAGGCCGCCGTCAATCACATAAGTGGAGCCGGTGATGTAGGCGGCTTCGTCGGAAGCGAGGAAGGCGGTGAGGGAGGCGACCTCTTCGGAGGTGCCCATGCGGCCGAGCGGGATGTTGTTGAGGAGGGGCTTGAGCTGGTCTGGGGTGTCGAGGAGCTTTTTGTTGATGGGGGTGATGATGGCGCCGGGGGCTACGTCGTTTACGGTGATGCCAAGGGGGCCGAGCTCGACGGCGAGGTTGCGCATGAGCATGCGGATGCCGCCCTTGGAGGCGCAGTAGCTGGCGAAGTGGGGGAAGACCATGTCCTCGTGGACGGAGCTGATGTTGATGACGCGGCCGGGCTTTTTGGCGTCGCGGAGGCGGCGAACGAAGGCTTGCGTGATGAAGAAGGCGCCTTTGAGGTTGAGGTCGAGGACGGCGTCGTAGTCGGCTTCGGTGACGTCCCAGAAGTCGGCGCCTTTCTCGATGCCGGCGTTGTTGACGAGGATGTCGCAGCCGCCGAGCTGATTCCAGGCGGCGTCGATGAGGGTTTGGCCGCCGGCGGGTTTGGAGACGTCGGCCTGCACGGTGATGGACTTTCCGCCTCCCTTGGCGGCGATCTGTTTCTGGGTATCTTCGGCGCCTTCGGGGTGGCTGTGGTAGTCGATGACGAGGGCTGCGCCTTCGCTGGCGAGGCGGACGGCGATGGCTTGTCCGATGCCGGAGGAGGATCCTGTGACGACGGCGACTTTGCCTGCAAAACGACCTTCTGCCATGCCTGTGGTGCCTCCCGTGCTGCGCTTTGCGGCGCTCGGCTAGTCTGATGCGTCTTCGGCTGGGGAGGGGATGCGGGACTGACGGCGGCGGCGAAAGAAATTTGTCAGCAGGGTGCCGGCCTCGTCAGCGAGGATGCCTGCGGTGACCTCGACGCGGTGGTTGAGGCTGGGGTGGTTAAGGACGGAGAGAACAGAACCGCAGGCACCGGCTTTGGGATCGTGAGCAGCGTAGAGGAGGTGAGCGATGCGGGCGTGAAGGATGGCGCCGGCGCACATGGCGCAGGGTTCGAGGGTGGAGATGAGGGTGCAGCCGGTGAGGCGGTAATTGTTGAGGGCGAGGCCGGCGTGGCGCAGGGCGACGATTTCGGCGTGTGCGGTGGGGTCCGCGGTGCGGAGGACGTGGTTGTTGCCGCGGGCGAGGATTTCGCCGGTGGGGGAGAGGACGAGGGCGCCCACGGGGACTTCGCCGGCGGCTTCTGCGGCCTGGGCTTCGGCTAGGGCGAGGCGCATGAAGTTGTTGGCGTCGTCGAGGGTGGGGAGCCAAGCCATGGGGGCGAGTTTAGCCGAGGTGGTTGCCGGCTTCCCCGGCGAGCGCGAGGAGGAAGGCGCGGAGGGCGTCGATGCGGGGGATGGCGAGCTTGCGGCTGGCAGGCAGGCGGAGGCGGGCGGGGAGGGTGTCGAGGGCGTGCTGGAGGGATTGCTGGGCGTCGGTGAAGAGGATGAAGCGGGTGTCGCTATCGAGCTTGGAGGCGGTGCGGAGGATCGCGATGGCGCCGAGTTGTTCGAGGATGTCGGCGTCGCGGAGGAGGGTGGACTCGGGGCTTTGGGGGTCGTTGTGGGGCTGGTGTTCGCGGATGACGGCGAGGACCTTGTCTAGCTTGTCTATTGGGAAGCCAATCTGTTCCAGGAGGGTAGGGGCATATCCGCAGGCGTAGGCTACGTGGTCCCAGTTTACGAGGGCGGTGGGATTTTCGGGACGATGGCCGAGGAAAACGCCGAGGTCATGGAGGTAGGCTGCGGCGAAGACTACGTCGTCGTTGTAGATCAGTTCAGGGGAGTTGGCGGCTATGGTTTGGGTGAGGGCGTAGAGGCGGGGCTGATGGCCGAATTTGTGTGGGGGCTGAGCGTTTGCCTGCAGGTAGGACGTTAGCTTCTGGCGCCAGAGGCTGTTCGGATCGGTCATGCGTTGCGGACCTGGGGTTGCGCTTGCGGGCCGAAGAAGCGTTCGATCTGGGTGGCGAGTTCGCGTAGCTTGACGCGGCGTTGCTCGAGAGCGGATGCGTCGAGGGTGAAGGCTTCAGTCCAGATTTGTTCGAGGACGGGGAGGAGCCGTTCGGTGGTGAGGTCTTCTGTGGGCCAGGTGCCGATGGCGTTGTGGAGGTGCTCGGCTTCGGTTTCGTACTCGTCTGCGGGACCGCCGTCGGCGAGGAAGGATTCTATGTCTGCGGTGGCGATGAGTTCGTTGAGGGAGTGGAGGTCGGGGGGTGG
>CAZZWG010000344.1:0-2597 GCA_964657685.1 Verrucomicrobia bacterium Tous-C9LFEB | reverse complement strand
CGGTCCGAACTGAACTTCCCCGACCGCGCTGTATTCAGCACACTCATCCGCCCCCACCTCTTTACATCTGCGAAAACCTCGCCAGCCTCCCCCTGCGCACGCACGTAATCATCAAAATCGGCGAGCACAAAGAACCGGTCAACATTCAACAAATCCTGCACCAGCGGTGCAAACAGATCCCGGTCGCCATTCGTGAAACGCCCTCCCTGCAAACCGTCCATCACCTCACGCAACAGGGGACTTTTCTCGTAAAAATCCCGGGGCCGGTACCCATGCGTCTGCATCTGCGCCACCTTCTCCGCAGTCAGGCCAAACAGAAAGAAGTTCTCCGCCCCAACCTCATCCCGTATCTCAATATTCGCCCCGTCCAGCGTCCCGATCGCCACCGCTCCATTCATCATGAACTTCATGCAACCCGTTCCGCTCGCCTCCTTGCCCGCCGTCGAGATCTGCTCACTCAAATCCGCCGCCGGATAGATCCGCTGCCCCAGCGACACCGAATAATCCGGCACAAACACCACCCGCAACAGGTCCTTCGTCTCCGGATCCTTCCCCACCAGCTCCCCCACCGAGCAAACCAGCTTGATCATCAGCTTGGCCATCCGGTAGCTCGGTGCCGCCTTGCCGCCAAAAAGAAATGTCCGCGGCACAGGGTTGGTTAGCGCACCGCTCTTGATCCGGCAATACAGGCTCAGGATATGCAGCGCATTCAGGTGCTGCCGCTTATATTCATGGATCCGCTTCACCTGCACATCAAACATGCTCGTCGGGTCCACATCGACGTCCATCGTCTGCTTCAGATACGCGCCCAACCGTCCCTTTGCCTGCTCCTGCCGCTTTCGCCAGCGCTCCAGGAACGACGCATCGTCGGCAAACCGCTCCAGATCCCGCAGCCTGGTCAAATCCGTGTGCCACGGCTTACCAATGGCTTCATTCAACAGGTTCGTGAGCTCCGGATCGCTCAGCATCATCCATCGCCGCGGCGTCACCCCATTGGTCTTGTTCGAAAACCGCTCCGGATAGGCCTCATAGAAATCCCTGAGTGTCGTCTCCTTCAAGAGCTTCGTATGCAGCTCCGCCACGCCGTTGACCGCCTTGCTGCCCACCACCGCCAGGTTCGCCATACGAATCTGCCGTTCGCCCTCTTCCCCAATCAGGCTCATCCGCGCCCAGCGGTCAGGTTGATCCGGAAAGCGCGTCTGCATCTCCGCCAGAAAACGCCGGTTGATCTCGTAAATGATCTCCAGGTGCCGGGGAAGCAAACTCGCGAAGATCGGCAAAGGCCACTTCTCCAGCGCCTCGGGCAACAGCGTGTGGTTCGTATACCCAAACGTCTGTTGCGTAATGGACCAGGCCTCATCCCACGCAAATCCTTCCTCATCCGTCAGCAGCCGCATCAACTCCGCGATCCCGATCGACGGGTGCGTATCGTTCAACTGCACCGTCCACTTCTCATGAAACGTGTTCATCGGCAGCTTCTGCAGCTTGTGCAGCCGGATCATATCCTTCAGCGAACAGGATGTGAAAAAGTACTGCTGCATCAGCCGCAGCCGCTTGCCCTGCTCACTCTCGTCCGGCGGGTACAGCACCTTGGAAATCGTCTCCGACTCAATCTTTTCCCGCACCGCACCCACGTAATCGCCGCGATTGAACACCTCCAGATCGAAGCTGTCCTCCGCCTCCGCCTTCCACAGCCGAAGCCGGTTTACCTGCTTGGTCCGGTATCCCGGAATCGGCGTGTCATACGCCACACCCTTCACCACAGAGGACGGTACCCACTTCCGGCGTTCCTCGCCCCCTTCCCCCCGCACCACCTCCGTATGGCCGCCAAACGACACGCGTTGACTCGCATCCGACATGGGAATCTCCCAGGGATTGCCATATTCCAACCACTTGTCCGATCGTTCGATCTGCCAGCCATCCCGAATCTCCTGGCGGAAAATCCCGAACTCATACCGCAGCCCATACCCGATCGCAGGCACACCCAGCGTAGACATCGAGTCCATGTAGCAAGCCGCAAGCCGTCCTAACCCCCCATTGCCCAGCCCAGGCTCCGGCTCCTCATCCGCAATCGCGCCCAGATCCAGGCCAAGCCCCTGCATCGCAACCTGGCCCGCATGCGTGATCCCCAGGTTCAACATCGCATTCATCAGGTGAGGGCCCAGCAAAAACTCAGCCGACAAATACCCCACCACCCGCACATCCGCATCCTTGTAGCTCTCTACCGTGTCGATCCAGTCATCCATCACCCGGTCCCGCACAAGGTGTGCCACCGCATGGTACTGCTCCAGCGGTGTCGACAGCTCCACCGGCTTACCCACCGTACGCCGCATATGCCGCAGAAACGCTGACCGTATCCCCTCAGCCGACCGATTGTCCTGAGGGTTGCTCCCTAAACTCATTTCTGTCTCCGCCAAAGCACACTCCGTTCAAAATGGACCAGCCTCACCTCCGGCCAGACCACCCGCACGGTCAACTCTAGCTGAGATCAGCTCCCCCTCGCATCACACCCTCACTCAGACGCCAAACTTACATAGACATCGCGACGCGCGACCCTCGAAACCTTCGTGTCGTCGGCGAAACCTTCGCGTCCTTGG
>CAZZWG010000343.1:0-2607 GCA_964657685.1 Verrucomicrobia bacterium Tous-C9LFEB | reverse complement strand
CGGAACAGGTACCGGCACAGGCAGCAGCGGTAGCACCACCGCCATCTCCAACGGCTCCACCGTCACCGACATCACCCTCCCCTTCGACGTCTCCTGGGAACCCGACCTCTGGGGCCGCGTCCGCAATCAGATCCGCGAATACCAGTACGCCGCCCAGGTCTCCGCCGCCGACCTCGAAAACGAGCGCCTTACCGAGCAGGCCCTCCTCGCCGAGTACTACTTCCAGCTCCGCGGCCAGGACGCCCTCCAAGACCTCTACAACAAAACCGTAGCCGCCGACCGCCAATCCCTCGAACTCACCCGCGCGCTCGTCGAAACCGGCATCGATAGCCCCGAATCAACCGCCCAGGCCGAAGTCACCCTCCGTGACGCCGAAGAGGCCGGTGCCGGCATCGCCCAGAACCGCGCCATCTACGAGCACGCCATCGCCACCCTCATCGGCAAGCCCGCCACCAGCTTCGCCCTCCCCGTCCGCGACCTCACCACCCCCGTCCCCGCCATCCCCGTCGGCATCCCCACCGACCTACTCCAGCGCCGACCCGACATCGCCGCCTCCGAACGCACCATGGCCGAGGCCAACGCCCTGATCGGAGTCGAAAAAGCCGCCTATTACCCCAACCTCACCCTCACCGGCGCCGGCGGCATCGAGAGCTCCAACATTGCCACCCTCTTCTCCGTCCCCGCCCTCTTCTGGTCCGCCGGCGGCTCCGTCTCGCAGTTCATCTTCGACGGCGGCCTCCGTAAATCCACCGTCGCCCAGTACACCGCCCAATACAACGCCGACGTTGCCACCTATCGCGAAACCGTCCTCACCGCCTTCCAGCAGGTCGAGGACTACATCGCCACAGTCCGCGTCACCTCCGACCAGATCAACCGCGAAAACCTCGCCGTCGACGCCGCCCAACGCTACCTCTCCATCGCCCAGGACCGCTACAAAACCGGCCTAGACCCCTACCTCAACGTCATCACCGCCCAGACCACCCTGCTCACCAACCAGCAAACCCAGGTCACCCTGCGCGTTAACGAAATGACCGCCGCCGTCCAACTCGTCCAGGCCCTCGGCGGAGGCTGGAACACCACCCAACTCCCCGCCGCCTCGACCATCACCAGCGCCGCAGCAGCCACCCAGGCAGCCCAAACCCCTAACTAGACTCAGGGGCGCCGGCCCCGGCATAGGCGCCCCACGGCAACAAGCCACCCCCAACACCCAACAGCCCTTTTCGCTTGCTGTTTCCGCCTCAACCATTGAAACTCGGGCACATGCCCCGCATCAAGGCCCTGCTCCTCCTAGCGTTTCTCTCCCTTTTCCTGCCTTCCGCAAGCTGGGGCGCACCTTCGGACCCACCCTCAGGCACCGTCGATCTCACAGCGCAACGCCTGCCCCTCACCCCGCTCACCGGTCCCTGGCACTTCCATCCAGGCGACAACCCAGCCTGGTCCCAACCCAGTTTCGACGACGCCAGATGGGCTACCCTCAAACCCACCCAGGACTGGCTCTCCCAGGGCTACAACGAACAAAACGGCCTCGCCTGGTTCCGCTTCCGGCTCATCGTGCCCGCCCACACCCCCTCGCTCCTCCTCCAACTCCCCCGCATCACTAGAAACTACCAACTCTTTGCCGACGCCAAACTCATCGGCCAGGTCGGCAACCTTCCCCCACAGGGCTCCTCCGCGGTCGTCGCCTCGCCCCATGTCTTCACCATCCCTCTTCCCCCCTCGGAAGGCCCGCACCTCGTCACCCTCGCCCTTCGCGTCTATCTCTCGCCCATGTTCAAAGGGATCTTCGCCAACAGCCTCGGAGCAGCCCCCTACGCCGGGGAAGCGCCGGCCATCATGCGCCAGTTTGCCCTGGTTAAGGCCTCTGCCCTGCTCTCGCGTGGCGGCGAATACACCCTCGACATCGTCGTGGCGGTCGTCGCTCTTGCCGGTCTCATCCTCTTCTTGCTGGATCGCCGCCGGCAAAGCTTCTACCTGTGGCTCGTCTGCTTCGCCGCAACCCAGATCCTCGCCATCCCGCTGGCATTGGCTGATCAACATTGGAATTTTCGCTACACCTACACCGTCCTTATCGCCGCCGTCCTGGACTTCGGTGGAACCGCAGCCGTCGCCTTCCTTGTCCTCGACCTCCTCAAACTGCGGCGTTCCCTTGCGCTCCTGCCCGTCCTTTGCATCTTCCTCGCGGAGATCTCAGCCCTCTCGCTCCTCTTCTTCCACCTCCCGCTCCTCTGGGCCGATGCCCTCTACCTCCTTTTTGGGACCGTCACCTCTGTCTTTCTCCTCGTCATCCTCTTCCGCGGCTGGCGTGCTGGGGACAGTGATGCCGCTGTCCTGCTGCTCGGCTATGCCCCCAGCACTGTCATCAGCTTCCTCATCGGTCTCAGCCGCTTCCTCGTCGACTGCGGCGTGCCACACGCCACCGACTTCAATCCCTTCCGCGTCCCCATCATGACCCAGCCCTTCGCCATCGCCTGGGACGAAGCCGCCACGATGCTCTTCACCCTTTGCCTCCTCGTCGTCCTCGTCCAACACTTCCTGCGCGCCAGCCGTCAACGCGAACGTCTCTCCTCCGCCCTCCAGGCCGCCCACGAACTCCAGTACGCCCTCATC
>CAZZWG010000342.1:0-2615 GCA_964657685.1 Verrucomicrobia bacterium Tous-C9LFEB | reverse complement strand
GGGGCTGGTGTGGCGGAGAGGTTGTATTACGACTCGGGGGAGCTAAAGTTTTCGGCTCGGGTTGCCGATATACGTCTTGTCGCTAACCAACGCGGCGAGGGTGGTGAGCGCGAGCAGCTTTGGCAGGTGGCGTTGGACCGGACGGCGTTTTATCCGGAGAGTGGAGGGCAGCCCTGGGATACAGGGGTGCTGGTGGCGAGAGCGCGGAGTGGGGCTGTGCTGGAGGTGCCGGTCGAGCGGGTGGAGGAGGATGAGGACGGTGAGGTTTGGCATTTTGTGCGTAAGCCTCTTGTGGAGGGGACGGAGGTCGAGGGAAGGGTGGATGCGGCGCGGCGGATGGATCATGCGCAGCAACATTCCGGGCAGCATTTGTTGAGTGCGGTGTTTTTGAGGAGGTTGGGGGCGCGGACGGTTTCGTTTCATCTGGGGTTGGAGACGTCGACGATTGATCTGGCTTTGGCTGAGGGGGCGACTGGGTTGAGCGGGGAGGAGATTGCTGCAGTGGAGGAGGAAGTGAACCGGTTGGTGTTTGAGAACCGGGGTATGCGGCCTCGGTGGTATTCGCGAGAGGAGGCGGAGGCGATGCTGGCGCGGGGTGAGTTGCGGAAGCTGCCGGAGCGTGCCGGGGCGATGCGGGTGGTAGAGATGGAAGGGGTGGAGTTCAACGCTTGCGGGGGGACGCATGTGGCGTCTACGGGAGCGATTGGCGGGGTGATGGTGCGGCGGCTGGAGAAGGTGAAGCAGGGGTGGCGGGTGGAGTTTGTTTGTGGGCTGCGGGCGGTGCGGTTGGGACGGCGGGAGTTTGGGGTGTTGTCGCGGGTTGCGGGTGCGTTGAGTGTGGGTTGGGAGGATGTGCCGGGGCGGGTTGTTGGACTGATGGACGAGACGAAGCGTGCAGGTAAGGAGCGTCAGGTCCTCTTGCGTGAACTAGCGGTTGCAGAGGCTAGATGGTTGCACAACACGGTAGGCGAAGGAGCGCTGATTGAGGCGAATTACGAGAAGAAAGATACGGCGTTTGCGATGAGTCTGGCGGCTGAGCTTCGTGCAAAGGGCCGGGGTGCGGTGCTTGGTTTCACGGACAAAGAAAGCGGGGGTGTGGTGTTTCTGAGGGAGCCTGATTCGGCGTTGCATGCCGGGGACGTGGTGAAGGGATTCGTTCAAGAGGGATTGGGCATGCGTGGGGGTGGATCGGCGGATCTGGCGCAGATTCTTTGTGACGGGGCTTCCGTCGAGCACCTTCGCGAGCGCATTGCGAAGATTGCGAAGGCAGAGGGGAAGTTGGATTGAGAGTTTAGGGGCACCTTTCGATGCGAAGACGTTGGGTCAGGCTGGGCTTTCGTCGGGTTGTGATGGTGAGCGCGCTGGTTGGCATTTCGGGCATGCTGGCCGTTGCGCAAGCGCCCGTGAACGCTTCTCCACGTTTTGAGGTCGCTTCTGTGAAGGAGAATGTGTCTCATGGCACGTCGTCGGCGATTTCGACGTCCAGTTCGGACCGGTTGGTGATCACCAATGTTCCGCTCCGCTTCCTGGTGTTGTATGCGTATGAGCTGCCGGATCATCGTCTTGCCGGCATGCCCGGCTGGAGTGAGGAACGGTCCTTCGACATACAAGCTGTGTATCCCGAAGGAAAGCGACCAAGCGACGAGGGTGTTCGAGTGCTGATGCAGAACTTACTGGCAGACCGATTTGGGCTGAAACTGCATCACGAGCAGCGGGTTCTCCCCGCGTATGACCTTACGGTGGCGCGTCATGATGGGCAGACCGGTCCACAGATGCAGCCGGTAGCGCAGGAATGTTTGGATCCAGCCACCGGGAAGCGAACGGGAGGCGGATTGTCCGGGTCCAGGGGCGGCGCGGTTCCGCCGCCGGACAGGGAAGCACCGTGTTCGATTGCAGCCACCCGAACGAAGCTCTGGGGCGGTGCGGTGACTCCGCAGCAGCTTGCGGCGACGATCCAGGCGATGGTGGGACGGCCTGTGCTTGACCGGACAGGGTTGTCGGGGCGGTACCACATCTTCTTGCACTGGGCGCCGACGCAGCTGCGCGCAGACGGCGAGGCTGGTGGCGACGCAGCGGAGGAGGATGCCTCGATCTTTACGGCTTTGCGGGAGCAGCTGGGTCTGAAGATGGTCTCGCGCCGAGAATCCTTCGATGTGCTTGTTGTGGATTCGGTGGGGATGCCTGGTCGAGATTGACTGCTTGTGGTTGAAGTGTGGAGTTTGTGTGGGGGAGGGTCTTCTCCTCCGGGCGGAATGGGCGTAAGGAAACAGGGCGGGGGTGCCGCATAGCGAGTCTGTTTGTTGCTTGCTGGGAGCCTTCGCGGGGGGACGGTAGGGAGCCCAGGGAGTTTTTGGGCCAGCGTGTCTTCCTGGCGAGTTCTTTGAGGCCTCTTGCGATGATGGGGTCTGGGGAGAGGGCGTTGGGGCCGGGGGTGACGAGGACGGGAGGAAGCCAGTTCTGGCGCGGGGTTCCGTCGACGTGGAAGATCTGTTCGGTTGCGTACGCGATGACTGCGCCTGTTTGGGGGAGCTTGTCTTCCGAGACGGCTCCTGCGAGGTGGGCCATGGGGGTGCCTACGACGACGGCGCGGTGCATGGCGTCGAAGCCGATGGCCA
>CAZZWG010000341.1:0-2622 GCA_964657685.1 Verrucomicrobia bacterium Tous-C9LFEB | reverse complement strand
CGACGCAGGCTACGGTGATCATGTTGGCGTATTCGGCCATGAAGAACATGGCGAACTTCATGGAGCTGTACTCGGTGTGGTAGCCGGCGACGAGTTCGGATTCGGCTTCGGGGAGGTCGAAGGGGGTGCGGTTGGTTTCGGCGTAGGCGGCCATGAGGTAGATGAAGAAGCCGATGATCTGGAAGCCTCCGGCGAGGACCCAGACGGTGCCGTGGGCGGTTTGTTCGCGGGCGGGGCCGCCGAAGATGTTCCAGCTGAGGGCGCCGTGCGTGGACTGGGTGGCGACGATGTCGCGGAGGCGGAGGGAGCCGGAGCGGAGGACTACGCCGACGAGCGAGAGGCCGAGGGCGAGCTCGTAGCTGATGACCTGGGCGGTGGCGCGGAGGGAGCCGAAGAGGCTGAACTTGTTGTTGGAGGCCCAGCCGGAGAGGGCGATGCCGTAGACGCCGATGGAGGTGATGCCGAGGATGACGAGGAGGCCGATGTTGAGGTCGGAGATCTGGGTGAGGTCGACGCCGTAGCGGGTGAAGGCACCGCCGAAGGGGACCATGGCGATGGAGACGAGGGCGCAGGTGAGGGCGATCATGGGGGCGAGGATGAAGAGGGGGCGCTCGACGGCGAGGGGCATCATGTCTTCTTTGAGGAAGAGCTTGATGCCGTCGGCGAGGGGCTGGAGGAGGCCGAAGGGACCGGTGCGTGAGGGTCCCCAGCGGTTTTGCATGCGGCCGAGGACTTTGCGCTCAAGCAGGACGGTGTAGGCGACGGCGGTGAGCGTGATGACGAGGACGACCGCGATCTTGACGAGGCTGAGGAGGAGGAAGATCTGGAAGTTGGAGAGATGGCTCATCGGCAAGGGGTTGGTGCAGGTCTATCCTACAGGGCTTTGGGGGGCCCTGTGGGTGAGGAGTCTGCCAACTACCAGGGGACGATGCCGTGGCGGTCGGAGTAGGTGCCGGTGGGGCCGTCTGGCGGGAGGAGGGCGAGGCGGATGGTTTCTTCGGCGCCTTCCTGGATAGTTTGGGGGCCGGAGTGGTGGTTGAGGTCGGTGGCGGTGTAGCCGGGGTCGGCGGCGTTGACTTTGATGGGGGTGTCGCGGAGTTCGTAGGCGAGGTGGACGGTGAGCATGTTGAGGGCGGCTTTGGAGGCGTTGTAGGCGAGGGGTTTGGCGAAGGCGTAGGGGTGGTTGGGGTCGCTGTTGATGGTGAGGGAGCCGAGGCCGCTGGAGACGTTGACGATGCGGGCGGCGGGGGCGTGGCGGAGGAGCGGGAGCATGGCCTGGGTGACGGCGAGGGAGCCGAGGAAGTTGGTGCGGAAGGTGCGTTCGACGGCGTCGAGGGGGACGGTGGAGGGTGGACCGTCGGCGGGGTCGGCGATGCCGGCGTTGTTGACGAGGATGTCGAGGTGGCCGTAGGTGGTAGCGATGGCTTGGGCGGCGGCGGTGATGGACGTGGGGTTGTTTAGGTCGAGGGGGAGGAAGTGGGTGTCGAGGTTTTCGGATTTCAGTTGGGCGGCGGCGGCTTCGCCGAGAGAGGGGTTGCGGGCGCCGAGGAGGACGGTGTAGCCGGCTTTGGCAATTTGGCGGGCGACTTCGAAGCCGATGCCTTTGTTGGCTCCGGTGATTAGGGCGAGTTTGGTGGTGGGCATGGGGGTTTGATTCCCGGGGTGGCGGGAAGACGCAGGGGTCGGGGTACGCCGGTTATAAGGGCGAAAAGATCGACACACCCGCAAGCGGCGCGGCGAGAAGCAGTTCTTTGTCTCGCGTGGCTAGTGGGAGGTCTTGACGTATTGCGAGTTCGAGGTAGGTCGCGTCGTAGATGGTGAGGCGATGATGGCGGGCGAGGGTCAGCACTTTTCCGGTGTGCAAGCCGGGTAGTTCCTCCCGGACCTGGATGTTAAGACGGCCAAGAAGGTCGAGAAACTTGTCTGTGCCTGCCTGTGATATTCGGTTTCGGCGTTCGTTCGTGAGCAGGACGTTTCTGACTTCCAGAAGCCGATAGCTCAGGGACGGCAGCGTAGGAGCGAAGCAGTTCCTTGAGGACGCCCTGGCTGTAAGGATTCGCCTCGTCGGTGAAGCACCAGTCCATGGTGACTGAAGCATCTAGGACAAACGCCATCAGTATTTGTGGCCTTCATGGGCGGTGGTTCTGAAGTCTTCGGCCCCGTGTGTGAAGCCGTGTCCGGCGGCAAATTGGATCATATCCTCCACGGCGGCGTCACGCAGGGCGGCGCACTCCTTGCGGAGGGAATGGATGTTCTCGATGGCTTGCTCGACGGCGCGAGGGTCGGGAGAGCTGAACGATGCGGACGCGTCGAGAGTTTCTACGATGTATTGCTCTAGGGCCAAACCGCGCGCTTGGGCCTGGGCGGCGAGGCGGGCTTCGAGTTCGGGTTGTAGTTCGAGCTGGATCATTCATGTACTCCCGACCGCAGGAATTTCTCGTGAGAGCTTTCTAGGTGAGGTGTAATCCGCCGCTTCTCTTCTGGCAGGGCAGGCGAGGCGTTCGCTGCATTTCGGGCGGTTACCCGGCGCTGTGGCCTTTGCATTGGAGGACTCCGAGGTAGGTGGGCCAGGGGCCGACGAGGTGGCGGAGGTGGTGGGCGAGGACGCGGGAGAGTTGGTGG
>CAZZWG010000340.1:0-2631 GCA_964657685.1 Verrucomicrobia bacterium Tous-C9LFEB | reverse complement strand
CAGAGGAAACTCCACCACCCCACCCGCCGTGATCATGTGCCGGGCCGCAATCGTCTTCACGTCACCGCCCAACCCATGGCTCACACTAGATATCCAGGTTCTTCACATCCAGCGCGTTCTCTTCAATAAACTTGCGCCGCGCCTCCACATCCTCACCCATCAGCGTCGTAAAGATCTCTTCCGTCGCCGCAATGTCCTCCAGCCGCACCTGCAGCAGCGTCCGCTTCGCCGGATCCATCGTCGTCTCCCACAACTGCCCCGCCGTCATCTCGCCCAGCCCCTTGTACCGCTGTACCTGGTACTCCTTGCGCCCCTGGTCGATCACATAATCGAACACCTCGCGCACCGTCTTCTTCTCCACAGGATCCTGCGTGCCCTTCACTGCCCGCTTCGCAGGCTTCTCCTCCGCCATCGTCCCCGGCGCCGCAGCAATCGTCTCGTTCACACCCTCTTCCTGCTCCAGCTCATCAGCCTCATCCAGCTCCTCCTGCGAAGGCGTCGCGTTCACCACGGTGTCCGCCTTCTTCGGGTCGCCTTTCACCGCGAACTCAATATGGAAAGGCCCCTTCAATGCCTCACCCAACAGCGCCTGCTTGCTCAACAACTGCCGCGACTCCGGCGCACTCGCATGGGCCCAGTCAATCGTCCGCATCGCCCCCTGCGCATCCGTATAGCTGATCGAATACGTCCGGTGCTCCTCATCCAACTGCACCTCGCCCACGCCGCGGAACTGCCAGTGCCGCGCCATCTCCAGCAACTTCGCGCGCAAAACTTCAAGCTTCGCCGGCGTCTCAAAATCCACACGCTTCGCCGGATCCTTGCCCTCATTCGCAAAGATCTCCGCAAACGCCCGCACGACCTCATCGTTGCGCAGCCGCTTATTCACCTTGTCGAAGTGGCCCAGGTAGTCATCCAGCTGGCCCATGAAGGTCGCCAGCTCCTTACCCTCTAACCGCGCCCCACCATCGCCATAACGAATGATCATCCCATCCGACGCGCGCTTCACCATCACCTGCACATATTCGCGGTCATCCTTGATGTACTGCTCAAACTTACCCTTCTTGATCCGGTACAGCGGTGGCTGCGCAATGTACACATTCCCACGCTTGATCAACTCGCCCATGTGCCGAAAGAAGAACGTCAGCAGCAGCGTCCGGATGTGCGATCCGTCCACGTCGGCATCGGTCATCAGGATCAACTTCCCATACCGCAGCCGCGCGTAATCAAAGTCATCCTTGCCAATGCCCGTACCCAGCGCCGTGATCATCGCCCGAATTTCTTCATGCCCCAGCATCTTGTCGTAGCGGGCCTTCTCCACATTCAGGATCTTGCCCTTCAACGGCAAAATCGCCTGGAACTTCCGGTCGCGCCCCTGCTTCGCCGTCCCGCCGGCGCTCTCACCCTCCACCAGGTACAACTCGCACATTTCCGGCCGCCGCTCCGAGCAATCCGCCAGCTTCCCCGGCAAACCACCACCATCCAGCGCCCCCTTGCGCCGCGTGAGATCCCGCGCCTTCCGCGCCGCTTCCCGCGCCCGCGCCGCATCGATCGCCTTCGAGATAATCTTCCGCGCTACCGGCGGATTCTGCTCCAGAAATGCCCCTAGCCGCTCGTTCACAAACGCCTGCACATCCCCCGCCACATCCGAGTTCAGCTTGCCCTTCGTCTGCCCTTCAAACTGCGGCTGCGGCAGCTTCACGCTGATCACCGCCACCAGCCCTTCCTGCACATCCTTGCCCTCAAGGTTCTCCTTCACATCCTTGAAAAGCCCCATGCTCTGCCCCACCGCATTGATCGTCCGCGTCAGCGCCGACTTGAACCCCGACAGATGCGTCCCGCCATCCACCGTGTTGATGTTGTTCGCAAAGCTGAAGATCGTATCCGTGTAGCTGTCGTTGTACTGCAGCGCAATCTCCATGACCAGCGAACCCTTCTCCGCTTCCATGTAAATCGGCTTCTCATGCAACACCTGCTTCCCCTTGTTCAGGTGCTTGATGAATCCCGCAATCCCGTCGTTAAACTTAAAGCTCTGCGTCTTCGGCTCGCCCGTCTTGGCATCGGTCGTACGCTCATCGGTCAGCGTAATCTCAATGCCTTTGTTCAAAAAGGCAAGCTGCCGCAACCGGCTCTGCAGCGTGTCGTAGTTGTACTCATGCACCGTGAATATCGACTTGTCCGGCAGAAAATGAACCTTCGTCCCACGCCGCTTCGAAGGTCCCATCTTGCGCAACTCGCTGATCGGATCGCCCTTGGAGTAATCCATCTCCCACGCATAGCCGTCGCGCCAGATCTCCACGTCGAACTCTTCGCTCAACGCGTTCACGCAACTCACACCCACGCCATGCAGGCCGCCCGAAACCTTATAGTTCGACGCATCGAACTTGCCGCCCGCATGCAGCATCGTCAGCACCACCTGCACCGCCGGCATCACCTCGCCCGAAGGCAACGTCTTGTTGTCCACCGGAATGCCGCGCCCGTCATCCACCACCGTGATCGAGTTGTCCACATGGATCGTGGCATCGATCCGCGTCGCATACCCCGCCAGCGCCTCGTCCACCGAGTTATCCACCACCTCATACACCAGGTGGTGCAGCCCCTGATCCCCCGTCGACCCGATATACATCGCCGGCC
>CAZZWG010000339.1:0-2634 GCA_964657685.1 Verrucomicrobia bacterium Tous-C9LFEB | reverse complement strand
CCACCATCTGACGCAACACCCGGCGCAAATACCCGCTCAACCGCTCGATCGTCGAACGATGAAAAAGATCCGTATTGAATTCGTAGATAACTCGTATCCCCTCGGGATCAGCCAGCTGATCGATCTGCCGCCTTTCTTCGTTCTGGGGAACAACAATCACACTGATATCCGTTTTTGACCCACCGGTGCTTATAGCCTCGCGCACATTCATTTCGACACCATTCATGGCTGTCCCACGGAATCGCGAGTCGTGGAAGCTAAACATCGTCTGGAAGAGGGGATTAACGCCGAGAAACCGCTCAGGATTGAGAGCCTCAACGATCTTTTCGAACGGGTACTCCTGGTGCTCATACGCGTCTATAACCGTTTTTCGCACTCTTTCGAGCAGCTCGGTCACGGTTGGGTCGCCGGAAAGATCACAGCGCAACACCACCGTATTCACGATCATTCCTATGACACCCTGACTTTCAGGCCTCCGCCGGTTCGCAAATCCGGAGCCTATCAACAGGTCGTCCTGTCCGCAGTAGCGCATTAGCGACGCGGCAAATCCGCTCAGCATCGTCACAAAAAGCGATACGCCCTTCTGCGCGCTAAACTTTCTCAGCTGATGGCAAAGTGCGGGCGGCAGGTCAATCGATAGCGACGATCCGCGCAGCAGGAATTGTCGGCCATCCTGTTTATCCAGGGGAAGCGGCAGAACGGCAGGGGGCGACGCGAGTGTCTTCCGCCAAAAGATCAACTGATTCTCCGCGTCCTCCGTCTCCATCCATGCTGCTTCCGCTCTTGCATAGTCGGAGAACTGAAGCGGCCTCATTTCTGGATGGTCAGTGGGAACCCCTTTGCGCGCCTGGTTATACAACGTAGTAAGTTCCTTGAGGAACAGCATGAACGACCAACCGTCATGCACAAGATGGTGCTCTACCTGCAACAGAACATATTTCTCCCGTTCTAATTGAATCAACTGCCACCGGATGAGCGGCAGCTGCTCGGGGTCAAATCGCGTACGTGCGAATTCTGTCACCAGGCTGTGTAGCGAAGCCTCATCCATAGGGTTGAATGGCGGGCTTAGCAACCTCTTTTCGACAACGAATTCGACAAACGAGTGCACCCTCTGGAAAGGTTCCCCATCTTTCGCCTCGAAGGTTGTCCTGAAAATCTCATGCCGCGCAACGATCATGTTGATTGCCTTGTCGAGAGAGTCGATCTCGAGCGGGCCGTTCATGTAGATACCAAAGGCTGCGTTATAGGCTGGGTTGGCGGGAGACAGCTGATTCAGGAA
This sequence comes from Verrucomicrobia bacterium Tous-C9LFEB, assembly GCA_964657685.1. Lineage (GTDB taxonomy): Bacteria > Acidobacteriota > Terriglobia > Terriglobales > Acidobacteriaceae > Granulicella. The sequence goes on along the minus strand of CAZZWG010000339.1, from coordinate 1,355 downwards.
CCATACTCGTCTTTGTGAGTGAGAAAGTGGCGGCAATGACTGCCTCGGGAGCGCGTCTTCTCTAATATCTTCCGGCGCAAGTTTGATCTCTGGTGCTATGCCTGCAAAATCCATACAGTCTGCCGGCGTGGAGGACAGAAAGAAATGCTTCGAAGGGACCTCCCACCCCAGGCGCTCTTTTATTTTGAGAAGGAGCCGTGCAGCTGACAGCGAATCTCCACCCATTTCAAAAAAATTGTCGGCCAATCCGACTTTTTCTACTCCCAGCATGTCCGCAAATAACTGGCACACCTCCATCTGTGTGGATTCTTGGGGAGGCACGTAGTCAGCGCTGGAGACGTATTCCGGCGCCGGCAACGCTCGCCGATCTATCTTTCCGTTTGGCGTTAACGGATACTCTCGCAGGTACATATATGCCGCGGGCACCATGTATTCCGGCAATTGCCGGCTTAGCTCAGCCCGTAGCACTTCGGCCCCTAACGCCGCTTGCCCCGTGTAATAAGCCACCAGGCGCTGATCCCCGCCAGCGGCCTCCCGCATCACCACTACTGCCTCATCCACCCCTGTCACTTCCGCCAACCGCGACTGAATCTCTCCCAGTTCGATCCGATAGCCTCGCACCTTCACCTGGTAGTCGTTCCGCCCAACATACTCAAGCACTCCGTCCGGTCGCCACCGCCCGAGATCTCCCGTCCGGTACATCCGCGCTCCAGGCTCGGCGGCAAACCGGTCCGCCACAAAGCGCTCCGCTGTCAGTTCCACCCTCTTTAGATACCCTCGCGCTACGCCCGCTCCTCCGATATAAAGTTCCCCTGTTGCTCCTGCAGGCGCTGGCTCGCCCTGCTCATCCAGCACATACACTCGCGTGTTCACAAGCGGCAGTCCGATCGGCGGGTTCCCTGGCTCACTCCTGGTACAGGAATGCACCGTCGCGCAGATGCAGGTCTCAGTTGGGCCATACGCATTGATGACCGAAAACTGTCCCCGCAAACCATCGAGCAGGCGTTTGGTAAAAACGTCGCCCGCTACGATCAGAACCTTAAGTGATCGAAAAGACTCCCACCCCATAATGGTCGGGAGAACTGCCGGAGGAAGCGTCACATGGGTGATCGCGTTCTGCTCAATCATCTCTATGAGAGGGAGAACCACGGGGAGTTCACCCGGAGAGGAAAGGTAGAGTAATGCCCCCTGGAAAAGCGCCATGAAAATTTCCGAGACACATGCATCGAAACTAAAGGACGAGAACTGCAACACCCGGCTTGCGGCGTTCACGGCAAAAGCTTCGGTTTGCGCGGTGATCACATTAACCACGTTGCGATGCTCGACCATCACCCCTTTCGGCGTGCCGGTCGAGC
>CAZZWG010000338.1:0-2674 GCA_964657685.1 Verrucomicrobia bacterium Tous-C9LFEB | reverse complement strand
CTAGGCCGAAGGCCTAGGTCTCGGCCAGAAACGCCGGCGAGCGCTGAAAGCGCGGCAGATAACAGCCTAGGCCGAAGGCCTAGGTTTTCAGCCAGAAAAGCAGCGAGCGCTGAAGGCGCGACACATAGATCGATCACAGCTCTTCAAGAAGGGCGAAAGTCGCACGGTGGAATGGGGCAACTACCGCGCAGCACCTAACCCTCCTCTACTCCACCGGCAACTTCGCCCGATACCCATCCCGCGCCACAATCGAATACTTCAACGCCTTCCCCTTCTCATCCGACATCTTCAACGGCCGCCCCTCGTTATCCACCAGGTAGATCTTCACCTTGCGGTACGAGCCATCGTTCTTCGGATTCGTCGGCCGGTACGTCAACACATACTTGTTCCGAATCGAATCGTTAATGCGCGAAAAGATGTCCGGCATCTCGCCCTGAAAGATCGGCTGAAAATACATCCCCCCGGTCATTTGCGCAAACGTCCGCATCTCGTTCTCAGCCTGCAGATACGTCATATGCCGCATCCCGCTGCCGCTGCTCATCTCCTGCGCCATCCCTCCGGTCGCAATCGAAAAAATCGTTATATTCTGGGTCGATTTCACCTTCGCCAGCATCTGGTCCAGCGTCAGCTTTGACATCGTATCCACCCCGCTGCCGATCAGCAGGATGTACTTCTGCCCTTCCACCCGGCTCAACCGGTCGATCGTCTCGTACAGCGCGTCGAACTCATTCGTCTCATGCCACGTCGGCATCATCAGGCTCTGCAGCGCCTGCGCCACCACCTCGCGGTTATTCGTAAAGTCACAAAGAACGTGCGGCTTCATGTCATACGTCTCCACCGCCACATAATCCTCCGGCTGCAACGTCCGGAAAAACGCCGCTGACGCGTTCTGCATGTCGTTGATCAACCAGTACGAGTTCGCCGCAAACTCCAGCAGCATCACCGCCGTAATCGGCGTCTTCGCCGTCCGCACCGTCTGCACCTGCTGCTCCACACCGTCTTCCACCACCAGGAAGTTCTTCTCCTTCAGCCCCGGCACAAACTGGTGCGTCTTATCCAGCAGCACACCCACATCCAGGTTCACAATCGGCACATCCACCCGCAACGAATAGATATCCCCATTCGGGTTCTTCGGCTTCTCCTCCGCAGGCGCCGGCGGCGGTGGAGGATTGTCCGCATCATCCTTCTTCTTTGGAATCACAATGCTGTCGTTCGTCGTCGCCGGCCCGCTATCGTCCGTCGCAGGAGGTTTGGCCGGCGGTTGCGGAGGTTTACTCGGCGCCGTCTGCGCCCACATCCCGCCGCTCAGCGCAAAACTCACCACCAACCCCGCCATCCCCGTATTTCCCAAAAGCCAACGACGCTTGCTCATCTACACTCCACCGCAGCCACGCACACACCAGCCGCCAGATATTTCCTTCATCATCCTTATAGACGATGCAGGCAGCCCGTAGGCTTACGCCGTCAGATCTGCGTTGCTTCCGTACACACCCGGCAGTGGTAAGCTCTGGAGACGCTCGGCACGCTGTCGCGTCAGGAAACACACCATGCCAGAAATCCGCGGCCTCGCCGTTCACGCGGCCGGAGCCGAACTCCTTCCCTTCCGCTACAAAGTCGAAGACATCGCCCCCGACGACGTCGAAATCCGCATCACGCACTGCGGCGTCTGTCACTCCGACATCCACCTCATCGACAATGACTGGGGCCTCAGCAAGTACCCCTTCGTCCCCGGCCACGAAATCATCGGCACCGTGCACGCCCTCGGCGCCAACGTGCGCAACGTGAAACTCGGCGACCGCGTCGGTCTCGGATGGCAGGCCGACTCCTGCTCCATCTGCGAGTGGTGCCGCTCCGGCAACGAACACCTCTGCCCCAAAGCCCAACCCACCTGCATCGGCCGCAACGGCGGCTTCGCCGACGCTGTCCGCGCCAACTGGCGCTTCGTCATCCCCATCCCCACCCCCCTGGCCAGCGAAAACGCCGCCCCCCTCCTCTGCGGGGGCATCACCGTCTACAGCCCCCTCCGGAACCACCTCGCCCGCCCCGCCTCCCGGGTAGCGGTGGCAGGCATCGGAGGCCTCGGCCACCTCGCCCTCCAGTTCGCCAAAGCCTTTGGTTGCGAAGTCACCGCCTTTTCCACCTCCAAAGACAAGGAGCCGGAAGCCCGCTCCCTCGGTGCCCACCACTTCGTCAACACCCGCGAAACCAACACCCTCAAGAAACTCGCCGGCTGCTACGACCTCATCCTCTCCACCGCCGCCGCCGACCACGACTTCCAGGCCTTCACCAACGCCCTCCGCCCCAAAGGCACCCTCGTCGTCCTCGGCGCCAGCCCGAAACCCCTCCAGATCGCCGGCTTCTCCCTCATCAGCGGCCAGAAATCCATCGCCGGCAGCCCCACAGGCAGCCCAAGCGACCTGGCCGAGATGCTCGACGTAGCCGCCCGCCACCAGATCCAGGCCATCACCCAGCTCTACCCCATGAAGGACGCCAACAAAGCCGTAGCCGCTGTAAAACAAAACAAAGCCCGCTACCGAGCCGTTCTCGCGAATTAGGCGCTGCGCGTAAGCCGTTTCGCCATCAGCTGAGGTGAAGGAGCGAATCGGCTATGACGCGCACCGAGTCGCAACTAGCAGCAGGCAAGTCGTTACAGGCAACTCGGCTACTCAGCTGC
>CAZZWG010000337.1:0-2686 GCA_964657685.1 Verrucomicrobia bacterium Tous-C9LFEB | reverse complement strand
ATGCGTTATTTGCCGAAGTCGCCGCAGGATCGTGAAGAGATGTTGGCCGCCATTGGGGTGCCGAGTGTGGATGCCCTGTTTGAGGTGGTGCCGGAAGAGTACCGGCTTACGCGGGATCTGGACATTCCCCGGCAGCAGTCGGAGTCGGAGATCCTGGAGCGGTTTAAGGCGTATGCGGCGAATCTGGCTAGCGGGGATGCCAATGAGCTTGCGAAACTGCCTTCGTCGCAGCGATTTGCGAGTTTTCTGGGGGCGGGGGCTTACCGGCATTACCGGCCTGTGGTGATCGATTCCCTGGTGCAGCGTGGCGAGTTTCTGACGAGCTATACGCCGTACCAGCCGGAGATTGCGCAGGGGACGCTGCAGGCGATGTTTGAGTTCCAGACGATGATCTGCGAGCTGACGGGGATGGAGATTGCGAACGCGTCGATGTATGACGGGTCGACCGGGGCGGCGGAGAGCGTGCTGATGGCGTGCCGGGTGACGAACAAGCTGGGGTGCGTGGTGGCGCGGACGGTGCATCCGGAGTACCGGGAGGTGTTGCGGACGTCGACGCAGCATCAGGGGATCGATATTGCGGAGTTTGGGTATGAGGCGGAGACGGGGCGGGTGGATCTGGGGCAGCTTGAGGCTTCGATCAAGGACGATACGGCGGCGGTTTTGGTGCAGTCGCCGAACTTTTTTGGGGTGATTGAGGATGTGGCGGCGATTGCCGAGGTGGTGCACCGGAAAGGGGCGCTGCTGATTGTGTCGATTGCCGAGGCTGTTTCGTTGGGGGTTGTCAGGCCGCCGCGGGAGGCCGATATTGTCTCGTTGGAGGCGCAGAGTTTTGGGGTGCCGGTGGGGTTTGGGGGGCCTTACTGTGGCGTGATCGCGTGCAAGGAGAAGTTCCTGCGGCAGATGCCGGGGCGGTTGGTAGGCGAGACGAAGGATGTGAATGGGAAGCGGGGATTTGTGCTGACGTTGTCTACACGCGAGCAGCATATCCGGCGGGAGAAGGCTACGTCGAACATCTGCACGAACCAGGCGCTGGTGGCGATGATGGTCACGATTTTCATGACGGTTTATGGGAAGGAAGGGATCCGGGAGCTGGCGGAGCAGAATCTTGCCAAGGCTGCGTTTTTACGAGAGCAAATGCTTGGAGCCGGGGCGAAGGTGTTGTTTGAGGGGGTGCCGCGGTTCCATGAGTTTGTGGTGGATGCGGGCGTGGCGGCCGCTGAGGTGAATGAGAGCTTGCTGGAGCAGCGAATCATCGGCGGGTTGGCGTTGCGGAAGTGGTATCCGGAGTTGGGGGAGGGTGCTGCGTTGTGGTGTGCGACGGAGTTGACGACGCGGGCGCAGATGGAGGCCGCGGCTGAGGTGGTGAGCGGGGTTGCGGTGCAGCAGGAGGAGTTGGTGGGGGCTCGGTAGACAGAACTTCTGACGCAAAGGGCGCGAAGGTTGCGCCAGGGTGCGCGACGGGTGATTGGGCAGGTTTAGAAGATTCAGCTAAGGAGGCGTTATGACGGATTTGCATGAGTATGGCGTGACGGTGACGTGGACTGGAAATCTTGGGTCGGGGACTACGGGGTACAAGCACTACAGCCGGGATTTTGCATTGGAGGCTGAGGGCAAGGCGCCGATTGCGGGGACGGCGGATACGGTGTTTCATGGGTCGCCGGGGCGGTGGAATCCGGAGGAGATGCTGGTGGCGGCGCTGTCGAGCTGCCATAAGTTGAGTTACCTGCACCTTTGTGCGGTGAACGGTGTCGTCGTGACGGCGTATGTCGACCAGGCTGAGGGATTTATGCGGTTTGAGGCGGCTACGGGTGGGGGGCGGTTTGAGCGGGTGGTGCTGCGGCCGGTGGTGACAGTGACGGCGGGGTCGGATGTTGAGAAGGCCACGGAGTTACATAGGGAGGCGCATGATCTTTGCTTCATTGCGAACTCAGTGAACTTTGAGGTGGCTTGCGAGCCTGTGATTGTTGTTGCTGAGAGTGCGGAGGCGCTGGTTTCCAGTGGACGTTAGCGCGCTGGAGGGGCAGGAGTTGTCGGCTGTGGAATTTGTGGCCGACTACCTGCGGCTGCGGTTTGAGGGGCCGATGTTGACGCTGTACGCGTGGCCGCATGTCTTGCTGGCGGACTTTTCCGTGGCGTTTGGCGAGCCGGAGTACCGGAATGCGTTGTGTGCGCAGATCGGGGAGACGGTGGCTACGGCGAAGTTAGAGGAACTGGATTCGCTGACGGTGGAGTTTGAGTCGGGGACGGTGCTGGCGTTGAGTTTGCGGGAAGAGGATCTGGATGGGCCGGAGTCCGGGGCGTATTCGGTGGATGGCAGTGGGGTGGGGGACGAGGACTTCTAGGACGGAGTCGTTACAGGACTTCGATATCAGTTGGGTAGGTGCCCCACTGTTCGAATTGTGACTGGGTGAGACGTGAGTAGTCCGTTGTGGACGTCCGCCTGGTGTTCCAGGCGAAATTCAAGTGGGGTACGCGTGCAGAAGCCCGATCTGGAGTTCCGTCTCTGCGAGCGTCCGTCCGCGGCTTTGCTCTCTAGCTCTTGTAACTCCTCAACCGCTTCGGCGGGTTGCTGGCGATGATTTTGCGGTTGAGCGGTTTTCTTCGTGGCATCGGAGCTGTCCTGCTTAGCCTGGTGTGTTGTTCTCCCTCGAGCCTAGGCAAGTTATGTGCGGGGCCTAGAGCTTGA
>CAZZWG010000336.1:0-2694 GCA_964657685.1 Verrucomicrobia bacterium Tous-C9LFEB | reverse complement strand
AAGGTGGTGAACGTGGAGAGTGACTCCGAGCCACTGGACCGGGACGTGTGGGAACGCATGGTGATGAGGCCGATTCGTGATCATGGTGAAGGGATGGCGGAGCCGGAGCTGGTGACGGTTTGCAGTAATTTCCGGACGATCCTTGGACCGTTGATGGATTACATTTTGCAGCTGGAGGATGATAATCCGGGGCGGAAGGTGGCGGTGCTGCTGCCGGAGCTGGTGGTGCGGCACTGGTGGGAGAATCTGCTGCATAATCAGCGGGTGCAGTTGTTGAAGTTGCTGTTGTTGTTGCGGGGGAATCAGCGGATCATTGTGGTGAATATTCCCTGGTATCTGTAGGGTTTGTGAAGTTGGGTGGCATCAAGGAAAAGGGCAACTGCAAACGCTGTGTTCGCGGAGTGCGCTGTGGTTGCGCGGTGTGAAGCGATTATCTTTTCTGAGCTGACGGGGCCGTCCTTTGGGGCGGCCTTTGCTGTTTATAGATGATGTTGAGGTTGGAGGTTAGAGGGTGCGGAGGCGGGTTACTGCGGCTGGGATGATGGTGAGGGCGCGGTCGATCTCGGCTTCGGTGGTGAGGCGGGAGAGGGAGAGGCGGAGGCTGGCGCGGGCTTCTGCGGGAGAGAGGCCCATGGCGAGGAGGACGTGGGAGGGTTCAGTGGCGCCGGACTGGCAGGCTGCGCCGAAGCTGGCGCTGATGCCCTGGAGGTCGAGGGCGATGAGGAGGCGTTCGGCGTCGATGCCTTCGATGCGGAGATTGGTGGTGTTGGGCATGCGGGGTGCGCCGGCGGCGTTGATGCGGGCGCCGGGGATGGCGGCGAGGAGACCGGTTTCGAGGCGGTCGCGGAGGGTTTGCATTTGGGCCGGGCCGTTGGCTTCGAGCCAGGTGCGGGCGAGGGTGGCGGCGGCGCCGAGGCCTACGATGCCGGGGACGTTTTCTGTGCCGGCGCGGCGCTGACGCTCGTGGGGGCCGCCGTGGAAGAGGGGGGTGAGCTGGGTGCCGGAGCGGAGGAAGAGGGCGCCGGTGCCGCCGGGGGCGTACATTTTGTGGCCGGAGAGGGTGAGGAGGTCTACGTTCTTGAACTCACCGATGAGGTCGAGGGGGAGCTTGCCGGCGGCCTGGACGGCGTCGGTGTGGAAGAGCGCGCCGTGGGCCCTGGTGATGCGCGCTAGCTTACCGATGGGTTGGATGATGCCGGTTTCATTGTTGGCGAGCATGAGGCTGACGAGGCGGGTGTGGGGTTGGAGGGCGAGGTGCAGATCGTCAGGGGAGAGCAGGCCCTGGTGGTTTGGCTTGAGCCAGGTGACTTCGATGCCGCGGCGTTCGAGGGCTTCGGCGGCGTTGAGGACGGCGTGGTGCTCGATGGTGGAGGTGATGAGGTGGGCGGGTTTGCCTTCGTCGAGGAAGGGTTGGAGGATGCCGGTGAGGGCGAGGTTGTCGCCTTCGGTGCCGCCGGAGGTGAAGATGACTTCCTTGGGGGCGCAGTTGAGGAGGTGGGCTAGTTGGGTGCGGGCGCGTTCTACGGCGCTGCGAGTGGTTTGGCCGCCGTGGTGGGCGGAACTGGGGTTGCCGAAGCGTTCGGTGAAGAAGGGGGTCAGGGCGGCGAGGACCTCGGGCAGGACGGGGGTGGTGGCGTTGGCGTCGAGGTAGATGCGGTCCATGATGTTTAGGGTACTGCCTGTGTTTGTTGCTTGAGGCTGCTGCACCTGCTGGACTTCAGCAGAGTGAAAGCAGGTTATCTATATAAGAGGGTGCTGGAGACAGGATAGATAGGGTGCTGGATATACAGGGTGCTGAACCCTCTGCGAAGATGAAGTTCGCTGCTTTTGCAGGAGGGCATGCGATGAGGGCTTCAATATACCGGGCTGTGTTCTGGGTTGGGGTGTTGTGGGCAGGTGGCTTTGCGGGGGCGCAGGAGGTGAAGCCGATGGCGGCGAGTGCCGATCCGGCGTTTGAGGTGGCGGCAATCAAGTTGAGCGATCCGGCGAACGGGAGTTCGGGGTTTCAGACGCGCGGGCACCGGGTGATTGTGCTGAATGAGACGGTCGAGTCGATGATGGTGTTTGCGTATGGGGTGCAGCCGCGGCAGATTGCCGGGGCGCCGGGTTGGGTGTCGACGGACCACTATGACGTGAGCGGATTCCCTGATGCCGACGGCGTACCGGATGTGAAGCAGTTCCGCAGCATGGTGCGGAAGGTGTTGGGGGAGCGGTTTCACCTGGGAATGCATGAAGAGCAGCGGGAGATGCCGGTGTATGCGTTGCGGGTGGCGAAGGGGGGCGCGAAGCTGGCGAAGGCTGCGAATCCGGTCGAGAACCAGCCGGATCAGACCGGGAACGATGGGGCTGTGTCTGACTACCGGTTCACGAACAACTCGATGACGGAGTTTGCGAGCTTTTTGCAGTTTGAGATGGACCGGCCCGTTTTGGACGAGACGGGTTTGGCGGGGAGATATGACTTTGAGCTGAAGTGGACGCGCGATACGGCGCGGCAGGTGGAGACGGATACGGGACCCGGCATGTTCACGGCGGTGCAGGAGCAGCTTGGGTTGAGGATGGAGGCGACGCGGGAGCCGGCGAAGGTGCTGGTGATTGACCGGTTGGAGCGGCCTTCGGCGAATTAGGTGGTGGTCTGCGTTCTGGATCGGGGTTGTTGTGGGAAGGGGTTGGCTGAGGTACGCCCGGCAATGTCGG
>CAZZWG010000335.1:0-2701 GCA_964657685.1 Verrucomicrobia bacterium Tous-C9LFEB | reverse complement strand
GCTGCCCCAACACTCCCCCCACCAGCGAGCACTCCGAAAACCACTTACTTTTCCCTTCCCGAGGATGCATATCCAGATAAATCCGCCCAATCAGCTCGCCGTCCTTTTGGTTGTCATTCCCGGAGGGAATCCGCGTCTTGAACCGCTCAGCGGCGCCATCAAAAACATCGAAAGCCTTCACCCCCTCCGCCCAAACCGCCGCCCCTTCATTCCGCTCGAAGCGCACCCCAAACAGCTTCCCCGCCGTCGCTAGAATGCCCGCCTCCACCGCTGTGTAAGGAAAATACGGCCGCACACTCTGCGAATCGAAGTCATACCGCGCCCGCCGGAACTGCTCCTCCCAGAACCGCGCATCGCTCAACGTCAGCGGCAACGCCTCCGGCTCCCGCTCGCGCACAAACGCCTCCAGCTCCCCCCACTCCCGCAGCGCCGTCGCCCGCGCCGCGACCTCCACCTCACCCAGAAACCGCCGCATGTTCTCGGCCGATCCCATCATCTGGTCCACCGTAGCCAGGTCGGCCCAGCTCCGAAACCCCAAAACCTCCGCCATCTCCTCACGCAGTGCCAGCAAATCCAGCAGCACCTGCTTATTCCCCGGATACCCCCGGTCGTTGTACGCCAGGTACAGCTTCCGCCGTAGCCCGGCATCCGCTGCGTAGCTCATCACCGGTGCCATATCCGGCTGATCGGTCGAGATCACGACCTTGTCCGCAGCTAGCAGACGATCACCTTCCTCACGCACCCCATGCCGCGTCAGGTAATCCAGTGGCAAACCCCGCAGCATCTCCGCTGACTCCACCTCAACCCGCCGCACATCATCCTGCACTGTCCGGCTAAATTGCATCCCCAACTCCGTCGACCGGTCCGCCAGCTCCCGGATCTTCGTCCGCGTCGCCTCATCCCGGTCCACACCCGCCAGCCGGTACCCCAGCAGCGTCCGCTCCATGTAGTACTGCGTAGCCTCATCCGCCGCGCTTACGTCCACCGCCTCTAACGCCCGGTAGACCTCCCGGTTCAAGCTCAGCGCCACGCTCTCCGCGCTCACCTGTTGCGACAGATTTTGCGCCGCATCCCGCACCCCCGCCGCCGGATGCACCATAAACATCACATATCCCTGGCTTCCGGCCATCCGCAAATGCCAGACTGCCCGGTCATACAGCGCCAGCGTATTCTCCGCCGTGCGCTCACCCTCCACCCGCAGCAACGCTGCGATCGCAGCCCGCGACGCCTCCAGGTGCGCTTCAACCCACCGCGCCGCATCCTCCGGCTCCCGCAAATCCTTCCAGATATGAAGGGAATCCTCCACTCCCGCCTGACTACGATCCGTCTTCACTGCCGCGTCCATCACGTCCACAAAACTCTCCCAGGCCCTGGACTTCGCGCAAGGCGTCCACGGCCTTATCTTTCTCTCTTCACTCTGACGCCGCAATCCCCCGTGCGTCGCATGACCTGTCGCAAATCGAGCCACCCACCAACGCTACACTGGAAGAGACATGCGCTACCTGATCGCTCTGCTGGCGCTCGCCGGCCTCATCGACTCCGCCCTCGCCCTCCGCATTCATCTGCAGGACCCCAACGCCGCCCCGCCCTGCGCCGTCACCGAAACCTGGGACTGCGGCGCCGTCAACCACTCCCGCTTCTCCTATTTCCCCCCCACCAGCTTCGACGAGCCCCCGAACTCCACCAAAATCCACATCCCCGTCGCCATCTTCGGCATCGTCGGCTACGCCCTCATCGCCGGCCTGGCCCTCACCAACCACCTCTGGATCACCCTCCAACTTGCCGAAATCGGCTTCGCCTTTGCCGCCTTCCTCACCTTCATGGAGGAGTACATCCTGCAGAAGTGGTGCATCTACTGCGTCTGGTCCCAGATCCTCATCGCCGCCATCCTATTCCTCACCGCCGGCACCCTCTTCGTCCGTCACCGCGCCGCCAAACGAACCCTCGCCCGCGACCCAGTGCCGGTTGTATAAATCCGGCGGCAACACCCCGCGAAAGTTGTAGAAGTCCATACCTAAGCTCCCTACTTAGAAGACTTTGACGAAAACACCCGGGTGAGTACAGGTCACCCTCGAATCACGCCGGCCATCTCTTCCTCCTCCGGCAGACTCGCCTTCCCCTCCTCCGTTCGCAGCGGAAGCCTCCCCAACCACTACAATCCCACCATGTGGCCCAAAGCCCTCACCCAGCTCGTCGAACTCGCCCCCCACGTCACCCGCCTCCTCCCCCTCGCCGACCGCTACTTCAAAGACAAGTCCGCCGGTGACGACGCCACTCGCAAAGCCCTCGACGACCTCCAGGCCAGCCACCAGGCCACCCTCGACGCCCAGCGCGCCACCGTCACCAATCTCTCGGACCGCCTCCACGCCGACCTCGGCGCCCTCGCCTCCCAGCAAACGACCCAGGCCACCCAAACCGCCGCCCTCCAGCGCCAGCTCTCCACCCTGGAGGGGCAACTCACCGGCATCACCCGCCCTGTCGCCGACCTCGAAAAACACCTCACCTCCACCCGCGCCGACGCGCTCGCCGCCAAGCAAGCCACCGAAGGCCTCGACACACGCCTAGCCGCCATAGAATCCGCCCAACGCCGCACCCAGGTGCTCACCTATATCGCCCTGGCTCTCCTCGCCGCCGTCCTCGCTCTCCTCATCACCATCTTCTTCCACACCCGCTAACCCGCTACCCGCGCAAAGCGCCGCTA
>CAZZWG010000334.1:0-2702 GCA_964657685.1 Verrucomicrobia bacterium Tous-C9LFEB | reverse complement strand
GCCCCTCTACAACCTCCTCGACCACAAATACTGGGTCGACGAAGCCTACGGCCTCGGCATCATCCTGCCCCTCCTCATGTTCACCCGCGCCATCTTCGGCGGCCTCATCGAAGGCCTCGTCGTCCAGGGCTCCGGCGCCGGCCTCGCCGCCGGCACACAAGGCCTCGGCTGGCTCACCCGCCGCATGCAATCGGGCAACATCCGCTCCTACGCCGGCTGGCTGGCCTTCGGTGCCGCCATCCTCATCGCCGTCATCCTCTTCGGCGTCCACCCCCTCCACTAGAAAGCTCCCGCCCTTGCCCAAGACATTGTCATCTCGACCGAAGCGCAGCGCAGTGGAGAGACCCGCGTTTTGCCCGTGCAGCCAAACAGGCCAGCACGACTCGCCTTTGCTATCTGTTGTCATTCCCGAAGGGAATCTGCGTTTTGGAGCGCCGCTAAGCTGAAATGAACTTCGACCACTCCATCCTCACCATCCTCCTCCTCACGCCCCTCGCCGGCGCGATCCTCCTCGCCTTCCTGCCCGAGCGCGAAAACACCAAAACACACCACATCGCTGCCCTCGCCATCACCCTCCTCACCTTCCTCGAAACCCTCCACCTCCCTGCCCACTTCCTCTACGGCGCCCCAGGCTTCCAGTTCGAACAAAACTCCCCGTGGATCCGCATCCCGGCCATCAACTACCACCTCGGCGTAGACGGCCTCTCGATGTGGCTCATCGTCCTCACCGGCTTCCTCGCCCCGGTCGGCGTCCTCGTCAGCTGGAAGGTCATCAACACCCGCGCCAAGCTCTTCTTCTCCCTCTTCCTCCTCCAACAGGTCGCCATGATCGGCATCTTCACCTCCCTCGACCTGTTCCTCTACTACGGCTTCTGGGAGCTCTCCCTCGTCCCCCTCACCATCCTCATCGCCACCTTCGGCCGCACCGAAAACCGCCGCCGCGCCGCCATCAAGTTCTTCCTCTACGCGTTCATCCCCTCCGCCATCCTCCTGGTCGCCTTCATCTGGCTCTACACCCAGGCCCACACCTTCGACCTGCCCATCCTCCAGACCCTCGCCATCACTCACAAGCTCTCGCCCAACACCCGGGCCCTCTGGCTCTGCTCCCTCGCCTTCCTCATCGCCTTCGGCGTCAAAGCCCCCATCTTCCCCCTCCACGGCTGGCTCACCGACGCCGTCCAGGAAGCCCCCACAGCCGTCGTCATGGTTCTCGCCGGCAAGCTCGGCCTTTACAGCATCCTCCGCTTCTCGCTAGGCATCTTCCCCGAGCAATCCCGCCACATCGCACCGCTCATGATCGCCCTCGGCGCCATCGGCGTCGTCTACGGCGCCCTCATGGCCCTCGTCCAGAACGACCTTAAAAAGCTAGGCGCCTTCTCCCTCCTCAACGAAGTAAGCCTGATCGTCCTCGGCATCTTCAGCTTCTCCGTAGCCGGCCTCGACGGCTCGATCTACCAGATCCTCAACGAATCCCTCATCGGCGCCGCCCTCTTCCTCCTCATGGGCCTCCTCTACGAGCGCTACGGCACCTACGACATGCGCGACTACGGTGGCCTCGCCGCCAAGCACGCCTGGATGGTGACCATGTTCGTCCTCACCGCCCTCGCCGCCGTCGGCTTGCCGCTCCTCAACGGCTTCGTCTCCGAATTCCTCATCCTCTCCGGCACCTTCGGCAGCACGATCCACCACCACATCCTCTGGTCCGTCCTCGCCACCACCGGCGTCATCTTCTCCGCCGCCTACGCCCTCAGCATGATCCAGCGCGTCTTCTACGGCGACCTCGGCCTCCGCTCCGAAGAGGTCCCCGGCTCCGACCTCAACCTCCGCGAACACCTCACCCTCTGGCCCTTCATGGCCCTCTTCCTCCTCATGGGCCTCTTCTCGCCTTACTTCATGCGCGCCATCGACAGCTACGGCACCCTCACCGCCGACAAACCCGACCAGTTCGAACCCACCCGCATGCGCCACACCGAAAGCGAAACCTATCGCCCCGTCGCAGGCCTGCCGAGCGCCGGACCCACTGTGCACACCGACGTCATCTACGCGCACAAGCCCGCTTTCGTAGACCCAACCCTCGCCGCAGCCGCCCAGGGCAAACCCGCTCCTAAACTCAACAAAGGAGCCCGCTACTAAATGTCTCCGAACCTCCTAGCCCTCCTCCCCGAACTCATCCTCACCGTCACCGGCGTCCTCATCATGCTCATCGAGCCGGTACTCGCCCGCAACACCTCCCGCAAACCCCTCGGCTGGCTGGCTATCCTCGGAACCGTAGCCGCAGGCGCTGCCAGCTGGTACCAGCACCGCTGGATCGACGCCGAAGGCGGAGCCCCCCTCGGCGCCTTCTACCACACCATCTCCGTCGACGAATTCTCGGTCTTCTTCCACCTTCTGATCGCCGCCATCGTCCTCGCCGTCCTTCTCGCCTCGCTCGACTACTTCGAAGGCCCCACCACCCACGCCGGCGAGTACTTCGCCCTCGTCCTCTTCGGCTCCACGGGCATGATGTTCATGACCTGTTCCGTCGAGCTCCTCATGGTCTTCATCGGCCTCGAGATCAGCTCCATCAGCACCTACATCCTCGCCGGTTTCCGCAAAGGCCAGGCCACCGCTTCCGAATCCTCCATCAAGTACTTCCTCCTCGGCTCCTTCGCCACAGCCTTCTTCCTCTACGGCATCGCCCTCTGCTTCGGCGCCACCGGCTC
>CAZZWG010000333.1:1257-2709 GCA_964657685.1 Verrucomicrobia bacterium Tous-C9LFEB | reverse complement strand
CGCAGGGGTGTGAGGGCCTCCCACCGCCAGAGGGCGGCGCCGACGCTTTGGGGTAGAGGGTAGCCGAGTTGGTGGGCGAGAAGGCAGACCTGGCCGCGGTGGTGAGCCTCGTGGGCGAGCATGTAGGCAAGCATCTCGAGGCCTGCGGGCCAGGGTGGGGCGAGGGGGTCGCGGCGGAAGGACGGGATGCGGCTCTGGGGTTGGTGGAAGGCCTCAGCGAGCGTGGCGACGCAGGCGGTTGCGCTTGCGCTCAGGGCTTCGCGGGCCTGTTCTGGAGTGCAATGCGTTCGGTTGAGTTGCGCGGGGAGGTCGAAGAAGGGTGCGTTGAGGCGGACCCACTTGCAGCGGATGTTGTGGACGTGGCTGAAGATGGCGGCGATCGGGCGAACTTTACCTGGTGGCTGGAGGCGCCACGCGGCGGGGTCGAGGTGTTCTATGACGGTTTGGTGGAGGCGATCGTTGAGGTTGAAGAGCTGCGGGGCGGTGTGGCCGAGAGGCGTGTTGGGGCGTTGGGCAAGGGCATGGTTGAGGATCCCGGTGCGATTCTACGCGCGGGTTTCTGTGTTTCCAGGTGCCGCGCTGCCCGCATCCAAAATGAGTGAAGGTGCCGGATATGCGACGGAGTGTGAGCATCGTTTCAGTGGTGGTTCTGGGATGGGGTTTGAGCGCTGTTGGGCAGACTCAGCAGACTCCTACGGGTCAGCCTGCGGTTGCTCGGCCGCAAGGGCGGAGCGCAGGTGGGGATGTGGGAAGCGGCGCCGGCGACATTGGCAAGGGCACGGCGAAGGGTGCGGGGGCGGCCGGGAAGGGTGTCGGGAAGGGCGCTGTGGATCTTGTGACGCTGCATCCGCTGAATGCGGCCGGGAACGTGGGGAAGGGCGCGGCTTATGCGGGGAAGGATGTCGGAGTAGGGGCGGTGAAGGGGACGGGGAAGATTGCGAAGGGGACGGGAAGAGCTATCAAGCATATCTTCTAGCTGAAACGAACGTCCCACAACCGGAGAGTCGGCATGGCAGGGGATCTGGTTGTGGTTCGCGGAACGAATATTTTTGTCCGTTGGGCTCTGCTTATTTGCTTGCTTGCGTTTGTGGTCGCGAGCGGTGTCCCGATCTACGGGCAGAGGTCCTAGGACGATCGTGCGGGGCGGAATCTTACCTTTGAGGTAGCTACCGTGCGGCCGAGTCGTTCAGGTACCAAGGGTGAAGATTGGGATAGCCAAGGTGATCGTGTGCAGATTCAAGGATATTCTCTGCGCAAGCTGATCAAGGCAGCGTTTGGCCTGCGTAGTGATGCCCAGATAGCCGGGGTCCTGGTTGGCTGGATACGCGGCTCTTCGACATATCAGCCAAGATCAGCGATGAGGAGATAGCTGCCTTCAAAGGCGCTGATGGGGAACGCAGGGAGCAGCGAGACATCGATGCCATGTTGCAGACACTTCTGAGGGATCGATTC
>CAZZWG010000333.1:0-1157 GCA_964657685.1 Verrucomicrobia bacterium Tous-C9LFEB | reverse complement strand
GACTTCGAGCTGCGCTGGACTCCTGAACGTGGCGGCGAGCTACCTGCGGATGCAGCGTACCCCGGCTTATTCGAGGCACTCCGGAAGCAACTGGGTCTGACGTTGAAGGCCGGCAAGCTCCCGTTGCCCGTCATCGAAGTGGTTGCAGCACAACTGCCTGCTGCTGAGTGATTGTTGCCGATTCTGTTCGATGAGCCGAGTTGGTTTTATGTCGAGTAGTCGGCGTTGATCGTGACGTATTCGTGGGTGAGGTCGCAGGTGATGAAGCGGGTGCGGCCTTCGCCCTGGCCGAGGTCGAGGTGGATGGTGTATTCGCGGGCGGTCATGGCGGCGTGGGTGGCGGCTTCGTCGAAGTGGGGCGAGCGCGTGCCTAGGGTGAAGACGGGGAGGCCGGCGATGGCTATGGAGACGTGGTTGGGGTCGAAGGGGACCCCGGCGCGGCCGGCGGCGGCGAGGAGTCGGCCCCAGTTGGGGTCGGCGGAGGACCAGGCGGTTTTGCAGAGGGGGGAGCTGGCGATGGTTTTGGCGATCTGGCGGGCTTCGGCGTCGTTGCGGGCGCCGGTGATGTCGAGGGTGACGACGTGGGTGACGCCTTCGCCGTCGTCGACGATTTGGTGGGCGAGGGACTCGCAGACGAGGCGTAGGGCTTCTGCAAAGGCTTGCAGGACGTTGTCGGTGGCGTGGACGCCGGAGCTGCCTGAGGCGAGGAGGAGGACGGTGTCGTTGGTGCTGGTGTCGCCGTCGATGGAGATGGAGTTGAAGCTGGATTCTACGGCGGGGGCGAGGACGGACTGGAGCTGCGTGGGGGTGGCGTCGAGGTCAGTGAAGAGGTAGACGAGCATGGTGGCGTGCGGGACGAGTTGTGGGCCGATCATGCCGGCGCCTTTGGCGCAGCCGAAAAGTTGGACGGGCTGGCCGTGTTCGAGTTCGATGGTGGCGCGGGCGACTTTGCGCTTGGTGTCGGTGGTGAGGATGGCGTTCGAGAAGGCGAGGAGGTGTTCTGGGGTGTTGCCGAGGGCGGCTTTGGCGGCGGGGAGGGCGGCGATGACCTTTTCTGCGGGGAGGGGGACGCCGATGATGCCGGTTGAGCTGGGGATGATTTCGTCGAAGACGCAGCCGAAGTGCTCGGCGGTGGCGATGCAGGTTTGACGGGCGGC
>CAZZWG010000332.1:0-2722 GCA_964657685.1 Verrucomicrobia bacterium Tous-C9LFEB | reverse complement strand
TCGTCTGCCGTCATCGGGTTGGTTTCAAGGTTGACCTCGAAGCGGTCGCGGTTGACGACCTCGAGATGCCTGCCTTTGCCGATTACCACTACGTCTTCCTCGAGCCGGGCCCGGGTGCGGAGCAGCTGCGGCATAAGGAGGCGGCCTTGATTGTCATAGCCGACGACACCGCCGTAGTAGTTGGTGATGTCTTCGAACTTCTTTCTTGCGGGATTCATCGAGGGCACCGTAGCCATCCTGGCCTCGATCTCTTCCCAGACCTTGAGCGGGTAGATTTCAGCACGGTCGCCATCGCGGCTCGTGATGAAGTACTCCGTCTCACCAAACTCCTCGTCCAGCCGGCGCTTGAAGTCGGTGGGGACCTTCAGGCGTCCTTTTTCGTCTACGCGGGTCGGGTTGTTGCCACGAACTGCCATGGTGTCGAACCCGTCCTGATACCTCGGTTGCGTTGCGGGGGGCCTAGAATGTTGCCAGGAGCTTCGGTTTCCATTCCGATTTTCCCTTTTTGACCACTTTTGACCACCGCTTGAACAAAGATCGATCAGGGACGGTGGGAAGTCCAGTCCTAATTTGGTGGAGCGCAGGTTTTTTCCATGCGCAAATGTGGAAATTTGTACGGATTGGGGTGTTGCGGGGCTTTACTACGACAGGTGGTGTTTACCAGGGCGATTCGTCTCAAAACGCCTACTTGTGCAGATGACGCAGAAGTTGTAGCGAAGAAGAGGCGAAACTACGCGAATGGGGGATAGGTATTTTTGCCGCGCTTCTTCAGCACCCAGAGCAGGTAGAAGAGGATGGCGAGGTTGATGACGAGGGCACCTACCTTGAACCAGGTGAAGCGGCGGAGGATCTCGAAGGTTTCGACGGGCAGGCCCATGAAGGTAAGGACGGTGGTGAAGTACTCGGCCCAGGTTTTGCGGAGGACGAGGCCGGTGCCTTCGATGAGACAGAGGACGGCGTAGATGAAGGCGCCGGCGCCGATGCGGCGGAGGTCATGGGCGTCGATGAGGTCGGCTTTGTCCATGATCATGGAGACGACGCGGCCTTCGGGGTCGATGGGCAGGGAGTCGACGAGGCGCATGACGAAGACGCCGAGGTCGCGATGGACCAGGTGGAGGGCGCCGGCGCCGATGGAGACGAAGAAGAGGGCTTTGGAGAGTTTGAAGAGGCCGACGAGGAAGAGACCGCGGCGCTCGGCGATGGTGCAGTCCTCGGGCGAGGCAGCGAGGTGGGCTGCGGCACGGGCGTGGAGTTCGTTCCCGGGGCGAGGTTGATCTGCGGCAGCCATCCAACTTTAAGTTGACGGCGGTGGCTTGGGTTTGTCAACGCGACTAGGGAGGTACACGGCGGTTGTTGAGGTGGCGAAAATGTGGCAGGAAATTGAAAGGAGTTGCATCCGGTGGGGTGGAGGGCGCGTTAGATGGGTGGTGGGCGCCAGAAGCCGGCGAACCTGAGACGCCCAAGGCCAAAGTTTGGTTCGCCGCAAATGAGTGATGTGAAAGGTAAAAGATGAAGAACATTTTGGCAGTAGTGGCGAGCGGCGTGTTGGCGATGGCTTCCCTGGGCGCGGTGGCGCAGAAGACGGATCCGGCTGTAGGCGGCGCGCCGATGTATGCGAACAAGACGATTGTGGCGAATGCCTCGGCGGCGCCGAACCTTTCGACGCTGGTGACGGCGGTGAAGGCTGCGGGCCTGGTGGATACGTTGAATTCGGCTGGCCCGTTCACGGTGTTTGCGCCGACCGATGATGCGTTTGCGAAGCTGCCGGCAGGCACGGTCGACACGCTGGTGAAGCCGGAGAACAAGGACCAGTTGACGAAGATCCTGACCTACCACGTGGTATCCGGGACGTATGACTCCAAGAAGCTGGTGAAGGAGATCAAGAAGGCCGGTGGATCGCTGACGGTGAAGACGGTACAGGGCGAGCCGCTGACGTTTTCGCTGGATGGATCGAGTGTGAAGATCACCGATGCCAAGGGCGGCACCGCGACGGTGACGACGGCGGATGTGTACCAGTCGAATGGCGTGGTGCATGTGGTTGATTCGGTCTTGATGCCCTAGGTGCAGTGGCCGGTTGTTGGTGGATAGAGAGCGGCGGCCTTCCCAGGGTCGCCGCTTTTGCTTTGTGGGTGGGGGGCATCTGAAGAGGATTATGAGACAGCGATTTGAGACGGAGCAGTGGCTTCCCTTCCCTGTAGGTGTGGTGTTTGGATTCTTTGCGGATCCCCGGCATCTGCCGCCGTTGATGCCGGGGTGGCAGCGGGCGCGGATTGATGAGATGAAGCTGGCGCCGCCGAGTGGAATGCCGGAGGGGACGAGTGGGATGTTTGCTGGCGATGGGACGACGTTGTTGATCACAGCAAGAGTGGGGCCGGGGGTGCCGGTGCGGGTGCCGTGGCTGGCGCGGATTGAGGATTTTCGGTGGGGTGAGGGGTTTTGCGATGTGCAGGTGAAGGGGCCGTTTGCGTATTGGCGGCATTGCCATTCGGTGCGGGCGGAAGAGCGTGGCGGCGTGGCGGGGTCGGTGGTGAAGGACGCGGTGGAGTATGAGTTGCCGGTGCCGGCGTTGAGTTGGATGGCAGCCTGGGTGGGACCGCTGGCGATGAAGGCGATGTTTGGTTATCGGCAGCGGCAGGCGGAGGTGTTGGTGAGGCGGTTTGCGGCGGGGTTGGATGAGTCGATGAGGGGTGCGTGAGGTTTTGCTTTCGGGGCTGACAGGCTG
>CAZZWG010000331.1:0-2732 GCA_964657685.1 Verrucomicrobia bacterium Tous-C9LFEB | reverse complement strand
AAGCCCTAAAGCTCCTTCACCCCATCCACAAACGCCTTCAGCTTGCGGCTGCGGCTCGGATGCCGCAACTTCCGCAGTGCCTTCGCCTCAATCTGCCGGATGCGCTCACGCGTCACCTGGAAGCTCTGCCCAACCTCTTCCAGCGTGTGCTCCGAGCCATCCTCCAGCCCAAACCGCATCTTGATCACCCGCTCTTCGCGAGGCGTCAATGTACGCAGCACCTGGCTGGTGTACTCCTTCAGGTTCACCGAGATCACCGCATCCGACGGCGATACCGCCATGCGGTCCTCAATGAAGTCCCCAAGGTGCGAATCCTCTTCTTCACCGATCGGCGTCTCCAGCGAGATAGGCTCCTGCGCAATCTTCAACACCTTGCGCACCTTCGCCACCGGGATATCCATACGCCGCGCAATCTCTTCCGAAGAAGCCTCACGCCCAAGCTCCTGCACCAGCTGGCGGCTGGTCCGGATGAGCTTGTTGATCGTTTCGATCATGTGTACCGGGATACGAATCGTACGAGCCTGATCCGCAATCGCCCGCGTGATCGCCTGCCGAATCCACCACGTCGCATACGTCGAGAACTTATAGCCGCGCCGGTACTCGAACTTGTCCACCGCCTTCATCAGGCCGATGTTGCCTTCCTGGATCAGGTCCAGGAACTGCAGACCACGGTTCGTGTACTTCTTCGCAATCGACACAACCAGCCGCAGGTTCGCCTCGATCAGCTCCCGCTTCGCCCGCTCCGCATCCATGTCGCCCTGGACCATCTCGCGCTGCGTGCGCTTCAGGTTCTCCAGCGGAATGCCAATCTCGCCTTCCAGCCGCTCAAGATCCGTCCGGCAATTCTTCTGCTGACGCCGGTACTCCTTGCGCAACTCCTCAGACCGCGACTGCTCGAACTTGTGATCCAGCGACCGGATCTGCCGCTCCAGCGTCCGCATCGACTCAACCGTCTTGTTGACCTTGTCCAGCAGCCGCTTCTTCTCAGCGTTGGTGTACTTCAGCTCGCGGACAATCCGCGTCACATACACCTGCTCACGCCCCAGCATCCAGCGGCAGCGACGCTCTTCCTTGGCCTTGGCCTTCGCGTCCTTGCCTTGCGGCTCCGCCAGCTTCGCCTGGAACTCCGCGGCCTTCGCCTGGTGCTTCACCAGCTCGTCAATGCGCTTGGCGGTCTTCTTCACGCGCGCCTGCACAATCTCCTCGGTCAGTTCCTCCTCGTCGAAGGTCACCACCTCTTTGATATTGCGCACGCCGCGCTTCAGGTCCTCGCCCAGCCCCGTAATCTCGCGAATCACGATCGGCGACCGCGAGATCGCCTTCATCACGCGCATCTGCCCACGCTCAATCCGCTTGGCGATCTCAACCTCGCCCTCGCGCGTCAGCAGCGGCACCGTACCCATCTCGCGCAGGTACATGCGCACAGGGTCATTGGTCTTCTCAAGCGTTCCCGGCGAAAGATCCAGTTCGACATCAGAGTCCTCCCCCGCGCCGCCCTCACTCTCGTCGTCCCGGTCCTCGCGATCCCCACGCTCGCCACGCCCACGCCGGCCCTCACCCGCGAGCACATCGATGCCCTGGGTGTTGATCGTGGTCATCAAATCGTCCAGATCATCAGGCGACGTGATATCGCCGGGCAGCAGGTCATTCACCTCGCCGAACGTGAGGTATCCCTTTTCTTTGCCGGTCTCAATCAGCCGGTCTACATCTTCTTCGTACTTATCAATCTCTTCAGCCACGGCCTCAAGCACTCCTCAAGCGAGTCCCGCTGTCTTCGCGCGGGCTATTTGTTGGCAAAGCCTGTCGCCGGCGGTAGAGACTGGCGCAGCTTTCCCGGGGGTTGTTACAGGGGCGCTGAGGAAAAAATTGCGGTCTAAAGCCGCAGGCGCAGGACAAAAGCACATGGACAATCAAAGCAAAACCCTTCAGGTTTCGCACTGTCTCAGAGGAGCTTCGACACTCAAAGGCGCAAGTCGTCAGCGCTACAAAGTCTACCATGGGTATAGACGCGATTGGAAGGGTAAAGGATGCGGGTATTCCCTGCATTGTTGCCTCACCAGCTACCGCCCCGCCACTTCCGAAACAGGCCGCTCGCGAAACCCTGACAACCCCTCCACCCCCGGCGTATGATGACGCCGCTGCGCGTACCACCTTCCCTGCGCGCCTGGATCGCCCGCCCCCGGTAAACCCAACACCTTACCCAACACCGCAAGGAGCCAAAAACCATGGCCACCATCCCCGCCCTCTCCCCCGCCACCGGCGCCCACCCCATCCACCTCCGCGAGCGCTACGACAACTACATCGGCGGCCGCTGGATCGCCCCGCAATCCGGCCAGTACTTCGACAACATCACCCCCGTCACCGGCGAAGTCCTCTGCAAAATCGCCCGCTCGCAGGCCGCCGACGTCGACCTCGCCCTCGACGCCGCCCACGCCGCCCGCGCCGCCTGGGGCCGCACCAGCACCACCGAACGCTCGCGCCTGCTCGAACGCATAGCCGGGCGCATGGAGGACAACCTCGACCTCCTCGCCACCGTCGAGACCTGGGACAACGGCAAACCCATCCGCGAAACCACCGCCGCCGACCTCCCCCTCGCCATCGACCACTTCCGCTACTTCGCCGGCTGTATCCGCGCCCAGGAAGGCGGCATCTCGGAAATCGACTCCACCACCGTCGCCTACCACTACCACGAGCCCCTCGGCGTCGTCGGCCAGATCATCCCCTGGAACTTC
>CAZZWG010000330.1:0-2752 GCA_964657685.1 Verrucomicrobia bacterium Tous-C9LFEB | reverse complement strand
CACATCATAGGCAGGCTCCTCCACCCATAGCGCCAGCAGAAACGTGCCATCCCTCTTCTGTATCAGCAGGTGATGCAGATCCGTTCCGTTCCCGGTCATACTCCACGCCATCGTGCCGGGCGCATACCCGGAACCCGCATCCGCAAGCAGATGCGTCAGCCCCTGCAGGGCCAGGTAAGCCGGCTTCTTCGTTCCATCCGCCTTCAGCAAACCATACGATCCCCCCGCGTACGGGTTGTCCGCCAACTCATAAAGGTACGTCCGCCGTATCCCCGCCATGTACTGCTCCAGCAGCACCCGCGGCGCATATCTTCCAATCACCGCATCCGGCACGCTTTCATTGGCACCCGCATCATCCCAGTACCCCGTCTCCGTCGTCACCAGCGGCACACTGGGCCACGTCTGCCGCGCTGCAGAGATCGCAAACGCAATGCTCCCATATCCCTGCGGCGTCCATCCCGCCGTCCCCGGATTCCGCCCTCCCGGATAGTTATGCAAATTTCCTTCATCGAACATCCCACTCACAGCACCCAACAGCGCGTAAGAATTCGCCGTCGCTGACGTCCAGTTGCTGTTCACCAGGCTCGGTCCCAGCAGCGTCACACCCGCCATCGGGCTCGCCCCATGCACCGCGTCGTGCAATACCGGAAGAAACGCCGCCAGCGCCGTCGCCCAATGCACGTCGCCGCTGCTGTCATACTCATTCGGCGCCTCCAGTGCCTCCATCCCGCCAACCCGCGCCGGATACGCCTTCATCAACGCCTCACTCTGGCCGATCGACGTGATGTAATCGCCGCGAATGCCCTGCGCCGCTAACTGCTGATACTCCGTGTAGTAGTAGTTCGATCCTGACCCAAAATCGATCAGTCCGTCCCGCACATGATGCACCCCAAGATCTTGGAGCGAGGACATCACCAACGGAAAATTCGCATACAGCGTCCCGCCATAGCTAAGGTGCAAATTCAGACCGACCGTGTCCGTAAACGCAAGCGCGCTCGTCGCCTGCTCACCTCCGTTTGACTCAGCCGCAACGGCAAATCCCGCACTCGTCGCCGACGTTAACCCAGCGCTCGCCGCCACCAGCGTGTAGCTCCCCGCACTGCTCACACTCAGGTGCGGAAAAATCGCCACGCCCCCCACCGCCGTCTGCGTCGTCACCCCGCTCAGCACCCCGGACCCACCTCCACCCAGAGCCAGCGTGACCGTGCCACCAAACGATGTACTCAAATTCCCACTGCTATCCAGCACCTGCACCGTAAGCGCAGGGGTAAGCCACGCCCCCGCAACACCGCCGGCAGGCTGCTGGGCAAACGCCAGCCGCGCCGGCGCAGCGTTCACGCTCAGACTCGCCTGCGCCGAAACGCTCTGCATCCCGCCAAGAAACGCAGCGGCCATCACCACAGTTGTGCCCGTAATCGGAATAGCCCCAGTGTAGACGGGCGACCCGAGCGAAGGCGTTGTGCCATCGAGCGTGTAACGCACCACCGCGCCCGCCGTCGCGTCTGTCATCGTCATACTCTGCGCCGTGCTGTAGCTTCCCGTCCCAGGGCTGAGGGCAGGCTCCGCCGGAACCGGGGACAACCCCAGCGTCCAGTCCGCGGGAGCCGCTGCCAGCACCGGCTGAAACGGCGCCGAAGGCGTGATGCAATCAAACAACGCAACCACACCGCGCGTCGGGTTCCTGGCAACATTCAACGCAGCCGCAACCGTGTCCGTGGGCGCCTGCCCGCCCGCCGGCGTCGCAACCTGAAACAAGGCCCCGCAAGAACTCCCATCCCCCGCCACACCCCCGCTCGAATTAATGCAGCTGGCGAGAACATCCGCCATGTGGTTCACCTTATCCACCTGCACGACATAGCCGGTTGCCGGCGCCGACCCCGGTGCCGTGCCCGCAGCCAGGTCCACCATCTGCTGGGCCTGCAGCACCGCATCCGCAAAGAGCGGATCACCCGCAGTCGACCCCACGTCCGCCATAGAACTCATGAACGGAGCCAGCGCCCAAACCGCCGCCACCGTGGTCTCTTCGTTCAGAGTCACAAAAACATTCGCCAGACCCGAGCAGGGACCCAGCGCCGCCATCATCGCGATGCCGGTATTGTTCGTAGCGCTCGTCAACCCAGGATTGCCGCCCTGCGCCGTCAGTAGAATCTGCGCATTCGGCGTGGGGCATTGGTAAAGCCCATTCAGCTCAAAGTCACCACTGCTGTCGGTGAACACCGGCTGCGTAAGAAGCGAAGTCGCGGCCGACCCAGGCCCCGTCGTTCCCGCCGCATACAACCCGATCGCAGCATGACTCAACGGCTGCTGCCCGCCGCGCGCCAGCCCATGCAGCGAGATCGAAGTCCCAGCAACCTCGCGCGGCGCACCCACTGAGCCGCACCCGCCCAGAACCACGCACCTCAACAAGCAAAGCGCAATCAGTCGCCAGCCTGTGACCGTCGCTCTGGCGCAGAGCACCCATCCTTTGAGCATGGCTCGCATCGCTGAATCGAACTTGACTCAGAAACAACGCGCGCACCATTCCCAAAAGGGCCCAAACCAGCTCACCGTTGGGTACGACAACTCCAGAAAAGTATCACCGCAGGCCGCAAACCTTGCAGACCACGATGACACTTTCAGGGGACAACACCCAACTCAAATGGCCATTTCTAACGGACCTGCAGCACAAGCTTTTCAATCCTCACGGGAGACTGCAACCCCCCGACATCAGAGCAGCCCATAGACCACCACATTGCCGGCAATGTCCGGTACA
>CAZZWG010000329.1:0-2769 GCA_964657685.1 Verrucomicrobia bacterium Tous-C9LFEB | reverse complement strand
CTGTGCCGTTTGAGGTGTTTCGGGGGTTGCTGGAGGTGGAGGGGGTGGAGTTCTGGAGTTTGCAGGGGGACTCGGCGCGGCGGGAGTGGAGCGGGGTGGAGGGGCGGGATGTGTTTGAGGTGGGGGATGGGCTTTTGCCGCTGGCGGCGGCCATTGCGGAGATGGACCTGGTGATCACGGTGGATACGCTGGCGGCGCACCTGGCGGGGGCCCTGGGGGTGCAATGTTGGGTGTTGCTGCAGCGGTTTGCGGACTGGCGGTGGATGGTGGGGCGGGAGGACTCGGCGTGGTACCCGAGTTTGCGATTGTGGCGGCAAGTGGCGCAGGGGGACTGGGCTGAGTTGGTGGGCCGCGTGCGGGGGGCGCTCACGACGTTTGCTAGGCTGGGGAGATGGTAGCTACGAAGCGGCTTTCGCGGGGATGGGATGAGTACCGGGCGTATTTGTTTGATATTGATGGCACATTGCTGAACTGCAGGGATGCGGTACACTATTTTGCGTTTTGCGATGCGCTGAGTGCGGCGGCCGGACGGGCGATGAACCTGGATGGCGTGGTGACGCATGGGAACGTGGATGAGGGCATTCTTCGGGATGCTTTTGTGCGGGGAGGGGTGGAGGAAGGCCGATGGCGGGGGCGGATGCGGGAGATCTGCGAGGGTGTGGGGGCGCAGGTGGAGGCGAACCGGGGACAGATGGAGATTGAGGTGCTGCCGGGAGCGGAGAAGGTGTTGGAGCATCTGCGGGGGCGGGGGGCGGTGCTGTCGACGGCTACGGGAAACCTGGCGCGGGTGGGGGATGCGAAGTTGCGGGAGTGCGGGTTGCTGGAGTACTTCCAGCATGGCGGGTACAGCGATGGGTGTGAGAGCCGGAGTGAGGTGTTTCGGGGGGCGCTGGCGCGGGTGCGGAAGGATGTCGGGGCGGGGGTGGCGGTGTGTGTTGTTGGGGATACGCCGGCCGATGTGCAGGCGGCGCATGCGAATGGGCTGGAGGTAATTGCGGTGGCGACGGGGATCTTTTCTGCGGAGGCGCTGCGGGCGGAGGGGCCGGAGCTTTGTGTGGGGTCGTTGATGGAGCTTTTTGAGGCAGATTGAGCGGCGGGCAGCGCGGGCGTGGCGGTTATCGATGGAGGAGTTCGAGACGGTGCAAGCGGGTGGAATCGCGGCGTACGGGCGTGCGTCCAATCTGGTGGACAAGATGGGGGAACGATGAGCGCTGTGACGGAGATCGTAGAGACTGGTGGGGCGGTGGAGCGGCTGGCGGGGTATGCGGCGCGGCATCCGACGCTGCCGGCGGAGGCGGTGGTGAAGGCGGATCTGTTGCGGCGTGGCTTGTCGTTTGCGCCGGAGGCTTTGGTCGACCCCAAGGCCGGGGAGCAGCATCAGCCTAAGTCTTACTTTATTTTTTCGTTCAACATGGTGCACCAGTCGGATTTGAATACGACGGAGCAGTTGAAGACGCCGGAGGAGATTGCGCTGACCGGGGGGCCTTTTGGGTTGCGGCGGACGATTGTGTCCGTGCGGTTGAATCCGGGGTCGCCGTACAAGGTGGTGCTGCATGAGGGAGAGCGGTGGTTGACGGCGGATGGGGCGTTGCTGGCGAAGGTTGGGTTGCCGCCGATGCCGGCGCATTACGGGGCGAAGTTAAAGGATGGGAAGAACGCGGCGGAGATTGCGCCGACGATTGAGTGGGGCTATTTGATTTACCTGACGATCTTTCGGATTTGCCAGTACTTCGGCGAGAAGGAGGAGTGTCAGTTTTGCGATATTAACCATAACTACCGGGAGCAGATTGCGGCGAAGCGGCCTTATACCGGGGTGAAGAATGTTGAGGACATCTTAGAGGCGCTGGACTTATTGGCGGCGAGTGAAAGTCCGGCGAAGGCGTATACGGTGACGGGGGGGAGTATTACGTCGACGCTGGCGGGGGAGAGTGAGGTTGATTTTTATACGAAGTATGTGGAGGCGATTGAGCGGCGGTTTCCGGATAAGTGGATTGGGAAGGTAGTTACGCAGGCGTGGGTGAAGTCGGATGTGCAGCGGTTGAAGGATGCGGGGGCGAAGATCTATCACCCTAACTATGAGGTGTGGGATCCGGAGTTATTTGCGGCGTATTCGCCGGGGAAGAACCGGTATATCGGGCGGGAGGAGTGGATTAAGCGGGTGGTGGAGGCGGCGGAGGTGTTTGGGCCTTCACGGGTGATTCCTAACTTCGTGGCGGGGATTGAGATGGCGAAGCCGGTTGGGTATACGGATGTGGAGAAGGCTGTGGCTTCTACGCAGGAGGGGCTGGAGTACTTTATGGCGCGGGGCGTGGTGCCGCGGTTTACGACGTGGTGTCCGGAGCCTACGACGCCTTTGGGTAAGTTGAATCCTGAGGGAGCGTCTTTGGAGTATCACCTGCGGTTGTTGGAGGTTTACCGGGATACTTTGTTGAGTTTCCGGTTGCCGCCGCCGCCGGGGTATGGGGAGCCTGGGCCGGGGAAGGCTGTGTTTTCGGTGAGTCCGTTTATGGATGTTTTGCCGGCGAGTGCGGTGGTTGCGTAGACGTCCGGGGCAGCCTGGAGGTTGGCGGTGGAATGATGCTGGCCTGAAGGCCTTACCCGGCGGCTGAAGCCGATTCGTTTCGGCTGGGTTATGGCCCGGCTGAAGCCGGGCCCTGACGAAACGATGCGTGCGAGGAGGTTGGGTGCTGCACGCTTGTCGGCGTCGGCGTCGGCGTTTCAGGCTTCTGCGGTTCTGGTTGCGGGAGCCAAGGCCTTGGCCGGCGGCTG
>CAZZWG010000328.1:0-2794 GCA_964657685.1 Verrucomicrobia bacterium Tous-C9LFEB | reverse complement strand
TGTTTCCTGAGGCGATTGGGACGACGCGGGAGCGGTTTGAGGAGATTGTGACGGCTTTGGGAGCGGATGGGCGGAAGCAGGGACTTGTTGGGCAGGAGACGGCTGGGTACCTGCGGCAGGCATTGGGGATGGCTTTGTTGGAGTGCTCGCCGGCGGAGTTTCTGGAGCGGTTTGGGGTGGAGCAGGAGGATGGGCGGGCGTTGATGTTGCAGATCAGTGCGCGGCTCGGGATGACTACGGGCACTGTGCGTGTGGCCGAGGGAGTGAAGTAGCGATGCCGATATCTTTTGTGAACAAGCCGGGGTTGGTGGTTTATCTGACTGCCGGTGATCCGGACCTGGCGACGACGCGCGATATGGCGGTGGCGGCGATCGATAACGGGGCGGATGTGATCGAGCTTGGTGTGCCGTTCAGCGATCCGCTGGCGGATGGGCCGGTGATTCAGCGGGCCAGTGAGCGGGCGGTGGCGCGGGGGACGCGGTTGAGTGATGTGCTGGATTGCTGCCTGGATATTCGGCGGCTACGACCGGAGGCGGGGATCATTTTGTTCAGCTACCTGAATCCCGTGATGCGGATGGGTTTGCGTGAGTTTGCGAAGGCGGCGAAGGCGAATGGGGCGGATGGGGTGCTGCTGACGGACATGATTGTGGAGGAGGCTGACGAGTACCTGGCTTGCATGCGGGAGAACGATTTGGCGCCTGTGTTTCTCGCGGCGCCGACTTCGCCGGATGCGCGGTTGAAGGCGATTGGGGAAAATTCGAAAGGGTTTGTGTATGCGATCTCGCGGGTAGGGATTACGGGGACGCAGACTTCTTTGGCTTCGGATGCGGCCGGGCTGGTTTCGCGGTTGAGGGCTTATACGACGTTGCCGATTGCTTTGGGGTTTGGGGTGTCGACTGCGGAGCATGTGCGGACGGTGGGGACGTTTGCGGATGCGGCTGTGGTGGGATCTGCGATTGTGGGGTTGGTGGAGCGGACGGCGGCGGGGGAGGCTGCGGAGGTGGTTGGGCGGTTTGTGCGGGAGTTGAAGGGTGGGGTAGTTGTGGGTGGTGGCGCTCGGGGGGAGAGCACCCCGCCCTTTCGCGGTGAGGCTGCGAAAGAACGGGGCACCCGGGGTGGTGGCGGTGCTGACGAAACGCAGGTTCCCTTCGGGAATGACAAACGGGGGGACGTGGATGCGGCGGGGATTGGGGGTGAGGTGGAGGCTGGAAGTGTGGCGGGTGAGGTGCCTGCCGGGGCGAAGGTGTGAGGATGCTGGTTGTGTTTTGAACGACGTGGTTTTTGCGGCGTGGTGTAGGGTGCAGGGAAGAGATTTTCCGGGGCGGTGAAGGTGGCCGGTTCCGGGGTGCGAGGAAGAGCGATATGGAGATTGCGGACTGGCGTAGCAAGATCGATGGGCTGGATGAGCAGATTGTGCGGCTACTGAATGAGCGGGCTGCGGCTGCGGTGGAGATTGGGCGGTTAAAGGCGCGAACGGGGTCGGCGATTTATGAGCCGAACCGGGAGACGACGGTGTTTGAGCATGTGCGGAGTGTGAATCCGGGACCGCTGACGGCGGTGCAGATGCAGGACATTTATTACCGGATTATGGACGTGATGCGAGCTTTGCAGAGGGTCGATGCGGGCGGTGAGAGTGGACAGGCCGGTACGGCGGTGCAGACGACGGTAGCACCTTGAGGGTTTCCGTAGCCGGTAGTTGGTAGCCGGAGCCGGTTGGTAAGTGGTTGGGCTGGTTGTGGGAGTAGGGCCGCTGGTGCGGCAGAGATGATGTTCGCGGGTTGCGCAGGTTGCGGCTGCGAGGAGGGTAGTTTGTGATGATCGTTGCGATGCAGGACCATGCCACCGATGAGCAGATCGCGCTGGTGATTGAGCGGATGGTGGAGTTGGGTTTCAATGTCCACCGGACCACAGGTGAGGTGCAGACGATCCTGGCGGGGGTGGGGACGCCGGCGCACTTTGAGGTAACGGAGTTCCAGGTGTTGACGGGGGTGCAGCAGGCGTATCGGATCAGCTCGCCGTACAAGCTGGCGGGGCGAGGTTTCCGGCCGGAGGGGACGCGGGTTCATTTTCCGAACGGCGTGGTGATTGGCGGCGAGGAGATTGTGATTATGGCGGGGCCTTGCTCGGTGGAGAGCAGGGAGCAGATACGGCTGAGCGCGGAACAGTGCGCGGCGGCGGGCGCACAGTTTCTGCGGGGTGGCGCGTTCAAGCCGCGGTCGTCGCCGTACTCGTTCCAGGGGATGGGGATACCGGGGCTGCAGATGATGCGCGAGGCTGCGGATGAATTTGGCTTGCTGGTGATCAGCGAGGTGATGGAGATCGCGCAGATTGAGCCAATGCTGCCGTATGTGGACTGCTTCCAGGTGGGTGCGCGGAATATGCAGAATTTCAACCTGCTGCGCGAACTGGGGCGGGTGCGGAAGCCGGTGCTGCTGAAGCGCGGGATTGCGGCGACGATTGAAGAGTTGTTGCTTTCGGCGGAGTACATCCTGGCCGGGGGGAACTATGACCTGATGTTGTGCGAGCGCGGGATCCGGACCTTTGAGACGTATACGCGCAACACGATGGATATCTCGGCGATTCCGGTGTTGAAGTCGCTGACGCATTTGCCGGTGTTGGGCGATCCTTCGCATGGGGTGGGGAAGCGTGAGTTTGTGGCGCCTATGGCGTTGGCGACGGTGGCGGCGGGAGGGGATGGGTTGTTGATGGAGATGCACCCGAATCCGGACAAGGCGATGAGTGATGGCGCGCAGAGTTTGTATCCGGCGCAGTTGATGGCGTTGGTGGAGAAGAT
>CAZZWG010000327.1:0-2799 GCA_964657685.1 Verrucomicrobia bacterium Tous-C9LFEB | reverse complement strand
AACGCCCTCCGCGCCACAGCCCAGCAATCCCCCGCCGAAATCGCCGCCACCTTCCGCAGCGCCCGCCGCGACCGCGTAGCCGACATCCTCCAAATCCTCGCCACCCTCGGCCAGGTCCGCGCCGACGGCGACCGCTACACCCTCTAACCTCACCCCTCGTCGCTAAGACACAGGCACAGCAGTCCTAAACTATTAGTTGACATCCCGCACTCCTCAGGTGCAAACTCCTAATCACTTAGGAGACTTCCTTGCCACCCTCCACCCAACACCCCTTCACCCCCCTCGAACTCCGCATCATGCAGGTCATCTGGCAGCACGGCCCCCGCACCGTCGCCGAAGTCCAGGCCCGGCTCCACCCCCCGCTCGCCTACACCACCGTCCAAACCATGCTCAACATCCTTGCCCGCAAGAAGAAGCTGAAACGCGAACTTCAGGGTCGCGCCTTCCTCTACCGCGCCGCCGTCACCGAAGAACGCGCCCTCGGCCACGCCGTCCGCGACCTCGTCGACCGCATGTTCGGCGGCTCCGGCGAAGAACTCGTCATGAGCCTCATCAAAACCCGCCATCTCGACCCCAAGAAACTCGCCGAACTCGCCCGCCGCCTCGAAACCACAGAAACCAACGCCGAGCCTGGGGAGCCAAACGCATGACCTCCCTTCTCCTCGCCTACCTCCTCAACAGCCTCTGGCAAACACCGCTCTTCTTCGCCGGAGCCACCCTCGCCGCCTTTGCCCTCCGCCGCCACAACCCCCGCATCCTGCACCGCCTCTGGGTAGCCACTCTCCTCCTTGAAGCCATCTTCCCCGCTCTCTGCCTTCGCTCCTGGCCTTGGCTCAACACCCTCGCCCGACTCGTTCAGCGGAGCCATCACGGCGCCTTCCCTACCATCACCTTCACCTTCGGCCCCACGTCCACCCTCAGCCAAACCCTCCCCTCTCCCCTGAAGTCCACACTCCTCCTCGCCTACCTGCTCGGCACCACCTACTTCGCGCTAAGACTCCTTTGGGGCATTCGCAAAACCGCAGCCCTGCGCCAATCCGCCTCCGCCCCCTCAACCACTCCGGCCATCCAGGCAGCCTGGACCCGCATCACCCAACACTTCGCCATCCGCAACGCCATCCTCGCCGAATCCCCCCGGATCCAAACCCCACTCACCTTCGGCCTCCGCCAAAAGTATGTTCTCGTTCCGCCAAACCTCCTCTTCACCCTCGACGATCCCACCCTCCACGCCCTTCTCGCCCACGAGTGCGCCCACATGCAGCGGCACGACTTCGCTCACAATCTCCTCTACGAACTCCTTACCCTTCCCATCGCCTTCCACCCTTTCTTCCGCGCCACCCGCGCCCGCATGGTCGAAAGCCGCGAGTGGATCTGCGACGAGATGGCCACGGACGCTCTCACCCGCCATACCCTCGGCACGCGCCAGCTCTACGCCCGTTCCCTCCTCCAGTTGGCCACGCTGCTGCTCCAGGCGAAGCCAGCTACAACCTCCCACGCGATCGGCATCTTCGATACCCACACTCTCAACGCTCTTGAAAGGAGACTTATGCACCTCACCCGGAAACCCCTTCAGCTCAGCCGCACCAACCGCCTCGCCTCCATGGTCGCCTGCACCCTGATCGCCGCCTCCACCTGCGGTTCAGCCTGGGCCTTTCGAACCAGCCTGCTGACTGCTGCGCCACAATCCACACCGGCAGCACCCGGAAACGTCCGCATCGCTGCGGGCGTTATGGCCGGTCAGGTCACCAACAGGATCAACCCCGTCTATCCACCCGAAGCCAAAGCCGCGGGCATCGAAGGCGCCGTCGTCCTACACGCCATCATCACCAGGGACGGCACCGTCGATTCGCTCTCCATCATCTCCGGCCCCCCCGAACTCCGGCAGTCCGCCATCGAGGCCGTCCAACAGTGGACCTACAAACCCTATCTCCTCAACGGGGAACCCACACCCGTTGAAACCACCATCACCGTCAACTACCAACTCAACAACTAAGCCGTTCCATGCCAGCCCATGCGCAAGCCAAAGCGCATGGGCTTTCACCCACGGCAAAGCGCACAACCCACTTCACAAAGGCCTCACGCGACATCCTTTCGAACTTCCACCTCGGCCGGCGTCGTTGCCACATGCAACGAGATCTTCACCATCTCCTCGCCATCCATCGTCGCCACCAGAATGGCATCCCGCAGTAAGCCATCATCCCCCGCCGCAATGTGCCACGGCATCACGTGTTCATCGTCCCGCTGCGTCATCTTCTGCGCCGGTGCATTGTCACCCAACATAGGTTCGCCTCCAGGGTCTGAGCTTTCCCCTAACCTGCGCCTGCGTGAATAGAACGTCAATACAACTTGAACCTCAGCAGATACCACGTCTGAGCAATCCTGTGACCAAAGTGTTCAATGCTGAACATTTCTCTTCCGCCGCCGGCTCTCCATAAATTCTGGAAAAACGGAGCAACGTCACGTTACGTTTCGGCACCCAAAAGCCTGTTGCACACGCTGGTGCTTGCAGGTATTGACCCGAAGAGCACAACAGTACCGACCCCCAAATGCACGGCAACAGCTGTTAACTCAGCACAAATCCCCAACTTCGGACGAGCGAGCCGCATGCACCCGCAAGCAGAGCATGTGCCCCTCCACGCGTCCCTGGTCTCGCCAGGATAGAGAAACCATGTCAGCCCTTAATTCCACCCAGTTCATCTGTCTCTTCCACGACGCACAGCGAGGCCAACTCGCCCTGCAGGCCCTTGAAGAGGCAGGCTTCCCCCGCACCTCCATCTCTGTTCTTGGTGGCAACGCAAA
>CAZZWG010000326.1:0-2807 GCA_964657685.1 Verrucomicrobia bacterium Tous-C9LFEB | reverse complement strand
GTGCACATTGGCCAGGCGGTGATGGCGCTGGGTGGGAAGCTGGATTATTTTGTCGAGACGGTTTTCAATTACCCGACGCTGGCGGAGTGTTACAAGGTGGCGGCGTTTAACGGGTTGAATCGGTTATCGAAGTTCGAGTAGGCGGGCCGGGGAGCGCTGTTGCGGGCCGGGGTTGATGTCGTTGGGCGCAGTTGTTGATTTTTCCGTTTGACTGCGATAGGGAAAGCAGGCTACCGTCACTCCACGCTGGCCCTGCCGCGCATTTCCCGTGTGCGTCTGCCGAGGCTTTCCTAACACTTGTTGCGAGGAGGACGGATGCTCACCATGGATATACGCCCAACAACAGAGCAAGACACGGCTATGAACCCGGTTACGGTGGGTGTTGTGGTGGCAGAGCGATTGCATGCCGGCCAGATGATCGGAGGCAAGCTGGTTGGTCCGACGATGACGTTTCCGGAGGGCGTGCAGACGGGTGACCCGGAGGATGACGACTCGCTGGTGGAGTACCACACGGACGCGTTGGTGGACGCGATCTGCGACATTACGCTGCGGGCTGCGAACGGGCAGAAGGAGAGCGTTACGGGGGTGGGTGTGGCGCTTCCGGGCCTGATTCGGAATGGGGTTGTGGAGGAGGCGCCGAACCTTCCGCAGTTGAAGGGGGCGCGGATGGGCGAGTTATTGCACCAGGCTTTTCGTGCGCGGGGGCTGAGTGCGCCGGTGTGCGTGTCGAATGACGCTGATGCGATTGCGGCGGGGCTGGCGGCGAAGTCGGGCAAGCTGGATTGCAGGATTCGGGTGTGGACGCTGGGGACGGGTATCGGGTATGGGTGCTATCCGTTCATGGAAGGCGTGTGGGAGGGCGGGCACCAGGTGGTGACGCTGGATGAGCGCGAGAATTATTGCGGGTGCGGGGGGCGTGGGCACCTGGAAGGCATTATGGGGCACCGGGCGATGCGGTTGCGGTTTCTGGACATGGAACCGGAAGAGGTGTTTGAGGCGGCGACCCGGCGGAATGATCCGGATCCACGCTGCGTGGAGTTTCGTGAGCTC
Organism: Verrucomicrobia bacterium Tous-C9LFEB; assembly: GCA_964657685.1. Taxonomy (GTDB): domain Bacteria; phylum Acidobacteriota; class Terriglobia; order Terriglobales; family Acidobacteriaceae; genus Granulicella. Next base: position 1,757 of record CAZZWG010000326.1, on the reverse strand, counting down.
TGGCACAGGGCACTGGCGGCGGCGGTGGCCTCGAGCATTCATGTGATGGGTGCGGGCAAGTTTTACTTTACGGGGTACAACGTGCGCTTTCTGGACCTGAAGCTGCTGCGGAACAAGCTGCACGAGATGGTGAAGATGAGTCCGCTGCAGGGATATCAGCTGGAGATTGTGCCGGAGGATCAGACGACGCGTGTGCTGGGGGCGGCGATTGCGGCGGAGCATGTGTCCAGCCGCTGCTGAGCGTTGGGGTGAGGGTACCCTCCACCCCGGGGTATTTCGGGTAAAGTCTTCCATCCAGAGGCTTTGCCTTGGTACTTTGCAACCTAAGTGGGACTTGGTCTGACCCCTTGCTGTGGGACGTCTGCTTAGGTTTGGCAGCCTGGGCAGTAAACGGTGGTGCGGCCCCCGACGATGAGTTTTTTGAGCGGGGTGGCGCATTGGCGGCAGGGTTCGCCGGCGCGGCTGTAGACCATGTGCTCGAGCTGAAAGAAGCCGCGGACGCCGGCGGCGTCGACGTAATCGGAGACGGAGGAGCCGCCGAGTTCGATGGCGCGGGCGAGGACCTGCTGGAGGGCGGCGTGGAGGCGGGTGAGTTGGGCGCGGGTGAGGCGCCCGGCGGCGCGGCGGGGGCGGATGCCGGCGCGGAAGAGGGCTTCGTCGGCGTAGATGTTGCCGATGCCGTGCAGGATGGTCTGGTTGAGGAGTGCGGCTTTGATGGCGAGCTTGCGGCCGCGGAAGAGTTTGGTGAAGGCTTCCGGGGAGATGGTGGTGGGTTCGGCGCCGGGGCCGGTGTAGGCGCGGAGGGTACTGAGGCGGCCGAAGCGGCGGGGGTCGACGAAGCGGAGTTCGCGGCCGTCGGAGAGGGTGAGGACGGCGTGGGTGTGGGGGGGCCAGGGGACCTCGGGGGCGGAGACGAGGAGGCGGCCGGTCATGCCGAGGTGGACGAGGAACTGGTCGTGTGGAGGATTGGCGGGCGGCTCTGCCTGTGCGGGGCTGCGGCTTAGATCGACGACGATGGTTTTGCCGACGCGGCGGACACGATCGATGCGGGCGCCGGTGAGGGTTTCGACGATTTCCGCTTCCGGGGTCTTGAAGGTTTGCGGCTTTCCGCTGGTCCAGACGCGGTCGATGCGGAGGTTGGCGACGCGGGCGTGTACGCCGTTCGCTACGGTTTCGACCTCGGGGAGTTCGGGCATGACGCAGATTCGATGCTGAAGGGGAGCTGATGTCTTCCCCGCTGAATTTTGGAGCTTCGTGGCACGATTTTTCGAGATTTCGCGCGTTCAGGAGTAGCAGCCCATCGGTGAAGAGGAGAGACACACCGCCGAGGCTCGCCTGGAGGCTTTATGCAGGTTTATCCGATGCGTTCCTTGCCGCAACGTGCTGCCCTCGATCTACGCACCGGTGCCGGGTTCCGGCCGTCGGGGCAGACGGCTACCCGGCCGATGACCTCCCCCGCGGCACGGCCCTGCCCGTCTCCGGGGCAGCGGATGCCCGTGTCGACCCCCCCTGGGAAGCCGGTGCTGGTGATGAAAGCACGTGCGCAAGCGTGCCCCGAATCGCCGGATCTCCCACGGGATATTGCGAGCCGGTTTGGCCGGCGGTTCCGCCAGTTGCGCCAGGAGCGTGCGATGACGCAGGTGGAGGTGGCTGTGCATTTTGGGATTGACCGGACGTTTCTGTCGGATGTGGAGCGGGGGCGTAAGGGAGTTGGCCTGCCGACGCTGGAGGTGATGGCGCTGGGCTTCGGGTTGAGT
>CAZZWG010000325.1:0-2810 GCA_964657685.1 Verrucomicrobia bacterium Tous-C9LFEB | reverse complement strand
CTTCGCGTCCTTGGCGCAACCTTCGCGTCCTCGGCGTGAGCGCCTTTAGCTTCTTTAATCCACTCCCCTAAGGCTGCACACCCGCCCGGAAATGCGGCCCCTGCGGCGCATGCTGATCCTCCCACATCCCTTCCCCATGCTCCTCCAACTCCGGTCGCACTCCACTCGTCGCCTGCGCCATCAACTCCAGCGGCGCCTTCGGCGTCCGGTCGATATACAACAAGCCATTCACTTCCTGGTAGGTATCCGTCAGCTGCGTATAGCAGAACCCCGCCAGCGCCGGCAGCCCCCGCACCGCCTCCAGCAAATCGCGGTACCGTTCCAGAAAATCTTCCGCCGTTCCCGACCGCGAATATCCCCACGTCTCCTTCCGGTTCCCCCCATACGCAATCCCCCCAAACTCACTCAGCACAATCGGCTGATTCGTCGTCACATCCCTTCCCCCCAGCGTCAGCACCCGGCCACCCGGCCGCTCATGCTTCCACAGCTTCGTCTCAATGTCGTTCACTCCATAGCGCGCCGTAATGCGCCCCGGCTTGTCATCGTAATCGTGAATCCCGATCATGTCGGTAGCCACACTCTCCCAGCCATCATTCCCAATCACCGGCCGGTCCGGATCGATCGACTTCGTCAGGTGGTACAGCCCCTGCACGTAATGCCGTTGCGCCGGGCTCTCCGGCAGATCCGGCACGCCCCAGCTCTCATTGAACGGCACCCACGCAATAATGCACGGATGGCTCCGGTCCCGCTCCAGCACCTCCAGCCATTCCCGCGTCAACCGGTTCACTGACTTCGTCGTATACCGGTAAGCGCTCGGCATCTCCTCCCACACCAGCAGCCCCGCCTTGTCCGCCAGGTACAAAAACCGCTCCGACTCAATCTTCTGGTGCTTCCTCACCCCGTTAAACCCCAGCCGCTTCACCAGGTCGATATCCCGCTGCAGCGCCGCATCATCCGGTGCCGTCAACCCCGTCTCTTTCCAATACCCCTGGTCCAGCACCAGCCGCAAAGGCAGCGGCCGCCCATTCAAAATGAACCGGTCCCCCTGCGTTGCCACCGCCCGGATCGCCGTATAACTCTCCACCCGGTCCAGCAGCTCCCCCTCCGCCGACCGCAACTCGATCACCGCATCGATCAGCGTAGGCGACATCGGCGACCACAACAGCGTGTTCCGTGAGTCATCAATCCCAGGATCCGACAACGCAATCCGCCGGTGTACCTCCCCGGCCACCACCGCGTACCGGTCCTCCGCGATCATCGCCTCGCCCACACTCAGCCGCACATTCAGCTTCAGCGGCTGGCATTGCCTACTCTCCTCCCGCCCATTGATCCCCACATCGCAAAGTCCGTCTTCAACGATCCGCGCATCAATCCCAACATCCCAGTGCTTCAAGCTGCTCGTCCACTGCAGCCCTCCAATCCGAACCTCCCCCACCGTCTCCAGCCAAACCTCCTGCCAGATCCCCGTAGTCCGCGGGTACCAGATCGAATGCGGCTCCAGCTTCCAGTCCTGCTTGCCCCGCGGCTTCTCCAGATCCAGCGAGTCGTCCTCCGCCCGCACGGCAATCTCCTGCACCGGCCCCTCCACCAGCGCATGCGTGATATCCGCGCAAAACGGCGTAAATCCGCCCTGGTGCGAACAAACACGCTTCCCATTCACCCAAACCACCGCCGCCCAGTCCACCGCCTCAAAATGCACCAGCAGCCGCTTGCCCTTCGCCACCGGCTCCTGCTCCCACGTCCGCCGGTACCACACCGCCGTATAAAAACCCTGATCCGCCACCCCGCTCGCCTCGGTTTCCGGACTAAACGGCACCGTGATCGCTGTCTCCCATGCCACCTCCTCCGGCCCGTTGTACTGGATACCCCGCCCCTTGCAGAAGTCCCACTGCCCGTTCAGGCTCCGCCACCCATCCCGCCGCATCTGCGGCTTCGGATGCAGCCGCTCACTCCCGCCGTTCACCAACAAACCACTCATCCACAAACCCCACATTCCCAGCCGTTCAACACGGCCCATCCTACACAGACGTATCACCCCGCCATAGGTTCCGGCCATCCCACGTACCCGGCAAGGCAAACCCCGAAAGGGTTAACCCCCAGCCATTCTGTCCTCGACCAGGCCACTAAGCCGCCTCCCCACCACGTTTCGGTCGTTTCCCTCGCCAGCGCAAACTCGCCGCATCCCGCTCCCGCAGCAAGGCCACATCCCCCTCCATCAACTCCTCCGCACACCGCACAGCCTTCACCAGTCCCTCTCCCCGCAAATGCTTCTCTGCCGGCCGCCCCACATGCCCATACCAGGCATCCTCAAAGGCCCAGTCCAGGCAAATCCTCTTGAAACAGTGATCCATCCGAAGAGGCCACCCCTCCACCCGCGCCCGCGCCGGCAGCACCCGCTCCGTAAGCTCCTTAAACCGGGCCACAGCCGCTATCTCCGCCGCACTCCGCTCCTCGACAACCGCCATCACCCCCTCCAGTCTTCACGCAAAAAGCGCCAACCCCTGTTCTGATGGTCAACATGCCCCTTGTCGCTCCGCCACCCCGCACCATCCAGGTCCACGCCCACCGCGGCGGCCGCGCCCTCCGCCCCGAAAACACTCTCCCCGCCTTCCTCTACGCCATCGAGATCGGCGCCGACGTCCTCGAACTCGACCTCGCCGTCACCCGCGACAACATCCTCGTAGCCTCCCACTCCCCCTTCCTCAACCCGGCCGACTCGACTACCCCCCACGAACGCCGCGCCCTCGGCCCCCCACTCCCCCCCAACACTCCCATCCGCTCCCTCACGCTCGCCCAACTCCGCCAATACG
>CAZZWG010000324.1:0-2817 GCA_964657685.1 Verrucomicrobia bacterium Tous-C9LFEB | reverse complement strand
GTTTCACGACCACTCCTTTCACTGTGGTCAATGGGGGTACGGCGGGATTGTTTGATTTCACGCTGGATTACTCGGAATGCTGTGGCGGTCCCGCGGATTTGTTGTTTGCTGTGTACGGAGCGCCGGTTGGGACGGCGACGACTCCTGAGCCCTCGAGTCTTCTACTGATGGGCACCGGTCTGTTGGGTGTTGGTGGTGTGATCAAGCGGCGTTTTGCCTGAATTGTCAGGCTGTTGCATGAGCCCCGGCTTCGGCTGGGGCTTTTGTTTTGCCAGCGCACCTTTGGCCTCCGTGCCTCCGTGGCGACGAGGCGGTGGTATGATCCGGGAACACCTTTTGAGTTTTGGGATCTGCGTGGGGCGCGCTTTTGGCCCGACGTTTTGCCGGCAAGCGTATTCGCGTTTGCGGATGCGTGCGGTTTTCTGTTTCGAAGGAGGCAGGGTGAGGCTGACACGGCGACGGTTTACGGCGATGGCGGGATCTGCTTTGGTGGCGGAGACGGTGGCGAGCTTCGCTCCCCTGGCGGCGCGAGGGGATGGGGCAAAGCTCCCTGCGTTGCCGGCGGCAAACGATGCGCTTACGTCGCTGTCCTTGACGGAGGTTTCGGAGCGGATTCATGCGCGCACGGTGACGTCGACGGAGTTGGTGAAGGCTTTGCTGGACCGCGTAAGTGTGTATAACCCGAAGGTGAATTGCTACATCACGGTGATGGGGAAGCAGGCGTTAGCGCAGGCCGCGGTGCTGGATGAGGAGCAGAGGGCGGGGCGGTTTCGGGGACCGTTGCATGGGGTACCGATCGGTTTGAAGGACAACATCGATACGGCGGGGACGCGGACGACGGCGGCCAGTCCGATGTTTAAGGACCGCGTGCCCGCGGAGGATGCGGAGATCGTGGTGCGGCTGAAGAAGAGCGGCGCGATCGTGATGGGGAAGCTGAATCTGCATGAGTTTGCTTTGGGGTGTACGGGAGATATTTCGTACTTTGGGCCTTCGCGGAATCCGTGGGCGCTGGATCATGTGACGGGTGGATCGTCGGCTGGGTCGGCGGCGGCGGTGAGTGCGGACCTGGTATATGGAGCCCTGGGGACAGATACGGGTGGGAGTATCCGGTGCCCTTCGGCGTGGTGTGGAACGGTGGGGTTGAAACCTACGGTGGGGCTGGTTTCGATTCGCGGCATTATTCCGTGCAGTGCGCCGTTGGACCATTGTGGGCCGATGGCGCGAACGGTGGAGGATTGCGCGCTGATGCTGGGGCCGATGGCGGGGTATGACGCGCTGGATATCTTCAGCGTGCCGAGTACGCCGGTGGATTACGTGAAAGAGATGCGGCAGCCGGTGAAGGGCTTCCGGTTGGGGACGCCGGCCAGTTTTTATGACCATGTGGATCCGGAGATTGAGAGTGCGGTGCGGGCGGCGCTGGAAGTGTTGACCCGGTTGACGGCGGGAGTGACTTCGGATGCGCCGTTATGGGACGGGTTGCCGGGTGGAGGAACGGGGGATGCGGAGTTTTATCATCATGAGTTGATCGAGAAGTATGGGCTGAACTATATGCCGCCTACACGGCCGCGGTATGAGCGGATGGAGAATCCTCCGCCGGGGGTGAAGGTGGCTACGGCGGCGGAGGCGGCGAAGTCGCACCAGCGTTTGGCGGTAACGCGGCGGATGATCGATGGGGTGTTTACGAATTTTGATCTGGTGGTGGTGCCAACGACGCGGTTGCAGGCGCCGAAGATCAATGAGTCGTTGATGGAGGAGACGAAGCGGGCGGCGTCGGCTACCGGGGGTGGGTCGATGAAGGTGTATGACTGGTTCGCGTCGGGTGGAGGGTGCTTGAATACGCAGCCGTTCGATGCGTTCGGGATTCCGGCGATCTCGTTGCCGTGCGGGTTTACGAAGGCGGGGATGCCGATTGGCTTGATGATTGCGGGGCCGCATTTTACGGAGGGGAAGGTGCTGGCTCTGGCGTATGCGTATCAACAGGCTACGGACTGGCATAAGCGGCGGCCGATGTTGACGGCGGATACCGCCGTGCCGCCGATTGTGGAGGGGAAGCCTGAGGGGAAGGATAAAGCTGCCGACGAGGGAGAGAAGTCGCCCTCTTGATGATGGGGGTCAGAGCTGGCGGCGGTTTTCGAGGGCGCGGGTCATGGTGATTTCGTCGGCGTATTCGATGTCGGAGCCGGCGGGGACGCCTGTGGCGATGCGGGTGATGCGGAGGGTGGGGTGTTGGGCGTGGGCGGCGTCGGCGATGTAGCGGGCGGTGGCTTCGCCTTCTACGGTGGGCGAGGTGGCGAGGATGAGTTCGCCTGCTTCTGAAGGCCTGTCGGGGTCGTTGGCGAAGACGAGGCGGGGCCAGAGGTTGGCGAGGCGGAGCTGGTCGGGGCCGATGCCGTTGACGGGGGAGAGGGTGCCGTGGAGGACGTGGTAGACGCCGTTCCAGGTGCGGGTTTTTTCAATGGCGGCGATGTTGGTGGGTTCTTCTACGACGCAGATCTGGGTGGAGGAGCGGGAGGGACTGGTGCAGAAGCTGCAGGGGTCGACGTCGGTGACGTTGTTGCAGAAGGAGCAGAGGCGGAGGGCTTGCTTGAGGGCCTGGATGGCGTGGGAGAGAGCGGTGGCGTCGGCGTCAGAGCTGCGGAGGATGTGGAAGGCGAAACGTTGCGCGGTTTTGGCGCCGACGCCGGGGAGTTTGCGAAGCTCTTCGATGAGGCGGGCCATGGGAGGGGCGAAGCGGGAGGACATGCCAGTGCTCAGTTCTTAGGGCTTAGGGCTCAGGGGGTGGTAGATCGTAGGTAATGACCGGTAGCCGGTAGCCGG
>CAZZWG010000323.1:0-2836 GCA_964657685.1 Verrucomicrobia bacterium Tous-C9LFEB | reverse complement strand
GGAGTCGAACCCGCGTCCGAAACGACTGTCAGCAGAGAGCATTCATGCTTTTCCCGGGTTCATTTTTGTCTCGTGACCGGCGCTTAGAACGGGCGAAGATGCGACGGTTACCAGCCTGATTGGTCTCACCCTTGGCGTCCAGACGGAACTCCTTGGGCCAGCCTACTGTGCGACGATCGCTTCCGGCCCGTAGGCGAAGCTGGGGCGATCGGCTACTTAATTAATTAAGCAGCAAGAGCGAACTGAGGTTCGGCACTTATAGTTTTGTGAGCGATTACGGGTGTCCACACCCCGGCATGCCTCTTTGCCGCAAGCAATCCCGTCGAAGCCGTGACGCCCCCACTTGGGTGGCCGGTTCCAACTATGCGTTGGGCTGGTGTCAAAGAACGATGTAGCCCCTTTAGTATAGCCGCTGACTGGCTTTGCGCGCGGCGGAGGGAGTAGCGGGCAAAAAAAGGCGGCACGAACCTTGGGGGCGCGTGCCGGGAGGCCAGTGACGCAACTTGGGGGATTGGAGTCCAATCCGGAAAGTTCTCGCTCTGTATGGTTTCCCATATCCAAGCGATGATTTACTGTAGCACGTTCCGGGGGCGTGGCAAGCGTCAGGTTTGCGGAATTTGAGGGTGTGCCAAAAAATGATGGTTCTGGCCCTGCCTAGCGACTCTTTTTTGCGGAAACCCAGCCTGTTTTGGTGGTTTGCCGGCTTCTGCCGAGAGCGAGAGAATCGGCGGGGACGTCCTCGGTGATGGTGGAGCCGGCGGCGATGTAGGAGCCGTCGCCCACGGTGAGGGGGGCGACGAGGGTGGAGTCGGAGCCGACGAAGGCGTTGTCGCCGATGGCCGTGGTGTGTTTGTGGGTGCCGTCGTAGTTGCAGGTGATGGTGCCGGCGCCGATGTTGACGCCTTCGCCGATGATTGCGTCGCCGAGGTAGGTGAGGTGGTTGGCTTTGGAGCCGCGGCCTAGTTTTAGCTTCTTGGTTTCGACGAAGTTGCCGATGTGGGCGGCGGGGCCGATGTCGCTGCCGGGGCGGAGGTGGGCGTAGGGGCCGAGGAGGGCGCCGTCGGCGACGGTGGCGTTGTCCAGGATGCAGCCATTGCGGACGAGGACGTTGGCGCCGAGGGTGCTGTTCTGGATGACGGAGAAGGAGCGGATGCGGCAGTCGGGGCCGATGCGGGTGCGGCCGAGGAGTTGGACGAAGGGCTCGAGGACGGTGTCGGGGGCGATTTCGACTTCGGCGTCGACCGTGGTGGTTTCCGGGCGGAAGATGGTGACGCCTGCGGCCATGTGGCGACCGACGGTGAGGAGGCGGAGGGCTGCGTCGAGGTGCATCATTTCGGCGATGGTGTTGGCACCGAGGACTTCGTCGACGGAGTCGGCCTGGAGGGCGACGACGCGTTCTCCGGCAGAGCGGAGGAGGGCGGCGACGTCGGTGAGGTAGAACTCGGCGTGGGCGTTGTCGGTGGAGAGCCTGTCGAGTTGGGCGAAGAGGGCAGCGGTGCGGAAGCAGTAGATGCCTGAGTTGATTTCTGGGGAAGCGAGCTGGTCGGGGCGGAGGGATTTCTGCTCGACGATGGCGGTGACTTCGGGGGAGCCTGGGGCGGCGCGGAGGACGCGGCCGTAGCCTGTGGGGTCGGGAGGGACGGCGGTGAGGATGGTCATGGCGGCGTGCTCGGCGAGATGGAGGTCGCGCATGCGGGTGAGGGTTTCGGGGCGGATGAGGGGGACGTCGCCGGAGAGGACGAGGAGGTGTTCGGGGGGCGTCTGGCCGGAGGTGGTGAAGTGGGCCTTGAGCTGCTGGAGGGCGTGGCCTGTGCCGCGTTGCTCGGGCTGGAGGACGAAGGCGACGCCTGTGTGTTGGACGGCGGCGCGGACGCGTTCGGCTTCGTGGCCGATGATGCAGTAGATTCTGCCGGGTGGGGCGATGGTTTCGGCGGCGGCGATGACGTGGAGGAGGAGGGCGCGGCCGCCGACTTCGTGGAGGACCTTGGGCCGTTTGGACTTGAGACGGGTGCCTTTGCCGGCGGCCATGATGGCGACGCCGAAGAGTTCGGTGTTCATCTTGGGTATGGTCTCACGGGTGGTTTGCATGTTTCTGCCACGGGAGTTGTAGGTCTTAGGTGCAGAGGTTGAGGAGGGTGGGGCCGTAGCGTTGGAGCTTATCGGGGCCGATGCCGGGGATGGCGCCGAGGGCGGTGAGGCTTTGGGGTTGGTTGGCGGCCAGTTGTTTGAGGGTGGTGTCGCTTAGGACGAAGAAGGTGGGGAGGCCGGAGGCGGTGGCCTGTTCGGTACGCCAGGTGCGGAGTTTGGACTCGACGGCCTGCTGGGCGGGGGTGAAGGGGGTGTCGGGGGAGCTGAGAGGTGCGGGTTTTGGTGAATGCGATGCGCTGGTAGACCGAGTGCGTTCCCCGGCGGTGAGGAAGGTTTGTTGGGCTGGGCCGGTGGGGCTGGGGGAGTGCTTGGGGCTGGATTTACTTGGGGGAGGTGTTGAGGCTGGTTGTGACGGAAGCGGGGCGGGAGGAGCAGGACTCCTGGGTGATTTGGACACCCACATCTCAGAAGCGAGATGTGGGGCACCCGACTTTGTTGGAGCTTCTTCGCCGCGGCAGAGGGCGAGGAGGTCGGCGGCGTAGCGGTTGGATTTTTCCTGGCCTATGCCGCGGATGGCTTCCAGTTGGGCGACGTTGGCTGGGGCGGCTTTGGCGATGGCCCGGAGAACGGAGTCGTGGAAGACGGTGAAGGGTGGATTGCCCTGGGCGCGGGCTGTTTCTGCGCGCCACTTCTTAAGGTTGAGTTCGAGTCTGGCCTGGTCTTCTGTAAGTGGATCGTCGGAAGGGGT
>CAZZWG010000322.1:0-2850 GCA_964657685.1 Verrucomicrobia bacterium Tous-C9LFEB | reverse complement strand
TTCAGGGCTGGCGAGTTGGGCCACGTTGGCGAAGAGGTTGGCGATGCGGAGCAGGGAGCAGTCGCCGTAGGGGGTGAACGGGTTGAGCACGTTGTTGGTGGCGATGGAGCAGTTGACGCCGTGAGCGAGGAGGCGGTGGGCGGGGGCGACGCCGCGGGGGATGTTTTCGCTGGCGGCGCGGCCCATGAGGAAGAGATCCGTTGCGGGAAGCACGGCCACCGCGATGCCGGTGCTGGCGAGGCGGGTGGCTAGAGCGTCGAATTGGGCTTGGGGCATGGCGGACAGTTTGGTGGCGTGGCCGATGGCGACGCGGCCGCCCCAGCCGGTGGCTTCGGTGATGCGGCAGAGTTCGGTGGCGTCGGGGCGGGCCGGGTCGAGGTCGAAGTCCAAATGGAGGTCGATGTCGACGTCGAAGCGTTGGGCGAGGGCGAAGATGCGGGCGATCTGGGCGTGGGAGTCGCGGTCGATGTAGGGGGCGCCGCCGATGAGGTCGCAGCCGAGTTCTAGGGCTTGGACGAGGATCTCTTCGCAGCCGGGGTCGTCGATGAGGCCTTCCTGGGGGAAGGCGCAGAGTTGCAGCTCGATGGCCCAGGCGTAGTCGCGCTTGAGCTGGAGCAGGGCGCGGACGCTGGTGAGGCCGATGCGCGGATCGACCTCGACATGGGTGCGCATGCGGGTGGTGCCGTGGAGGATGGCGCGCTCGAGGGTGCGGCGGGCGCGGTCGTAGACGTCCTGTTCGGTGAAGTGCTGCTTGGCGGTGCGGACGGAGGCGACGGCTTCGGCGAGGGTGCCGAGCTGGCAGGTGCAGCGGGCCATGATGCCAGATTTGTCGAGGTGGAGGTGGGTCTCGATGAGCCCGGCGCAGACGAGGCGGCCGGCGGCGTCGTCGGTGGGGCCGTCGTGCGGGAGGTGTTGTTCCAGCGCGGCGATGCGGCCGTTGGCGAAGCCGATGTCGCCGAGATGGGTGTTGCGGATGACATGGTCGAACATCTCAGGGGGCGGCGCGGCGGCGGAGGACGAGGATGGTGGCTAGGGCGGCGGCGATGACGAGGATGGAGAGGGCGGTGGTGGAGGCGCCGAGGGCGTAGAGGACGGGGGTGGTGACGTTGGTGGTCATGCCGAAGATCTCGAGGGGGAGGGTGTTGTCGCTGCCGGCGGTGAGCAGGGTGCGGGCGAACTCGTCCCAGGAGAGGGTGAGGCCGAAGAGGGCGATGCCGACGACGCTGGGGAGGATGATCGGCAGGACGATTTGTCGAAAGGATTGCCAGCGCGTGGCGCCGAGGTCGCGGGCGGCCTCCTCCCAGCGGCGGTCGAAGCGGTTGAAGACGGCGAACATGATGAGGACGCCGAAGGGGACGGTCCAGGTGAGCTGGGCGCCGAAGGCGGAGCTGTACCAGTCGGTGTCGAGGCCGGACTGGCTGAAGACGAGGCCGACGCCGAGGCTGATGAGGATGGAGGGGACGATGAGGCTGACGAGGGTGAGGGTGAGGAGGGGCCCGGCGGCGCGGAAGCGGCGGCGGAAGGCGAGGCCGGCGAGGAGCGAGATGAGGACGGTGGCCAGCATGACCATGAGGGCGAGGATGACGGAGCGGGCGGCGGCGCCCCAGATGTCGCCGACGGCTTGTTGGGCGAAGAGGGCGTGGAACCAGTGGGTGGAGACGCCGCGCATGGGGAAAGTGAGCCCGCCGCCGGGTCCTTGGAAGGAGAGGACGATGATGGTCAGCGTGGGGCCGTAGAGGAAGAGGACGAAGAGGGCGAAGCCGGTCAGGAGGATCGCGCGGCGGAGCTTCATGGGTGGGCGTTTCGGCTTGGGGTTCCACCCTCACCCCGGCCCTCTCCCGCCAGCGGGAGAGGGAGACGAAGGAGCGTCGGGACAGGTGGGTAGGGCATCAGAGCTCCTTGCGGATGTCGACGATGCGGAGGATGGCGCCGATCAAGAGGAGGACGATGGCGAGGAGGATGACCGCGTTGGCGCAGGCGGCGGGGTACTGGAGGAGGCCGATGCCGTTGGCGATCATGAGGCCGACGGAGGCGCTCTGGCCGCCGCTCATGAGGCGGACGGTGGCGAAATCGCCCATGACGAGGGTGAGGACGAAGACGGAGCCGATGGCGATGCCGGGCTTGCAGAGCGGGATGATGATATCGGCGACGATTTGGGCCGGGCTGGCGCCGGCGTCGGTGGCGGCCTCGATGAGGCTGCGGTCGATGCGCATCATGGTGTTGAAGATCGGGACGACCATGAAGAGGGTGTAGAGGTGGACGAAGGCGAGGATGACGGCGAAGTCGGAGAAGAGGAGCCATTCCAGGGGCTTGTCGATGGCGCCGGTGGCGAGGAGGGCGCGGTTGAGCAGGCCCTCGCGGCCGAGGAAGGGGACCCAGGCGATCATGCGGATGATGTTGGAGGTGAGGAAGGGGATGGTGCAGACGAGGAAGAGGGCGGTCTGCATGAGGGCGCCGCGGATGACGAAGGCAAGGACGTAGGCGACGAAGAAGCCGAGGGCGAGGGTGATGGCCCAGACGATGGCGGCGTAGCGCAGGGTGTTGAGGTAGGTGCGCCAGGTGACGCTGGAGAAGATGAGGTCGGTGTAGTTGGTCAGGACGAAGGTCGGGAGGATGCGGACGGAGTCGTAGTCGAGGAAGCTGACGACGACGATGGCGACGAGGGGGATGACGACGAAGGCGAGCAGGAGGAGGGTCAGGGGGATTACTTGGAGGGCGGTTATGAGGGCGCTCGTGGTCCGGCGCGGGCGGGTGGCGGCGTGGACCCCCGGGTCGGAGCCCGGGGGTGACGAGGTATGGGCAGCAACGCGATGAGCCGCGAACGACCAAGCCCGGGATGACGCGCTGATG
>CAZZWG010000321.1:1606-2854 GCA_964657685.1 Verrucomicrobia bacterium Tous-C9LFEB | reverse complement strand
TTCTTCGAAGTCGACGCCGAATCCATCGTTGCCGCAACCCTCAGCAAACTAGCTCGCGACGGCGCCATCCCCGCCGAAACCGCCACCCAGGCCTTCACCGACCTAGGCCTCTCCCCGGAAGCCCCCAGCCCGGCCTTCGCCTGAGATCTCAAGTCGTAGAGCAGATCGGCCAGCCCTCAGCCAACTGACCGCGCCGGCCTTGGTTCCTCCAGCTCGTCACGCGCTACTATGGACAGCAACTTCCATGGATGGCAGCGGCATGCGCAAACAGGTGCTCCTATTCGGACTCGTCGGCGGCGTTCTGGTCACGCTCCTCCAGTGGACTGAGTTCCACTTCGTCGTCATGGAGCACTCGCTCGCGATCTATAGCGCCCTCATCGCCATCCTCTTCGCCGGGGCCGGCATCTGGCTCGGCACCAGGCTCCTCGGGCCCCGCGAGCGCAACGCCGAAGGCGCCGTCACCGCCATCCCCAAACCCACCCTCACCCTCACCCCGGACGGCACCGCGCGCGAGCGCCTCGGCATCACCCGCCGCGAACTCGAAATCCTTCACCTCGTAGCCCGGGGCCTCAGCAATCGCGAGATCGGTGAGACCCTCTTCGTCAGCGAGAACACCGTGAAAACCCACTGCAGCCGCGCCTTCGACAAACTCGGCGCCCGCCGCCGCACCGAAGCTGTCCGGCGCAGCAAAGAACTCGGCCTGCTCCCCTGAAGTTGTCCTTCTTTCGTATGATCCAGCAAAATCAGGTCAAAATCATGCCAAAGCATGACGCCAGCAGCCGTCCACCGGGGGCATCTTGAGCTAGCCGGGACGCTCGAAACCTAAGAGCGACCGCAACACGGGAGATCCACCATGCAAAAGAAGGTCTGGAAGTACGGTCTGCTCAGCGGTCTCGCCCTCGCCGGAATCATGGGCATCGCTGTCCCCTTCGAGCACAGCACCAACGCGCGCTGGGCCATGGCCTTCGGCTACACCGTCATGGTGCTCAGCTTTCTTATCGTCTTCGTCGGCGTGAAGAACTACCGCGACACCGAGTGCAACGGCTTCATCAGCTTCCGCCGCGCACTCACCGCCGGCGTCCTCATGATGCTCGTCTCCTGCGCCTGCTACGTCCTCATGTGGGAAGGCCTGATGGCCACGGTAGAGAAGAACTTCGCGCACGAGTACAGCGCCGCGCTCATCAAACGGGCCCAAACCTCCGGCCTCCAGGGCCCCGCTCTCGAAGCCAAAATCGCCGAAGCCCATAA
>CAZZWG010000321.1:0-1506 GCA_964657685.1 Verrucomicrobia bacterium Tous-C9LFEB | reverse complement strand
ACGCCCTCTTTGCCGCGCTCCCATCGCCACGGGGGTGGTAAAGTACGATTTTGACGTCGCGAGCGGCACTCCCACGCAGATCCATCTGCTCCGGCGCCTACCGTTTCCCACTCCCCGGAGTACACCTGTTTTGGCCGAAAATCCGCTCCTGCCCAATGCCGAACTCCAGGCCCTCCGCGCCTGGACAAAACGCGCCCAGTCATACGTTTCGAAACAGCTACGGACAAACGCAAAAAGCACCCCAGCATCCCCTCCGGTGATCCCGGGCCGGGAAGCCCTGCTCGCCGCCACCCTCATGCAACTTCTCCCCGGCGACACCCTCGTCCCGGAACCCGACGACACCGCCGCCCTCACCCTCTTCGAAAAGCCGCAATCCATCACAGCACTCCACCATCCCTTACCGAACACTCATCTGCTCGCCGCCGCCGCCCTCGCGGCCGCCAACAAACGTGCCGGCAACGACAAACTCGTCCTCGCCTTCACCCAAACCGGCCTCAACAACCCCGCCTGGCCCGACGCCCTCACCTGGGCCCAAACCGAAGACCTCCCCCTCATCATCGCCATCGCCGACCCCAGCGGCCCCGACGCCTTCCGCCCCACCGCTACCCCCGACCCCACCACCCTCACCTGGACCTCCCTCCAAAAACTAGCCCGTAAACTCAAATTCCCGATCCTCTCCGTCGACGGCGAGGACGCCGTAGCCGTCTACCGCGTCATGCAGGAATCCGTCCTCCGCGCCCGCGCCGGCGCCGGCCCCGCCATCCTTTGGGCCATGCTCCCCACCCCGGAATCCGTAGCCGGCAAGCGCCCCGCCGCCGCCGACCCCCTGCGCCGCCTCGAGCGCTACCTGAAAACCCGCGGCATTTCCTTCTAACTTGAACCACAGGCTCTGCCCCCCTTCGCCCCACGACGGCCCCGCGACCCACTACACTAAATCCTATGTTTCCCCGGCAGTCTGCCTTACCCCGTCGTGTCTTCCGTGTGTGCCTCGCTCTCCTCGGCCCCGCTCTCCTGGCCCTGCCGGCCCCGGCCCAGACACCCAGCTATCCTTCCATTCCCCCGCCCACGCCGGTCTCGCCCGACACCCTGCCCTCCATCCCTGCCCCTACTAAACAGGGGACACCCCGTGAGGTCGGTGCTCCCTCCCAGGCGCCCCAGACGCAACCCGCGGGCAATCCCACCGTCCAGCAAACCGCCCCCACCCCGTCCGCTCCTTCCCAACCCGCCAGCCCTCTCGAAACCCCGATCCCCGTGACGCCAGGCTCCCCCACGCCGCAAGCACAGCCCTATACCAACCCGATCGACCAACCAATCTCCCCAGCCGGCACCCAGCCCGCGCCCCCGCCCGAGCCGGTGAAATCCTGGCCGGCCTGGGTTTCTCCACCGCCGACCTGGCCCGCCCAATGGCCGAGTTCTCCGGCGGTTGGCGCATGCGCGTGGCCCTGGCCGCCGCCCTGTTCGCCGAACCCGACCTGCTGCTGCTGGACGAACCCACCAACTACCTCG
>CAZZWG010000320.1:0-2889 GCA_964657685.1 Verrucomicrobia bacterium Tous-C9LFEB | reverse complement strand
GCGACCACGGCGAAGATGTGGGTGAGGTAGATTTCGTAGCTGCGCTGGCCGAGGATGAGCAGTGGGGTGAGGGCGCGCGGGGATTGCCAGCCGGATTGCGAGGCTGCGGTGATGAGCAAGCATGTTCCGAGGGCTAGCAGCGTGAAATACAGGCCGGTTTTGCCGAGGTTCCACCTGTAGGCCTGGAGGGAGAAAGCCAGGCAGAAGGTGGTGAAGGCGGCTCCGATGGCGGTGCAGAGATGGATTGAGGAGCGCGAGAGCTGTTTGCCGGCGAGCAGGATGGCGGTGAGGCAGCCGAGGGCGATGGCGTCCATGCCACCGAGGTAGGAGTATTCGCGCCAGACGGGGTTCATGTTGAAGGGTTTGATCCGGGCGAAGGGTCCCGCGAGGATGAAGAGAAGGAGGAGGGCGATGAGGAGCGACTGTTTGCGGAAGAGCCGGGCAGCCACGGGGAAGAAGAAATAGAACATTTCTTCGACGGAGAGCGACCAGAGGATGTCCCAGCTACCGGGGAGGTAGCCGCGGGTGGCTTCGAGATAGCCGATGTGAAAGGTGAGTGCGGCGAAGAGGGCGGCGGGGAGTCCGCCGCGCCTGGATGAGATGGCGAACTCCGGGACGTGCGCGAGGTGAAGGGCGCTGAGGAGAAGGAGTAGTGCCAGCAGGAGCGGGGCGATGCGGGCGAAACGCAGCGTGTAGAACTCGCGGAGGTTGAGGGTTTCCGGTGCTTTCCAGCGACGGATGCTGGTGGAGGTGATGAGAAAGCCGGAGATGACGAAGAACATCTGGACGGCGGCCTGGCCATTCCAGACAAGGGAGTAGGCCAGTTGAGGAGGGAGCCCTTGGAGGTAGGGGATGCCGGCTCCAAGGAGCTGCATATTTACGTGATTCAGGAGGACGAAGACGATGGAGAGGCCGCGGAGGAGATCGATCCCATCGACCCGGCGCCAGGTGCTGCCGGGAGGTTGCGTGAACGGGCCGGGCATGGCTCAGTATCGAACAGCGACGCGGCGCGGGAGTTTACCCATGATGTGCGTGGGCGCGATCTCGAAATGAAGGCGAGAATGGCCCCATGAGCCGCGAGGAAGCCGCGTGGCAATGGAGTACCCGGCAGACCTGGCTTCCGCCCACGGTGGTGAACGCGCTGTTAGTCACGTGAGAACGTAGCTGATTCGACCTGCCGAATCAGTTGTGGCAGCTCCCCTTTGATTGTCGTCCAGATCGTCTCGAAGTTCAGGATGAAGTACTCGTGGACGATTCGATTTCTCATGCCCCGAATAGCTGTCCAGGCAATTTCTGGATGCGCCACTACGAAGTCCGGGAAGTGTTCTTCAAGCTTCGCGGCAGATGCCCCAAGAATCACGAAGTTCATCGTCACGGCGCGTTGCGTCCTGGTGTCTTTTTTCAAATTCCGCGTAGCTCATGCCGTCCACGAACTGAATGGATTGTTGGGCAGCGTTCCCTATTTGGCGGAGGTACTCGAGGAGACGGGGGTCCATCAGATTGGCTCGGCCTCCGAGACCACAGCTTCCCGAAAGGCGGACGGTAGGTCGCCGGGTGTTCGCACATCGACCCGTACGCCGAGGAGTCCGCGCAGTTGCTCCTGGAGCGCACCGAGGTCGAAGAGAGTGGTTCCGGGCAGCGTATCGACAAGAATATCCAGGTCGCTGGTCTCTCGATCAAGACCGCGAAGGACGGAGCCGAACACGCGCGGATTTGTGACACGAAACCTCGGAACGATTTCGCGTATTGCTTTCCGCGTCTGCTCTAAAGCCTCGGATGGTCGCATCGCTGCCCCCGTTCACCATCGTATCGCGCGCCCGCCCTCAAGTAGCGAGAGCTCCCCAGGACGATTCCGAGAGGAACCTCACCGGTGTTACGTGCGCATCCGGCGTTAGGGCGCATTGGAGCAGGTCCGTGACTGGCCGGGGCAGGAGGCAGGTCTCTCCATTGCACGCTGCGCGCCCCCGGTCGAGATGACAAGGGCCGCGTTGGAGCTTAGGCGACGGGCCCGTGGATTGGTTCTTCCGCTGCGGTGCTCGAACGCGAGAGGGAGGCGGTGTAGTAGCCTGCGCCGGCGATGAGGACGGCGCCTGACCACATGAAGAGGGTGGGGCGTTCGTGCCAGATGGCGAAGGCGAGGGCGGCGCCGGTGAGGAGTTGGGTGTAGTGGAAGGGGACGACGTTGGCGGTGGTGGTGTGGCGGAGGGCGATGAAGAAGCAGAAGCTGCCGCCGATGCTGAAGAGGGCGGTGGAGGCGAGGGTGGCGGCGGATTTGAGCGGGATGGGGTGGGGGTGGTGGAGGGCCAGCGCGGTGCCGAGGGTGAGCATGACGAGGCCTGAGAAGAAGGTCATGCTTTCGGGAGATTCGTTCTGGGTGAGGATGCGGGACCAGACGATGTTGGTGGAAAAGCAGAGGACGCAGACGAGGCACGCGAGGTAGCCGATGGTATAGCCGGGTTGCCAGCCGGTGTGGGAGGGGTGGACGGCGATGACTACGCCGGCGAAGCCTACGATGATGGCGAGGCTGCGGCGGAGGTCGAGGGATTCGCCGAGGAAGAGGGCGGCGAGGAGGACGGTGACGATGGGGGCGGCGAAGACGAGGATGTAGAAGAGGGCCAGCGGGAGATGGCGGAGGGCGACCACGACGCAGAGATTGTTGGCGAGGTCGAGGAGGGAGCGGAGGAATTGCTTGTGAGGTTCGCGGGGCCAGAGACTACGGATTGTGCCGCGGGGGATGGCGTAGACGAGGAGGAGAAGGGCTTCGAAGAGGCCTACGAGGGCGATGGTTTCGGGGGCGGAGAGGCCGGCGGGGGAGGCTAGCTTGAGGCTGGTGTCGGCGAGAACCCAGAAGGTGTAGGCAGCGAGGGCGAGGAGAACGGCGCGGCGGGG
>CAZZWG010000319.1:0-2894 GCA_964657685.1 Verrucomicrobia bacterium Tous-C9LFEB | reverse complement strand
CCCCCCCACAAGTCCAAACCGCCTACCGCCACGCCATCTACCTCCTCGGCGGCACCGGAACCCTCCTCTTCATCGCCGGCACCCTCCTCCTGCGTAGCAAACGCTAAAACAGAAGCCCGCCAGATCACGCTGCCGCCTCCGCAGCCTTTCCCGGAAACCAGACTCTTACGACCCACGCAATCAGCGCAGCCATCAACGCCCCCACCACCGAACTCAGCGCGGGATTACTCCCAATCACTTCCTGAGGCTTCGCCTGCGGAAACCTCTTGCCGTTCTGGAAGCCATCCGCAACCTCCGTCTTCAAGCCAACCTGGACCTGCAGCTGTTGCGGCGCAAGCTTCAGATCATGCAGCGTAAGCGCACCGCTCCGGGGATGCGCCTCAATGCGCAGGTCCGGTGTCTTCTCCGTCTCACTCGAAACCACATCGATCCCGCTTGCCGCTAGTCTCTCGTCCCCAAGGGACACACTCTTCATCGTGGCTTCACTGCTGCCGAACACCGGGTGATTCGGATTGGCAGAGTTAAAACGAAGATTGATCCACCCATCCTTCACCAACAGATACACCGGTCCTACAGGCCAGTTGATCTGGGAGTTCCCAACCTTCAACATCCTCGGACATAGCCCCATCCGCTCCGGTCCACCCACGGCAGCATCGGTGTGCACCTCCACCGCCAAAGCCGCTCCAGGAGCCCGCACCATGATCTGGCGGAACGGTTCGTCCCCCGCGCCGGAATCACTCTGCATCAGCTCCAAAAGTTTCGGAACAGCCGCCCCCTGCGGTCTTCGCACCACGATCGTCGTCTCACACTGCTTCTCCCCCGCAACCTTCGAGGCATCCGCCACCGTATACACGATCGCCTGCGGTCCTTGCGGAACGGCCGCGCCCAGCAACGCCTGCGAAGATCCCGTCAGCGTCGCCTGGTCCAGCCAAACCTCCGCCGTCTCGTCAGGAACGCCCGCATACGACAGGACCGCACCGCCCTCCTTCAACACAGGTCCGTTGATGCGCATCTCGTCGCCCATATCGACAGCCGCGGCGCTCGGCAGAGGAAGCTGAGGAGGAAACACCGCGGCCACGATGTAAACCGCCGAAAGCGCAAGCACCAGAACACCAAGTGCCGCCAGCCGCCGAAACAGCAGCGACCTCCGCCACAGTGCCGTCACCGCGCGTTCCCCTCCGCCCTATCACTTTGTGACATAGACGATATCCGGCGACCACGCCACTACCCAGTCTCCCTGGTACCCGCGCCACGCACGGAGCTGCAGCATATGCTGGCCCGCATTGCCCTTGCTGACCCACGTGCCCTGCGAACGTGCCCCTTGCGCGACCGGGCCTGCGTCATCCTCGCTCTCCTGCTTCATGAAAATGTGGGTATCCTTCGCAAACGTGTAAATCACATCGGCGCGCACACTGCTGAAGCTCGAATGAGCGTGGTAATCGTACGCCGCAGATTCCTTTATCCGGATGTTCGACGGCCCAAACCCCACCTCGTCGATCGCAATCGACCCGACCGCATTCGGACCCGCTGCCAGGCCATACACCCGCAGGTTAGGCGCAGGTCCAGTGCTTCCCGGCGGCGGAATCGCCTCCACATCAAAGCTCGCCACCTGCACCTTATCCGGCAACCCCGGTGGATTCACAATCGCAATGCCCCGCCCATGCAGGTCGTTCGTCAAAACTTCCGGATACACCGATCCATCCGCAGTCGTGATATCAAGCTTCACGGCGCCAGGCCCACTTAACGTGAAATCCAGGCCAACCGGCCAGTTCGGCCCGATGTACCCCTGGACCACAAAGTGGTTCATGTCAAAGCTTTTCGGAACATTCGGCCCCTGGCTTCCAAGCTGTTCAGGGTTGGGGAGCTTCGCATTATGGTGGTGAAACACATACACCAGCGTTGCAGCTAACCCCATCACGCCCGCCGCAATCGCAGCATCCTCGCCCCCGCTCAAGCCACCCACGTTCGGCCCCTGCTTCGTCACCGGACCGTGTCCGCTTACACTGCTCGGCTTCTGCTGCGCGGGAGCCGTCTGCACAGGCTGCGGCGGCACATAGATTTTCTGCTGCTTCTGACCCATCAGCACCTGCGCCCGGCCACACATCAGAATGGCCGGGATCAGACCGGCCGAAACGATGCGACGCCCTGGAGCCCGACATCTACCCTGATTCGCATTCTGATTCGCCGTCATAGATCACCGCCCCAGACCTGATGGTGCGCAATCTTATCCCACACGATCCCCGATAACTCTTCCCTGCCGCCTAAAGGCCACACAAGCAACGCACTTCGGCGGTGCCCCTCACACAGGTAGCCGACTTGCATCCGTTGACCATCCCATCCCTAGAAGAAGAAATTCCCCCGCAAAGTCACCGTCCGGTTCGCCGCCGGGTTCCCCCCCGACCCCGCCAACGAAACCGACTGCCCAAAAAACGGCGAACTCAACACCCCCACCGGCACCCCCGGATTGTTATGGTTCAACACATTCCCCGCCTCCACCCCAAACCGCAAACCATACCGCCCCTCCGGCTTGTCCCCACCCGCCGCCACCGCCGCTCCAGGTCGCGGCCCAAAATGAAACTCCCGCGATAACGTAGTCTGCAACGAATAAAACACCGGAGAAGTCGCATAATTCACCGGAATGATCGTCTGCCCCGCCATCGGCGCCGAGTCAAAATCCCCATACCGCGACCGCACGACAGAAGCCCGCGTCAAGTCCGTAGCAAACGCCGGCCGGTCATTAAAGATCGTGTCCCCATTCAGATCCGTACCCGTCGTGATGTTGAACGGCGTCCCCGAATTCGCCCGAAAAAACAGCCCGCCCATCAACCCCAACCCACGTTTCGGCGCGTTATACCAAAGCCCCGTAAAGATCCTCTGCCGCGACCCATTCCGCC
>CAZZWG010000318.1:0-2922 GCA_964657685.1 Verrucomicrobia bacterium Tous-C9LFEB | reverse complement strand
GCGGTCGCTGCGCCGAAGAAATCTTCCTCAAGAAGATGACCACCGGCGCCGGCAACGACATCGAGCGCTCCACCGACCTCGCCCGCCGTATGGTCTGCGAGTTCGGCATGAGCAAACTCGGTCCCATGACCTTCGGCAAGAAGGAACAGGAAGTCTTCCTGGGCCGCGACATCGGACAGTCCCGCGACTTCTCCGACGACACAGCCCAGCAGATCGACGCCGAAGTCCGCAGCTTCGTCGACGCCGCGTACAAATCCGCCTACACCATCCTCGAGTCGAACCAGGACATCATGCACCGCATGGCCCAGGCCCTTCTCGAGCGTGAAACCCTCGACGCAGCCGAGATCGAACTCATCATTGCCGGCAAGGATCTGCCGCCCATGAAGTCCGCCCTCGCCTCCGTAGACGGCAGCAACGACAACGGCGAAACCCAGAAAGTCCTCAAACCCGACACCACCCGCAAATCCGGCTTCGGCGAAGGCCACGCGCAGGCCTAACCGAAACTCACCTCAACAGCGAAGGGCGGCCTCGGCCGCCCTTCCCCTTTGCCCACCAGCCGTGAACTTCAAACCGCGTTCACTCCGCATACCCCGCGCACCTTCTCCTCCACCCACCAGCCTTGGACAGAACACCGCGTTCCCTCTGCGTACTCCGCGCACACTGCGTTTGCAGTTTCACGGCCTGGGCTTGCGTACAATTACGACCCACCCCGTTAAACTTGAATACATGGGCACCCGCAATCAAACTCCCCCCCAAAAGGAGACCCCCAAACCAAAGTACGCCCCTAACTCCTTATTCGGACGTACTTTGAAGAAAAAGTACCCCAGGGGAGACCCCGGTACCCTGCTCCTCGCCCTCCTCCTCACCGCAACAGCCCACCCCCAGACCTCCGCCCAGGCCGCCACCACCACCCCCGGCTCCCAGTCCGCCGCCCAACGCGCCAAACAACTCGACCAACTCAAACCCCCAACCAAAGACGACCTCCTCCGCGGCGGCTACGGCCCCTACCGCGCCAACAACGACCTCCTCAGCTACGCCCTCAAACTCCGCGTCGACCCCGGAGCCCACTTCCTCAAAGGCACCAATACCATCCGCTTCCGCATGCTCGAAGACGGCAACCGCATCCAGATTGAACTAACCCCCGAACTAACCATCGACTCCATCCAACTCGCAGGCAAACCCCTCACCTACACGCGCGAAGAACGCACCCTCACCATAGCCTTCCCCGAAGCCCTCCACAAAGGCCAGACCTACGCCATAGACTTCGCCTACTCCGGCCGCCCCGTAACCCAGGGCCGCTTCGGCTGCTTCAGCTTCGACAAGGACAAAGAAGGCAAACCCTGGATCACCACAGCCTGCGAGGAAGAAGGCGCCAGCACCTGGTGGCCCAACAAGGACCAGTGGCGCGACGAACCCCAGGAAGGCATGACCCTCGCCATCCAGGTCCCCAACGGCTTAACCGACGTCTCCAACGGCCGCTTCGAAGGCTCGGAAGACTTAGGCGACGGCTACACCGAATGGGACTGGCAAGTCCATTACCCCATCAACAACTACGACGTAGCCCTCAACATCGGCAACTACCAGCACTTCACCGCCCCCCAGCACGGCCACACGACCCTGGACTTCTACGCCCTCCCCGAAGACCTCGACAAGGCCAAAGCCCAATTCCAGCAAGTCCCTGAAATGCTCGACGCCTACGAGCACTACTTCGGTGAATACCCCTTCGACAAAGACGGCTACAAACTCATCGAAGTCCCCTACGCCGGCATGGAGCACCAGTCCGCCGTAGCCTACGGTAACCACTTCACTAACGGCTACTACGGCCGCGACTGGACCGGCGTAGGCATCAGCCCCAAATTCGACTTCATCATCATCCACGAAAGCGGCCACGAGTGGTTCGGCAACGCGGTCACAGCCCAGGACCGCGCCGACATGTGGATCCACGAAGGCTGGACCACCTACATGGAAACCCTCTACGTCGAATACCGCTTCGGCAAACCCGACGCCTTACGCTACACGAACGGCCTCAAACCCAAGGTCCAGAATCAACGCCCCATCATCCCGCCGTACAACACCAACGCCGAGCCCCCACAAGACCAGTACTTCAAGGGCGCGCTCATGCTCAACACCCTAAGAAGCATCCTCAACGACGACCCCAAATGGTTCGCCGACATCCACGACTTCTATCAAACCTTCAAATACCAGACCATCACAACCGACCAGGTAGTCGCCTGGTGGAACAACCGCACCGGCCTCAACATGACCCCCTTCTTCAACCAATACCTCCGCCACCCCGACATCCCCACCCTCGACCTAACCTTCAACCCCACCACCCAAACCCTTACGTATGAATGGCAGGCTGACGAACCCGCCTTCGCGATGCCCGTCCACACCGCCAATCTCACCCTAACCCCCACCACCCAACCCCAAACCATCCCCTGGCCCCACCCCCCAGCCGACCTCCAGATCCCCACAGACCTCTACTACATCAACATCAACCGCCACTAACGCACCTCCTTGGCGACCTTGGCGAAACCTTCGCGTCCTTGGCGTGAGCGCCTTTGCCTTCGCTCGCCGTGCCGAAAAGCCCCGCTAACACCCAACCCTTCGCCGCCCCCCCAAAACCTTCACCATCCTCCCCACCGGCGCCTCCCCACTCTGCCCCTCCGCCGCCACCCAAGGCTGACAAACCGGGCACCAATACGTCGACCGAACCTGCTCCCCCTGCTTCCGCATCATCACCAGAGCCCCGCACCGCCGGCACTCCTGCCCCTGCCGCCCATACACCCACAACCGGTCTCCAGCATTCATAGAGTGCGTAGTCCGCCGGTTCCCCGCATACGTCACAATCGCATCCCCACCCGTGGCAGACGACCCGTTCGCCACATTCGCCCGCATATACCGCCCGCTCACGTCAGCCAT
>CAZZWG010000317.1:0-2954 GCA_964657685.1 Verrucomicrobia bacterium Tous-C9LFEB | reverse complement strand
GGCCACAGCCCCGGAAACCATCGCAGCCACCCCCGAAACCACACGCCCCGGCGCCTCCGGCTGGTACGTCATCGCTTTCACCTACAACCACGAAGGCCAGGCCGCCACCAAAGTCCAGCGCCTGCGCCGCACCCACGATTCCCTCCATCCCCAGGTCTTCACCCCCACTGGCCACGCCCCGTTTCTCATCTCCCTCGGCGGCCCCCAATCCTCGCAGTCCGAAGCCGAGTCCATCTACCGCCACGCCCGTCGCGCCGGCCTGCCCCGCGACACCTTCGTCCGCCACTTCTAACCCTCACTTCTCACCATGGCGAAAGGCCTCCCACCCAGGGAGGCCTTTTCCACGCTGCGCCCCTGTCCACACCCTCATCCCCATCCCCAATGTGTCGACTCTCTTCTCCACCCAAAGATGGAAGACAGCCCTCCTACGCCTGACTACATTGATCCCACCCGGAACGCACCCCCTCACCACGCGCCCAAACCGGCGTTCCACCACGAGGATCCATCACCATGAAACCGAAATTCCTGCTCGCCACCCTGCTCAGCGCCGCTCTCGCGCCCAGCCTCCCCGCCCTTTCCCAGGGCTGCGTCGCCGCCCACACCAATCAGCGCGCCTTCACCGAGCTCATGAGCTCCGAAAGCCCCGGCGGAGACCAGTTCTTCTCCATTCATAACCTCACCGTAGACATCGGCTACCGCGTCTTCAACTCCAACAAATACTTCCAGGGCAGCCAGGAGATCGCCCGACCCACCGCCGTCCGCAACCACCAGAACATCTTTGACGTCGGCCTGGAGTACCGCTTCTCCCATCGCTGGAGCCTCCTCGCCGACATCCCCGTCTACAACGGCACCCGCAACCAGATCTACCCGCCCTCCGGCATCTTCCAGGTCAGCGGCCTCGGCGACATGACCTTTGGTGCCCAGGCCTGGATCTTCCGTCCGCCCACGGAAGCAGGCGGCAACATTGCCGTCAATGCCCAGGTAAAAATCCCCACAGGCATCAACAACGCCACAGGCTCCGCCCTGCTCGCAGGCAAGGTCATCAAAGCCACCGCCGACCAGTCCCTGCAACCCGGTGATGGCGCCTGGGGCTTCAGCCTCGGCACCCAGGGCTACAAGCGGCTCTGGCGCAGCGCCTCCGCCTACGGCCAGGGCAACTACCTTTTCAACCCGCAGGACACCAACGGCGTGGCCACCTTCCGTTCCCAGCCCGGGCAGGGCGTCATGTCCGTCACCGATCAATATCTCTACCGCGCCGGCGTCGCACAGGCCGTACCTAAACTTCGCGGCGTCGCCCTGAGCCTCGGCCTGCGCGGTGAAGGCGTCCCCGTACGCGACCTCCTCGGCGACAGCAACGGCTTCCGGCGCCCGGGCTCCATCCTCTCCCTCGACCCCGGCCTCATGGTCAACTTCAAGCGCGACACCCTCTCCGTCAACGGTCCCTGGGCCCTCCACCGCAACCGCCCTCCCAGCGTCCCGGAAATCCAGAACAACATCACTAACGGCGACGCCTTCTTCGCCGATTACACCGTCGTCGCCAGTCTCTCGCACCACTTCTAACCCCCACGGCGCCGGCCACGGATCCCACCCGTTCCGGCGCCCCCGAAAGATCCCATGCGACCCGCCATCCTGTTCTCAACCATCCTCGGTCTGGCCCTCTCCACCCCTGACGCATCGACCTCAAAGACCCTCCCCGACATCACCCTCAAAGACCTCACCGGCCAGAAACAACACCTCGCCGCCCTGAAAGGCAACATCGTCGTCCTTAACTTCTGGGCCACCTGGTGCGGCCCCTGCCAGGAAGAACTCCCACTCCTCGCCCACCTCACCACGGACTACGCCGGCAAACCCGTCCGCATCATCGCCATCTCGATCGACGAAAACAAAACCCGCCCCCAACTAGCCGACTTCCTAAGCAAGCGCAACCTGCACCTCGAAACCTGGACCGGCGCCACCACGGACACCATGGCCAAAGCTGGTCTCGGCGACATCGTCCCAAGCACCCTCATCCTCGACCCCGCAGGCGCAGTCATCACCCGCATCACCGGTGAAGCCCAGGAAAACGACATCCGCAGCCGCCTCGACTGGCTCCTCTCCGGCCGCCCCGGGCCGCCCCCCGAGTCCACCCTCGATCGCAGCCGCAGCTAAGGTCCTTCCCGCCGCGTGAACACCGCGTACCCCGCGAACTCCGCCCTCGCCTTGCCCCACCCATGACCCGTTCTAGGTCAAAACTCACAGTCCTCCACCTCGGGTGTGGGATTGGCGAAGACGTGCGCCTCCATCAAACTCAAACTCAGCAGCGTTACGCGACCCACCGACTTCGGGCTCTGGCTACCCGTGTCACGTAAGGAACAACGGAACCACAAAGACTCGCGGAGTTCCGGAAGAGGCATTTCCATCAACCAGAACGACCAAAGTGAAAGGCGCACCACCTTGAACCCTATGCAGAAGCTCCTGATCGCAGGTCTCTTTCTTTGCCTGCCCACCATCGCGGCACGCGCTACGCCCATCGCATTCAGCAACACAGGCGTGGCTGCGAATGGCTCGCTCCTTCCCGTCGGCGCCGCCGATCCGAACTACACCCTGATCTATGCCTCCGACGCTGGATCCTACACCGCAACCGCCACCACGCCCAACGCAGCCTGGGCAACCCCCACCAATGTCGCCGAATGGATCAGCCCGGGTGCCAGTGGCGATCAATCCTGGAATACCGGGTACTTCGTGTACCAAACTACATTCGACCTCACCGGCTACAACGCCGACACCGCAGTATTGAACGGAAGTGTAGCCGCCGATAATCACCTTCTGATCTATCTCAATATGTCGGATGTGTTTAACATGAACGGCTATAACGCGTTGACAAACTTCTCTCTGAGTAACGGCTTCGTCAGTGGCGTAAATATCATCGACTTTGTGGTCGTCAATGACGGCGGTCCTACAGGCCTTCTCGTGGA
>CAZZWG010000316.1:0-2971 GCA_964657685.1 Verrucomicrobia bacterium Tous-C9LFEB | reverse complement strand
CGTGGCGCGGGTGATGCGTGACGCGGTTAACAAACGTCCATTTCGGAGTGATTTGATTGAGGGGTGACGGTGGGTGCAGAGCGTCGGGCTTTAGGGTTTGGTGAGGATTGTTGCGGGGACGAGGGGGGTGGGGGGGGTGGCATCGAAGGTGACGGGGAAGGCGCTCATGGTGCGGAGGCGGTCGGTGGTGGTGGCGAGGAATTGCCAGCAGGCGATGTCGGGCTGGTCGAGGACGCAGGCGATCATGGCCTGCATGTTCCCGCCCGTTGGAAGGGTGAAGCTGCCGAGGAGAAGGGCGGCGGGGTGGGTGGCGACGTCGTAGGGGACGGGCTGGCCGAAGTTGACTTTGGCGCCGGAGGCTGCGAGGCCGCGGGCTTCGTCCTGGGTGGCTTCGATGACGGATTTGGCGTTGAATTTTTTCTTGAGGCAGGCGGCGTTGGCGTGGACAAGGATGAGCATGCCCATGCCGTTGTTGCCGGCGTTCATGCGGGAGAGAGGGAGAGAGAGGCAGGCGGCCTGGGCGCTTTGGGCGGGGTCGCCGGACATGCTGGCCTGGAAGGCGGGATTGACCATGGCGCTGGCGTCGACGTAGGCGGCGGGGTAGGTGTAGGTGAGGTGGAGGACGTCGTCGCGGTAGGTGGTGGTGGTGGGGGGGGCGTCGGTTGGGACGGCGGTCGAGGGTGGGGTGGGGGTTTGCGCGAAGGCGGGGAAGAAGGATGCGGCGAGGAGGAGCGGGGCCGTGAAGAGGCGCATGCTGTGATGGTAGCTGAGCCTGCTGCCGGGTGTTGGCTTTGGGAAGGGGAGCGTACACTGGCCGGCTCGCGTAAGGTGGAGACGATGGCCGGGGCAGGTAGATTCGGAGGTGGTCGTCGGTGGCGGGACGGCGTTGCCGCGATGGTGTTTTGCGGTGTGGCCGCGTATGCCTTTCTGCGGAGCCATGTGTATCGCGCTCCCGCCACGGTGCATTTGGCGGCGTTCCGGTTGCGCACGCTGGGTGGGGAGCTCCTGCCGGCGGAGGCCGTGACGGGGAGGGTTGCCGTGTTGAACTTCTGGGCGCCGTGGTGTGGGCCCTGTCGTGAAGAGATGCCCGGGCTTGATGCACTGCAGCGCGATCATCCGGAAGTGACGGTGTTGGGTGTGGAGGATGATCCGGATGCGCTGGCGCAGGCGCTCGGTATGGCGCGGACGCCCGGGTTATCGTATGCGCTTGCGTTGCCGAACGAAGAGTTGCGACGTGCGCTTGGGCGTGTACCCGCTTTGCCGACGACGCTTTACCTCAGCGCCTCAGGACGCGTGGTGCATACGGTGACGGGAGCTGTTCCTGCGTCGGTGATGCGCGGCTACCTTGCGGATGCTGTGCGTTCCCGGTAGGCGCCGGCCTGTGTTGGCGGAGAAGAGCACTACATGTGGGCGACGGGGGTGTCTGCGCACTTGAGCACGCGTGGATCGATGAGCACGTGGCCGAGGCCATCGACGTAGCCGATGGCGGCACGGAATTTGGCGATCAGTTTGGGTGTTTCCTGCGTCCAGATGAGCTGGCCGCGGTGGAAGACGCCGCCGTTGGAGTCGCCGCGATCGGGGGTGTCGTGGGGGCTGTTGATGATCTGGTAGGGGGCGATGTTGACGGTGAGATAGGGATGGGTGAATTCTGCCGGCCTCAGCATGATGGAGCTCCTTGGACTGGAAGTGCGACAGCGGCTCGCTGCAGTCAAAGTGAGCCGTCGGGATGATCTGGACCTACCCCCGCCGAGGTCCACGAGAATCTTGGATGCGAACTTTGGTAGAGGGTTTTCCGGGAGGCCAGGGCTTCTCCCGGTGGGAAGTGATTGGAGTTTCGGTAAGGAAATCCGCGTTTTCCGTGGTGAATCCGGGTGCCGTGGATCTGAGTCCATGGTCCCCGCCCGGATGAGTTCGAGTCTATGCGCGGTTACCTTAGTATGCAAATCTGTTCTATACGAGACATCCGCGAGGGGCGTTGCTGTGGTAGGGGATGGGCGAGGGTGGGCTTTGCTTTTTGGGCTTCAGGCGGTGCGGCCGCGGGCCTGGATTTCGAGAAAGCATTGGATGAGGCCAAGGGCGGCGGGGGTGATGCCGGTCATGCGGCTGGCCTGGCCGAGGGTGGAGGGCCGCACGCGGCTGAGGCGTTCGACCATTTCACGGGAGAGGCCGCTTACGCGGGTGTAATCGAACCAGGAGGGGATGGAGCGGCCTTCGTCGCGTTTGAGGCGGTCGATGGATTTTTGTTGCTGGGTGAGGTAGCCGGCGAACTTGATGGTTGTTTCCACGGTTTTGAGTTCGTTGCGAACCCAGGCTGGAAGGGTCGTGGGATCGATAACTTGGCTGTTATCGGGTGTGTTGAGGGCGTTGAGCCAAGGGGCGAAATCGGGGAGGCGCTGCAGGGAGGGGAGGAGTGCGGGGAGTAGAGACTCGATGGTGGTGGCGGGACGCTTGAGGAGATGGGCGAGTTTCTCTCCGCGGGTGAGGGGGGCGAGGCTTTCGTTGAGCAGGAGGATGTGCGCTTCGGTGAGTTTGGTGGTTTCGAGGAGGGTGGTGAGGGAGGCGAGGCGGGCTTGTTTGGCGCGGAAGGCGGCCCAGGCGGTGTCGTCAATGAGGCCGAGGGACCGGCCGTGCGGCGTGAGGCGGGTGTCGGCGTTGTCGATGCGGAGGTGGAGGCGGAACTCGGCGCGGGAGGTGAACATGCGGTAGGGCTCGTCGGTGCCTTTGCTGATGAGGTCGTCGATGAGGATGCCGATGTAGGCCTCGGTGCGGTTGAGGGTGAAGGTGGGGTGGGCTTCGGCGATGTTGTTCCCGTTGGCCCTGAACGGGATCGCCGGAAATCCCTGGGCTTCTATGGTGGGGCGAAGAGTATCGGGGTCCTTCGGCTTCGCTGCGCTTCGCTCAGGATGACCGTTTTCGGAAGGGGCGAGGGCGTGCGTGTCGCGTTGGTGGCTGGCGTGCGTGTCGCGTTGGT
>CAZZWG010000315.1:0-2987 GCA_964657685.1 Verrucomicrobia bacterium Tous-C9LFEB | reverse complement strand
CGTTGCCGAAGGGGTCGAAGAGGGAGCCCCACTCGCGGGGGATGCGGGGGTCGAGCTTCCAGACGTTGCTGGCGGGGATGCGGACGTAGTCGGCGAAGGCGCCGTCGGCGTCGACGCCGAGGATTTTGACGAACTGGCAGACGTGGGCCTGGCCGGTGCGGCACTGGAGGCAGTGGCCGCAGGCGACGTGCATTTCGGCGGAGACGAAGTCGCCGGGACGGACGTTGGTGACGCGGTCACCGATGGCGGCGACGGTTCCGCTGAATTCGTGGCCGGGGATGTAGGGGGGCTTGATGCGGTTCTGGGCCCAGGGGTCCCACTGGAAGATGTGGAGGTCTGTGCCGCAGACGGAGGCGGTTTCTACGGCGATGAGGACGTCGTCGGGGCCGATTTCGGGGACGGGGACTTCGCGCATGGACATGCCGGGGCCGGGGGCGGTTTTGACGAGGGCCTGCATGGTTTTGGGGATGCGTGTTTCAGCGGAGAAGGGAGATGGGGTGGCAACGGCGGCCATGGTTTCTGGGACTCCTTGGGCGCCTTCGGGCGCGCGAAGGCAAACAATGTATGGTAACGCTGGGTTAACCGCGGCCGCGAAGACGGGTGAGTTGGCGGCGGTCTTTGCCGGTGGGTTTGAGGGTGGGGAGGCGTTCGAAGGCGTGCAGGGCTTTGCGTTCGCCCTGGGCTTTGAGGCGGGCGGCCTGGGATTCGTCGGACTCGTAGAAGAGGAGCTGGGCTTCCGAGGCGGGGCCACGGACTTCGGAGAGTTTGAGGACCTGGATGTTGTAGAGGCCGCTGTCGTTGGTGATTTCGAGGAGGTCTCCCACTTTGACTTCGCGGGCGGGCTTGGCGAGCTGGCCGTTGGAGCGGACGCGGTTGAGGTCGCAGGCTTTGACGGCGATGGCGCGGGTTTTGAAGAAGCGCGCGGCCCAGAGCCATTTGTCGATGCGGGTGCCGGTCATGGTTCCGTGCCCTCCTGCGCGTTGAGATGCTTGAGGGTGAGTTGGAGGGCTTCGGATTGGGTGTTGGGGTCGTCGCCGAAGCTGGGGAGCCAGTGGATGCGGGGATCGCGGCGGAACCAGGTGAGCTGGCGTTTGGCGTAGTGGCGGTGGCCCTGTTGGGCTTCGGCTATGGCCTGGGGGAGTTCGATTTGGCCGCGGAGGACGGCGAGGGCCTGGGCGTAGCCGAGGGAGGTGAGGGCGTGGGCGTGGGGGCTGGAGGCTTTTAGGAGGGCGGCGGTTTCTTCGAGGAGGCCGGAGGTGAACATGGCGGCGGCGCGGTGGTTGATGCGGTGGTAGAGTTCGGCGCGTGGTGGGTTGAGGCCCAGATGGAGGATGCGGAAGCCTTCGAGGGGGTCGCGGCCGGCGGTCCATTGCTGGGTCTGGGGCTGGCGGGCGAGGAGGGTGACTTCGAGGCTGCGGATGAGTTTGGGGGTGTCGTTGGGGTGGATTTTGGCGGCGGCCTGGGGGTCGAAGCGACGGAGGAGGCGGTGGAGGTTGGGGCGTTTGCGGAGGCGGTCGCGGAGGGCTTCGTTGCGGAGGGGAGCGGGGGCGAGGCCGTCGAGGAGGGCGCGGAGGTAAAGGCCGGTGCCGCCGGCGATGATGGGGAGTTTGTTGCGGTTGCGGATGTCGGCGAGGGTGAGGCGGGCGGCGCGGGCGTAGTCGCCGGCGGTGGAGGGCTGGTCGGGGTCGAGGAGGTCGAGGCCGTGGTGAGGGATGCGGGCGCGGTCGGCGGGAGAGGGTTTGGCGGAGCCGATGTCGAGGCCGCGATAGATGGCGACGGAGTCGCAGGAGAGGATTTCGGCGTTGAGGCGTTCGGCGAGGTGGAGGGCGAGGGTGGATTTCCCGCTGGCGGTGGGGCCGACGATGACGAGGAGGGCGGGTTGGGGAGCGGGGGTGGGCAAGGCCGTGGGGTTTGAGTCGTTTTGTGGGCCGATGGCGAGGAACAGGTTGGGACCATGTCTGAGATTGCCGAGCGAACCTCAGCGGCTAAAGCCTCTTCATCCGGCGGTTCTCACGGTGGGGCTGAAGCCCCACCCTTCCCGTTCTTTGTCCTGTATGCGAAGTTTCCCTTGTCCGCACTTTCTTACCAGTGCTGCCACCAGCCGGGGAAGAAGGCGCGGGCGGTTCCGGCGCGGACGAGGCTGATGATGAAGGCGAGGAGGGCGAGGAGGAGGAGACCGCGTTGGATGCTGCGGGCTTGTGTTTGTTCGCGTCCGCGCAGGTACAGGGTACGTTCCGCCCGGGCTTTGAGGACGGCTGGTGTTGTCCGGGGTGCGCGGGGTGGATCGGCACGGCGGCTGGGGAGCGCCGTGGACGTTTGGGGCGGGAGAGGAGCCTGGTTCAGGGATTCGGCGGGGGTGGCCAGCATTAGGTCTACTGGCCATCCTCGTTGACGAGGAAGTTAATGCGCAATTCCAGGTTTGGGCCATGGAACTGGGAGGGCAGGGCGGGAAACTGGCCTACGCCGGTGATGGAGCCCCAGGCGGCTTTGTTGAGGGCGTCGTCGTGGGTAGAGCCGTCGAGGGCCATGTGGCCGATGGTGCCGTCGGGGAGGATGGTGAAGCGGACGAGGGTTGTGCCGGATTTGCGCAGAGGGGGGCGGGCTTCTTCCGGGATGAGGGGAAGCCACTGGTCGTAGATTTCGCGGAGGATGCGTTTGAGGTAGGGGTCGAAGTTGACGCCCTGGGTGTCGGAGAGGATTTCTGCCCCGCCCATGCCGAGACTGGTGCCGCCGCGGTTGGAGCTGACGCCGCCGCCATTGCCGCCCCCGCCGCCGCGGGTGGCGGAGTGGATGGCCTGCTGGATGGAGTCAGAGGCGGACTGGGGGACGCTGTTGAAATTTGGACGGGAGGACGGTTGGGGGCGCGGGGCGTCTGCGACCACCGGGGGAGGGGTTCGCGGCTGCGGGACGGGCTGGGGCGCGGCGGTGGAGGGAAGGTTGGGTGGAGCGGTAGCCGGAGCTAGGTTGGGGGTGGGGGCAGATGGTAG
>CAZZWG010000314.1:0-2998 GCA_964657685.1 Verrucomicrobia bacterium Tous-C9LFEB | reverse complement strand
CTCGCCGAGCGCTTCGCCATGAAGGCACACACCGAGGCACGTCCAATGCCTGCCTACGCGTTAATCGTCGCTAAGAACGGCCCCAAGTTGAAACAGCCTTCCGACACCGCCACCGGCTACTCGCAGTTCGGTGGGAGCACCGGCGAAGTCAAGTGGGCCAACTCGCCCCTCACCGACCTCAAGTTCCTTCTCGCCAAAGAAACCGGCAGACCCGTGGTAGACAAAACCGGTCTTGCCGGCAAGTACGACTTCACGCTGGAGTACACGCCGGCCGATCGCGCCACGACGGACGGCAGTGGCAGGCCCTCGATCTACACCGCCCTCGAAGAACAACTGGGCCTAAAGCTCGTCCCAATCAGGCAGCCAGTCGAGGTGCTGGTAGTTGATTCCTTTCAACAACCCACCGAAAACTGACCCGGCAACTCAGTTCGGCGTCGGCTTCGAAACGCTATCCACCACATCCGCCTTGCCCGACTCCAGCTTCAATCCAAACTGCTCCGCAAGCGCCGTTATCAACGACGGAGGTGTATCCGTTCCCTCGGGCAGCGCAGGCAGCTTTCCCATGCCCCGCTTCGTCGCCTCGACATCATCCATCGGGTACTTCAACGTCCCGCCATACCGCGTCCCACCCAGACCCGTCTGATCCACCACCGGGTGATCCAGCACATCAGACTGCAACAGACCGCAAAACTCCTTCATCGTCGCGTTATGGATCATCAGCCGTCCTGGCGGCAGACCGAACCCGGGAATCTCGCCAAAACCAGCCGGAGCCGGCTTCATCTTGATCCCATCCCGCGCCACCGTCAGCGAGTACGCCGTCATCACCCGCTTCTCCACGAGGTACTTCAGCCCGAAACGCTCCACCACAAGCTTTGTTCACCTCGCTCAAGAACTGCTGCAGGCTCGGCTCCCCCGGCGTCGCCGGCTTGGCTTCAATGTCAAACTTGTCCTGCTTCGCCCGGGGTCGCACGCGTGACGACGCTGTCTGAACCTACGTGGCTGCAGCAGGGGGCAACGCCACAGACATCGCTACAGGAAAGAGCAGAACCATAGCCCACAAGAAAGCCACACAGGAAAACGAACGGACATAGAAGCCCCGTGCGGAGATGTCTACGGCAGAAGAAAACGCTAAGCGTTCAAAGGAAGCATAAAGCTGGAAGGGATCCTCATCTTAGACGTGGGTACGGCCTTGCTGTCAGTGGGGGCCGTCCTCTTACGAACGGGTATAAGGGGCACCCTTCCTGCAGCAACACTCCTCTTACGCCTGCGCAGCGAAGCCCTCGTGCACGCATTGGAGCCCTTGCCTCACCGGCAAGAGCAACATTTCCCTGCAGTCCGAGTCTGAAGAGGCTGCCATCAAAGAAAGGTACCCCTCTGCATGCCTTTGTACGGACTTCAAGCAGATAAACCTCAACTTGCTTCGTTGCTTTTCCTCTCCACGCTCCTCGTAGGCTGCGGTTCTTCCCCGTCTGCTTCAACCGGTACACCACCCGTAACCGGCGCATCCACGCCCAACCTCTCTGTCGCGGCCGCCTCCCCCTCCGTCACCACCCTCCAATCTCTCGCCGTCAGCATTGCAGCCTCTGGCAGCAGTGCCGCCGCCACCCCCGTCGGCACCGTTATCCTCAGCAGCGGCAACTATGCCTCTTTTCCCGCCACCCTGAGCAACGGTCAGGCAACAATCACGGTCCCCGCAGGCGTCCTCGCCGCAGGCTCTGACACCCTGACCGCCGCCTTCACTTCCTCCAATACCCAAACCTTCATCAACACCTCAGCAACCGCAGCCGTCACCGTCATCCCCTCCAACACCACGCCCACCGTCACAACCACGTCTGCGACCTACACCACAGCCGGAGCTCCCTTCCGTGCCATCCTCGACCCCGCAGGCGATATCCTCGTCTCCGAAACGGACACTGCCACCCACACCCAATCCGGTGTCGAAGTCTTCCACCAACCCACCCCAGGCACCCTGCAGAGCGGTTGTATCAACCTGCTCCGCACTTCCTTTCAACAGGAACAAGTCGGCGTCTTTGGCCTCAACCTCTTCAACAAGGGAGCCAATGTAGCCACCGCCATCGACAACGAAGGGGTCCTCTTCTTCACCACCTCCGCCTTCGCCAACTGCACCGCCCAGGGCACCCAGGTCAGCCAGGGTACTTCCGCCTCCGGCCAGGGCTCCTTTGACGTAACCGTCACCGCCGACGGCAAATTCGCCTTCGTCGCCAATGAGTACGGCGTAGCCGCTGGAGCCACAACTTCCGGCAACATCGGTGTCGTCTCCCTGCAATACGACACAAGCGGCAACGTCACCGGCGGCACCCTTCTCGGCCAGATCGCCACCGGGGGCAACGCCATCGCCGGCGTCCTGCTCTCGCCCGATGGAACCCGCCTCTACGTCACCAGCGAAATCGACCAGAGCAACAATCAGATTGGCTCCGGTAACCCCGTCCTCGCCAGAACCGGGTGTCTCCAGGCGGCCGGCGGCAAACCCCAGGTCAACGGCCTCCTCACCGTCATCGACGTCGCCAAAGCCGAAGCCACCCCCTCACCCTCCGCCATCCTCACCACCGTAGACGCAGGCTGTTCCCCCGTTCGCATGGTCGAAACCACAACCCAGGGCATCCTCTGGGTCGCCGCCCGCGGAGACAACCGTGTCCTTGCCTTCAATCCCGGCATGCTGGAAATGAATCCGGCCAACGCCCTCCTCGGCTACGCCGACACCGGCGGCGTAGCTCCCGTCGGCATCACCCTGTTCAGCAATCAGCAACTCCTCGCCGTCGCCAACTCCAACCGCTTCGCCACCACCAGCCAGCCCGGCAACGCAACCATCCTTCAGGCAGCCGTACCCGCCTCCGCAGGCGTCGTCCAAACTATCGCCACAGGCGTCTTCCCCCGCGAAATCACAGTCGGAAGCGACGACGCAACCCTCTACCTCACCAACTATCTCTCCAACACCCTCCAGATCATCCAAACGGCGACCCACTGACCACCCCACAAC
>CAZZWG010000313.1:0-3027 GCA_964657685.1 Verrucomicrobia bacterium Tous-C9LFEB | reverse complement strand
CACCTTCCTCGCCGACCAGAAAGCGAAATACGAACCCCAGATGCAGGCCTACGCCCAGGCCGCCACGGCCGCAGGCGTCCACCCCGAAAACATCATCCTCGCCCTCTATTTCCCTCTCCTCCCGGCCCTTCTTCACTGGCCCGCAACCGAGGTCCCCACGTTGAAATAACGTTACTTACGTGCCACTTCCCTACCACCTTTGTTTGCTGGCGAGGTGACCTCTGGATGGTATTCTCAACTCGTTGCTGAGTGCCTTCTTAGGAGTCCCATGGAACAAACAGGCCATCTCGTCCTCTGCGTCGACGACGAGCAAATCGGTCTGGAAGTGCGCCGTCTTCTCCTCGAGCGCTCCGGCTATCAAGTCATCACGGCCCCTGACGGTCCCACCGGCCTTTCTCTCTTTCGCTCAGAACCCATCGAAGCCGTCGTCCTCGACTACTCCATGCCCGGCATGCACGGTGGAGAAATCGCAGCCGTCATGCGCTCCGAAAAACCCGAAATTCCCATCCTCCTCCTTTCGGCCTATGTGGGCCTCCCAGCCGACATAACCGGGCTCGTTGACATCTACATGACCAAGGGCGAAGGCGCACCCGCGCTTCTCGCCAAATTGGACAGCCTTTTCGAGCCTTAATCTTCGGGGAAGCCTGTGAACCTCACTCAGCTCAAACGCGTCCTTCGCCAGACCCTGCTGCTGCCCATCCTCGCTCTCGCCCTGGTCGCCGCCGCGCTCGCCTGGCAGATCCTCGATGCCCAGCGTGCCGTCAGCCGCATGCAACTCGCCGACGCCAACATCGAAACCGCCACCCTCATCAAAGCCGAGATCGTCGACGAGGAAACCGGCCTGCGTGCCTACCAGACCACCGGCAACGAAATCTTTCTCCAGCCCTACGAATACGCCGCCGAACCCCTCCGCGACAGTATCCGCAGACTCCATGACGGCCTCGCGCGGCAGGGTGCCGACGTCGCCCCGCTGGAAACCCTTCGCACCCAGCACCTCGCCTGGGTCCGCACCATCGCCGAGCCCATCATCTCCTCCGTCCAGGCTGGCAGTGACACACGCGACCCCGGCCTCAATCTCCGCGCCAAAGGCCGCATGGACAGCATGCTCCGCCTCATCGACCGCATCACGGACGATCAGGCCCGCCGCCGCCTGAACGCAGTCGATACCTGGCACAGCCAGCTTCGCGAAACCCTCATCGTTCTCGTTGCCCTCACACTCACTGCCGGGCTCTTCATCGGCTTCTTCGCCCGCAACCAGCTCCACCTCGTCAGCGAGGCCTTCCAACAAACCCTCAGCGCCCTCCGCAAGCACGCCCAGGCCACCTTCGACTCCGAACAACGTCTCCGTGCCATCCTCATCCACCTCAGCGAAGCTGTCGTAGTCTGCGATCTCGACGGCCGTATCGAGCTCATGAATCCCGCCGCCGAACGCCTCGTCGGCATCACCCAAAAAGAAGCCCGCGGCCGCCTCTTCGACGACCTCTTCCCTCTCGAAGGCGAAGTCACCCACACCTCCGCCGAGTCCCCCGTCGCCGCCGTCCGCCGCGAACTCCGCACCGTGACCCCCAACGAATCCTTCGTCCTCCGCCGTACCGACGGCTCCGAACTCACCATCGACGAGTCGGGCGCACCCGTCTACGAACGCAACGGCGACCTCGCCGGAATCGTCCTCGTTCTGCGCGACAGCACCCAGCAACGCCAGGCCCAGGCAGCCCTCATCGCCTCCGAAAAACTCGCCGTCGCCGGCCGCCTCGCCGCCACCATCGCTCACGAGATCCACAACCCTCTCGACTCCGTCTCCAATCTCCTCTACCTCATGCGCACCGGCTCCAACCCCGAGGAAAACTCGCGCTTCCTTGAACTTGCCCAGGGCGAACTCAGCCGCGCCACCCAGATCAGCCGCGCTCTGCTCGGCATGTACCGCGAATCCCGCACCGCCGTCGCCCTCGACATCGCCAGCCTCCTCAATAGCGTCCTCGTCCTCCTCGACGGCCGCTTCCGCGAGATCGGCGTCCACGTCAAAGCCGATCTGGAACAACCCTCCGTCGTCTCCGGCTTCCCGGCCGAACTCCGCCAGGTCTTCACCAACCTCCTCGTCAACGCCGCCGAAGCCTCACCCCGCGGCGAAATCGTCGAAGTCCGCACCCGCCCCAGCGCCGGCGTCGCTCCCTCCGACCCCGCCGCCGTCCGCCGCCCCGGCGTCCTCATCACCGTCGAAGACCGTGGTGCCGGCATCGACCCCGACACCCAGCGCAAGCTCTTTCAACCTTTCTTCAGCACCAAGGGCGAAGCCGGCACCGGCCTCGGCCTCTGGGTCTCCCGCGGAATCGTCGAAAAACACGGCGGCACCATAGAACTCGCCTCCTCCACCGACCCCGGACACCACGGCACCATCGTCTCCGTCTTCCTCCCCCGCGGCCAGGCAGAGTGGTCCGAACCCACCATCCTCGTCCAGCCAGAAACCCACAACCTCTCTCCCCGCAACACCCCCACCCACGCCTAAAGCAGCTCCCTCCCCATCCCCAGGCACCAGCCGCCCAAAAGCTAACCTTCTGCAGCTTCGGCTTCTGCTGTCGCCTTCTGTCTGTCATCCCTGAAGGGGACCTGCTTCTCCTTGTGTCAACCCGAAGAGTACCTCCTCCGTGCCTTGCTGTTGCTTCCGCCTTTCTTTCTCATCCCCGCAAACAACCACCAACCTGAACCACCTACAACTCCCGCCCCATCAATACCGCATCCTCCACCGGCCCCTCGTAATACCGCCCCCGCCGTCCCTGCTCAACAAACCCCCTCCCCCGGTACAGCCGCAAAGCTCCCTCATTCGAAACCCTCACCTCCAACCCCACCTCCGTCACCCCCCGATCCCGCGCCCAGGCCAGCCAAGCATCCACCATCTGCCCCGCCACACCGCGCCCACGGTAAGCCGTACCCACCAACACAAACTCCAACTCACTCTGCTCCCAAACCCGCACCGCCGCCAACCATCCCCAGATCCCTCCATCTTCCCCCCGCGCCAGCAACAGAACCCTC
>CAZZWG010000312.1:0-3035 GCA_964657685.1 Verrucomicrobia bacterium Tous-C9LFEB | reverse complement strand
GCGACGACGGGGCGCATCTCCTTCGGCATTTTGGAGGTGTTGACGCCGAGTTGGGCGAGGGTTTTCTGAACTTCGGGGCTGTCGGGGTCGGAGTTGCTGATGGTGAAGGCAGTGGGCTTCTTGAGGAAGCCGACGTGGTTCATGCTCATGGCGGTTTCGCCGGCGTCGAACATGCCGGGTTTGAGGTTGGCGCGGGGATCGTTGGGGTTGGAGCCGGCGACGCTGTTGGTGATGGAGAGCGAGGCATCGGGTTTGACGGCAGGCGGTGTGGGCGGAGCGGCGTCCTGGGCAAGTGCGGTGGCGGCGAAGAGGAGCGTGCTGCCAAGGATCGTAAGAGGGGATAGACGATTCATCGTGTCTCCTGCGTGGGGTGCTGGGTCTGTGGGGCGAGAAGGGTTTGCATGATGCGGATCTCGGCGCGCTGGGTGTTGTCGACGTCGGTGGCGAAGTTGAAGAGGTCGGCGTCCTGGCCAGCGGAGGGGGCGTTGAAGAGATCTTTGACCATGACGAGGGCGCCGCCGTGGTGCTGAATCATGCCAGCGAGGAAGAGGTGGTCGAAGGCGGGGCCGTGGGCGTTGCGGAGGGCCGTCATCTGGGCCGGGGTGAGCATGCCGGGCATGGAGGGCATGGGGCTGCCGTCCATCGTCATGTCGGGCATGCCGGGCATGGCCATGGAGGTGGGCTGGTTGCGGTCGGTGAGCCAGTGTTGCATGAAGCGCATTTCGTCGGATTGGGAGAGGCTGATGCGTTGGCCGATGTCGAGGATGGCGGGGGATTGGGTGTGCGAGGGGATGAGGGCGCACATCTCGACGGCCTGGCCGTGGTGCATGATCATGCCCTGCATGAAGCTGATGTCGGCCGCGGAGGTGGGGGTAGGGGTGGCGTGGGTGTCCGGGGGGAGCGATCGGGAGGGCTGGCCGGGAGCGCCGGGCTGAATGACCGCAGGGGCGGGGTGAGTGGTTTGTTGGCGTGCGAGGCAGGGTGAGCACGCGGAGCAGGTTGCGAAGACTGTGAAGAGGGCGAGGCGGGGTCGCGAAAGTCGGCGGTTCCCCTTCCGGGTTTGTGAAGGCGGGATGAACATTGGAGCGGTGCTAACAAGCTAGCACGAGCACCTGCTGTTGGTGCGCTTTTGCGCGGGTTGACGCGGGGAGCCGCCTTCGAAGAGGTGCGGCGACGAGCGTTGGGACGAACGAGCGGTGGGGGTCATAGCTCCTTCGTCGTATGTTCGCCTTTACGGTTTGCGTTTAGGTTGGTTGAAGAGCAGGCAAGCGGAGGATTCGGGTTGGCGAAGCCGATGCTGGATGTTCGTTCAGATGTCAGGGAGCGTATGTTGTACGCGGGAGCTGCTGCTTGCTAATAGATCGCTTAATGCAGTCGTCTGCGGTTAGCGGAGTGTTGCGCGGGGTAGTCATGTTGGCTGCCGTGCTGGCGGTTTGGCCTGTTGCGGATTTGCTTGCTCAGCGAGTTGGTGCACGAGCTTTTGTGGAGATCGATGCTGAGGCAAATGCGGTTGTTGCGATGTGTGTGACGTCGATTGATGCGAGTTCGGAGGCGAGTTATGCGGCGGTGGTGCAGTGTCGCGTCACGGACGAGGGCGGAAAAGTCATTTCATCGGCAGAGAGTAGCGATGAGGGCGTTTGGGACGGGTATGCGGTAAGCGCGGTAGCTTTCTCCGGGGTTCCTGGGACGACCTATAGCGTGGATGGATCTAATTTGCTGCAGCCGCTTCTATCTTCTCCCGATCCGGTGATTACGGGAGCGGCTTCCGTACCGCTGTGGGGAACCGATCCGTTCCACTTTGCTGTTTACGATGCAGCACCGGCAGATGGGGGTAAGAGCTTCGTGCTCTTCGAGCCTGGCCTTGCGGGGGAGCAGGCGAGGGTTGCGGCACGGGAGCAGGAGCAAGTTGATGCCCGTGCGTTTACACAACTGTTTCGACTGGTGAATCTATGCGAGCGAAGGTCTGCGGAGGCCTTGCCTCCGAGCGCGCCTGAGCGGAGTTTTCGCCGGGTGATTCCGCTCACGCTCGAGCTTTCGGGGGTTGAGGCTGAGAGCCTGGTTGCGATTGCGAGGCGTTGGGAACAGGAGCGCAAGCCTCTACGAGAAGAGGTAAAAAAGATCACTTTGCAGTACAGGGGGTCGTTCCCGGGCGGGGTAGTGGAACCGGGGATGGAGAAGCCTCCGCCCCCGGAGTTGAAGCAACTGCAGAGAGAACTGGATGCTTTGACTTTGCGCTGCAGGGATGCGTGGCGGAATTCCATGTCCGAGGTGGAGTTTCTGCGGGTTCAGCAGAGGACCAGAGATTCGTTTGGAGAA
This sequence comes from Verrucomicrobia bacterium Tous-C9LFEB, assembly GCA_964657685.1. Classification (GTDB taxonomy): domain Bacteria; phylum Acidobacteriota; class Terriglobia; order Terriglobales; family Acidobacteriaceae; genus Granulicella. The sequence continues at coordinate 719 of CAZZWG010000312.1, read as the reverse complement.
GAGGTCGAGGGATCTTCTTAGGTGGTGAGTTGTTCGGTTTGGCGGGACATTTGGGCTGTGCGTTCGAGTTTGTCCCAGTTGAAGGGTTTGCCGTCGATGGCGCGCTTGACCGTTTTGAGGAGCACCCAACTGAAGAGTTGGCGGTAGGTGAAGCGTTGGATCCAGATGTGGACTAAGAGCCAGGCGTCGCCCTTGCTGGCGGGGTGTTTGCGCTCGAGAAGGAAGGCGAGGGCGGAGGCGGCGAAGTCGATGAGGAGGAAGGTCAGGAAGAAGGTGAGGAGCTTGTAGAGGTCGGCGGTGTTGGCGGCTTCGGGGTGGAAGTGTTTGTCGATGAAGTAGTGGATGATGCCGAAGACGAAGAAGAGGTCGATGAGCGGGGAGACGAGGGGAAGGAGGACCTGGAAGATGAGGATGTTGGGGAGGGCGAAGAGGCCCATGGCTACGCGGTTGCGGATGGCGGCTTTGTGTTTGAAGATCGCCTGGAGGATGCCGAAGCTCCAGCGGAAGCGTTGGCGGGCGAGGCCGTTGGCGTCTACGGGGGCTTCTGTGAAGGCAAGGGATTGGTCTTCGTAGATGACGGCGTAGCCCTGTTCGAGGAGGTTCATGGTGAGGTCGGCGTCTTCGGCTACGGTATCGGGTGCGTAGCCTCCGCCGGTTTTGACGGCTGCGGTACGCCAGGCGCCGATGGCTCCGGGGACGACCATGACGACGTCGAAGAG
>CAZZWG010000311.1:0-3044 GCA_964657685.1 Verrucomicrobia bacterium Tous-C9LFEB | reverse complement strand
GCTACGACGTCACCACCCGCTACGCCGCCAACTACCGCTCCAACCCCCAGGCCATCAACGACATCCGCATCGTCTCTCCCTCCGGCGAACGCGTCTCCCTCGCCCAGGTGACCAAGGTCGACACCACCGACGGCGCCGAAGAGATCTACCGCGAAGGCGGCACCCGCTACGTCGCCATCAAGTACTCCGTCCGCAATCGCGACCTCGGCTCCACCGTAGAAGAAGCCATCAGCAGGGTCAACGAGCAGGTCAAACTCCCTCTTGGGTACCACCTCAACTGGGCCGGCGAGTACGAAAGCCAGAAGCGGTCGTCCCGCCGATTGCTGATCGTACTTCCTATCACCATCATGATGATCTTCATCATCCTCTACAGCATGTTTCACTCCGCCAAGTGGGCCACGCTTATCCTCGCCAACGTCGCCATGGCTCCCATCGGCGGCCTCATGGCCCTCCTCCTTACCCACACGCACTTCTCCGTCTCTTCCGGCGTCGGCTTCCTCGCCCTCTTCGGCGTCTCCGTCCAGACCGGCATCATCATGCTCGAGTACATGAACCAACTCCGCGTCAACGGCCACTCCGTCCTCGAAGCCGCCGTCGAAGGCGCCGTCCTCCGCCTCCGCCCCATCCTCATGACCATGCTCGTCGCCATGCTTGGCCTCCTGCCCGCCGCGCTCTCCCACGGCATCGGCTCCGACTCCCAACGCCCCTTCGCCATCGTCATCGTCGGCGGCCTCATGGGCGCGCTCATCATCAATATCTTCCTCCTACCCACCCTCTACGTCTGGGTAGCTCGCCCCACCGATGTCCTCCCTCAACCCGACGCGGGATTCGAAGCATGATGAACCCTCTCCGCACCACCCATTGGTCCATCCTGGCCCTCGCCCTCGCGACCGCACCCCTACACGCCCAGGGGGGCGGAGGCGCCGGTGCGGGCGGTGCCGCCGGTAACGGCGCAGGTGGAGCCGCCAGCGGACAGGGCGCCGGCGCAGGTGCCTCCGGCGCAGGAGCCCACGGCACCGGCCAAACCTCAGCCGGCGTCCCCGGCCAGTCCCAAAATGGACCCGCCAACGGCGCCCAAAGCTACGCCGCCTCCGCCAGCCCCGCCGTCGACCCTCGCAAACCGGCACCCGCCAAACCCGGCGCCCTCACCCTCCAGCAGGTCGTTGACCGCGCCCGCACCCACAACCCCACCCTTCTCGCCGCCGAGGCAAACCTCCGCGCCGTCCGCGCCCAGGAACTCCAGGCCGCCGTCCGCGCCAACCCCTATTTCGGCGTCAACGGCACCAACGTCACCCTCCCCAAGGACGGCTCCGAAGGCAACCCGCCCGCCTACGCCTTCCAGGTCTCCCGCCTCTTCGAGCGCGGCAACAAACGCGAATTCCGCATCGAAAGCGCCCGCGCCACCACCTCCCAAACCTCCGCCCAGCTTGACGACACGGTCCGCCAGACCATCCTCCAGCTCCGCACTTCTTTCGTCCACATGCTCTTCGCCAAGCAGGCCCTCGAGCTCTCCCGTGCCAACCTCGCCGACTTCCGTCACGAGGTCGAGATCGCGAACGACCGCTACAAAGCCGGCGATCTCGGCAAGCTCGACTTCGAGCGCCTCGACCTCCAACTCGGCAACTACGAGTCCGACGAGGCCAACAACGAAATCAACCTCCAGCAAGCCTCCGCCCAGGTCCAAACCCTCATGGGCGTCGACGTCCCCGACTACAACTTCGACATCACCGGCGACATCATCCCGCCTACCCTCACGCAAACCCGCGAAGAGCTCCTGGCCTCCGCCTTGAAGACTCGCCCCGACCTCCTCGCCGCCCAGGCCGCCGTCCGGGCTGCCGAAGCCAACATTCGCCTCGCCATTGCCAACGGCGCCTCAGACCCCACCCTGGAAGGCGAATTCGACAAGTCCGGTTACTACAACTCCTTCGGCTTCAACGTAAACCTCCCCATCCGCCTCTTCGATCGCAACCAGGGCAACAAGCAAACCGCCCGCTTCCAGGCCGACGCCAACCGCCTCACCCTCACCGCCACCCGCAACCAGGTCGTCTCCGACGTCGACCAGGCCTGGACCGCCTACATCCACGCCAAGGTCCTCTCCGACCGCTTCGGCAACCACTACCTCGACGAATCCGCCGACGTCCTCTCCATCGCCCGCTTCGCCTTCGACCACGGCGGCCTCGCCCTCATCGATTACCTCGACTCCCTCCGCGACGCCCGCACCTCCACCGCCGACGCCCTCAACGCCTACCAGCAAACCTGGATCGCCATCCACCAACTAAGCGAATCCAGCGCCACCGAGCTCGTGCCGTAAGCAATAAGAGCATTGCCGGCCGGATGCAACGCGGCGATAATCCACATAGGGGCTCATCAACCTATGCCGCAGATAACCGTGGAAATCACCGAAGGTCAGCTGGAGACACTGGAAGCCGTAGTGGCATCAGGCGGCTACTCGGAACCTGCTGCCGTTTTGCGAGAGGCTTTGTCGCATTGGGAAGCGAATCGTTGGTTTGAGGGCGTGACTCCCCAAGGTATTCAGCACTTGCGTGAACTGTGGGATGAGGGAATCGCAAGCGGACCCGGTGAACCGTTGGATTGGGACAAATTCATGCAAGAGGTCCAGAGTCGGGCTGCGGAACTCAAAGCGTCAGCAGCTTGAACACAATCCTTTCCTGGTCGGCGCGGGCACGTAAAGACCTGTTCGACATCATGGTAGGTATTGCGGTTGATAAGCCCCGTGCTGCCCAGCGGCTTGCCCGGAAACTTCAGTCCAGGACGCAGAGCCTGCTCGACACACCACGGATAGGGAAATTGCGCCCCGACCTGTTTCCCACTGCCCGTGCCATAACGGAAGGCAAGTACCTCATCCTCTACAGACTGCAGCCTGACACTCACGCCGGACCGGTCGCAAGGGTCGTCATCGTGCGCGTGGTGCATGGCAGCCGCGATCTGGAGCAAATCTTCCGGGATCGGTGAAGCCCCGCTTCGCTACAATAAGAGACGATGAGCGATCAGACCTCCACAGCCGTCGCGGAACCCCCAACAAC
>CAZZWG010000310.1:0-3051 GCA_964657685.1 Verrucomicrobia bacterium Tous-C9LFEB | reverse complement strand
CGAGGGGGAAGCCGAGGAGGAGGCCGGCGAGGGTGAAGGCTTCGCGGAGGAGGCCGTTGAGGGCGGCGCGGATGGCAGAGTAGAGGAGGAGGGCGAGGAGGAGGTAGTCGAGGGGGTTGAGGGTCATGGGTGGAGAGTGAGCTTGGGTGCTGACTCGATTGTCAGCGCGAGAGGGCGGCTTGGGCAGTCCTGTTGGTGGTTCCCGGGGATGACGGGCTGAGAGTTGAGGGGAGCTGACGCAGCTTTAGCCGGTGATCGAGAGGAGGGTATTGCTCGTGAGCTCGTTGATGTGGCGTGGTCTTTCAGTCCCATCGCATTCGTGAACCATGGCCATCGACTATGACGGGTACGGATCGGGTACAAGGTTTCAAACGAGGCCCACTCTGCGACCCAGGTTCGAGGTGAAGACGTGGTTGGGATCGAATTTCGTCTTGATTTCCAGCCAGCGGTCGAGGGCGGGGTACATTGCGCGGAAGGTAGCGGCGTCTGTGTAGGAATCTTTGCCGAGATAGATGCGGCCCCCGGCGTCGAGCACCATGGCGTCGAGCTTGCGGAGCAGGTCTGGGGTGGAGGCGCGGATGGGGAAGTCGATGGCGAAGGTGTAGCCCTCGCGGGGGAAGGAAAGCAGGCCCTGATTTTCTTTGCCGAGGCGCTTGAGGACGTTCAGGAAGGGGAGTTCGCCGGAGGAAAGGATGGCGGTGAGGATCTTGCGCATTTGCGCGAGGGCATTGTCGAAAGGGATGACGAACTGGTACTGGGTGAAGCCGCGGCGGCCGTAGCCGCGGTTCCAGTTGGCGATTTTGTCGAGGGGATAGAAGAAGGTTTCGTAGTGGCCGAGCGGGGTGGCGCTTGACTGGATCTTCTGAATGACGGCGTTGACGACGCGGATGGTGAGTGGGTTAAGGGTGAACTCGGGGAGGTCGAAGGGAACGGAGAGTTTTGGGCGCCCGGCAATGCGTAGAGGGTTCTTTGCGAGGCTTGGCGGCAGGTCGTTGAGGGTGGCGTGGTCGCCTACGGTGAGGACGCCCCGGCCGAGGTCGGCACCGGTTGCGAGGACGTCGAGGGTGGCTACGGAGTAGGGGTAGGTCTGGTCGTGCTCCTCGAGGGCGGCGAGCATGGCTTCGAGGTTGGCGGCGGGTATGGATCTTTGGCGGAAGTAGGTGGTTTCGATACGGCGGAGGCGGATGGTGGCGGTGAGGATGAAGCCGAGCAGGCCCACCCCGCCAAAGGTGGCCCAGAAGAGGTCAGGGTTTTCGTGCGGGCTGGCGGTGAGGACCTCTCCGCTGGCGAGGAGGACGGTGAGGGCGTCGACGCAGTTGCTGAAGGCCCCCTGCACGTGGTGGGCTTTGCCGTGGATGTCGTTGGCGATGCAGCCGGCCACGGTGACGAACTTGGTGCCGGGGGTGATCATGGGGAACCAGCCGCGAGGGGCGTAGGTGGCGATGATGTTCTCGAGGGTGGCTCCGGCTTCGCAGGTGAGGGTGCCTGTGGTTTCGTCGAAGGCGAGCAGGCGGTTGAGGTGGGTGGTGCCGATGACCTGGCGGTCGGCGTTGACCGCGCAGTCGCCATAGCTGCGGCCGAGGCCGCGCGCGACCGTGCCGTGGGGGTCGAGTGCCGCGGGGACGTTGTTGAGGTGCTGGGGCTCGGTCAGTTTGCAATCGACGCGGAGGTTGGCGCCCCATCCTGCGAGGGTTTTCATGCCTGGCTTGGCCATGTGGGGATTGTCGCAGAGGCTGCTTCGCAGCAGCTAGGCGGCGGGGCGGGCCTGGTTGCCTCGGTTGCGGCCGCCGAGGGTGACGCTGACGACTTTGCTGACGCCGGGTTCCTGCATGGTGACGCCGTACATGATGTCGGCTTGTTCCATGGTGCGTTTCGAGTGGGTGATGACGACGAATTGGGTTTGATCGGCCATGTCGGCGATGAGGCGGGCGAAGCGGCCTACGTTGGTTTCGTCGAGGGGTGCGTCGACCTCGTCGAGGATGCAGAAGGGGGCGGGTTGGAATTGGAAGATGCCGACGAGGAGGGAAAGGGCCGTGAGGGCCTTTTCGCCGCCTGAGAGGAGGAGGACGTTTTGGAGTTTTTTGCCGGGCGGGGAGGCGATGATGTCGATGCCGGCGATGTCTTTTTCGGAGGCGCCTTCGGTGTCAGTAAGGCGCATGAACGCCTGGCCGCCGCCGAAGAGTTTAGTGAAGGTTTGCGAGAAGTTTTCGTTGATGATCTTGAAAGCTTCGTCGAACTTTTCGCGGCTGATGCTTTCGATTTCGCGGATGGAGGCTGCGGTGTTGTCGATGGCTTCGATGAGGTCGCGGCGCTGGGCTTCGAGGTGGTTGTAGCGCTCGGAGGCTTCGCGGAGCTCGTCGAGGGCCATCATGTTGACGGGGCCCATGTTCTCCATGCGCTTGCGGAGGGCCTTGGCTGCTTCGTCGGCCTCGGCGAGGGGGTTAGCTTCGAGGCGCTGGATGGTGGGGTCGTCGCGGAGGGTTTGGGGGTCGGCGTTCAGGTCGTTGAGGCAGGTGGCTTCCAGGTGTTCTAGGTCTGAGGAGAGCTTGGCCTGGCGGGCGGTGTGGGTGGCGCGCTGTTCGCGGAGGGCTTCTAGATCGTGGCGCAGGTGGCGGAGTTTTGTGTCGAGTTCGGCGAGGCGGGCGCGTAGCGTTTGGGATTCTGCGGTGAGCTTTTGGGCGAGTTCGGAGGCTTCGGCGCGGGTTTGGGAGAGCTCGGCGGCTTTGGCGGCGAGGGTTGTATTTTCTTCTTCGCGGCGGGTCTTTTCAGTAGCGGCGTTGTTGATGGTGGATTCGATTTGGCCCACGCGTTGTTGCTGATTGGTGAAAAGACGCTCGGTGCGTTCGGCGTTCGCGCCTGCGTTGCGGCGGCGTTCTTCTAAGCCTGCAAGTGCGGCGTTGGCCTGGGAGGCTGCGGCCTGGAGTTCTTCGCGTTCGGCGCGGAGGGCGGCGAGGCGGGTGGTGAGGTCGGCTACCTGGGACTCGAGGCCTTCGCGTTCGGCTTCGAGGCGGTCGGCTTCGGCGCGCTTGCGGTTGATGAGGTCTTCGCGGG
>CAZZWG010000309.1:0-3107 GCA_964657685.1 Verrucomicrobia bacterium Tous-C9LFEB | reverse complement strand
CGTAGAAGACCCCTCGGCCCAGCAGTGCAGGCACGCCGGGAGCATCCAGGATTCTCCAATCGACACCGGTGGCGAGCAGGAGGCATTTGCTGTGAACCTCGTCCCTCCCTCGATGACGGTGTGAAAGAGATTCCCCTCTTTGCAAAGGCTTGTGACGCTCCGGGTGACCATGACTTCGGCGCCAAAACGTTGCGCCTGCTTCAATGCCCGTCCGCTGAGCTCGTCGCCTGAGACGCCTCCGGGGAAGCCGAGGTAGTTCTCGATTCTGGACGAGGTGCCGGCCTGGCCGCCCGCGGCAGCTCTTTCGATGACCAGCGTCTTGAGGCCCTCGGAGGCCGCGTAGACGGCAGACGCCATGCCTGCGGGTCCAGCGCCCACGACGACGAGGTCGTAGAGCTTTGCCCCTGGCTCGACTTGCATGTGGAGAGCCTTCGCGACACCAGTCAGAGTGAATGGTGCGCTCAAAGCCGATCCGTCCACCTCGATTGCGATCTGCGAGGGGTCGTTGGAGATTGACGTGCCTGGGGCTTCTGGCAAGAACGTATAAGGGACGTGGTTGGCGAAGAGGAACGATCGTAGCGCGGGCCACAGCGGGTGGGCATGCTGCCCGCGGAGGATGACTCGCGCGATGGGCGTTGCCCTGGCCCAGTCCTGGGTTCTAAGGAATCTCTCGTTTAGGGTGGCAAAGATCGCAGACCCGAAGCCGGGGTAGTCGCGGATGAGCTCTTGCAGTTGCTGCCGGTCGAACCGCGCTAAGCGGCATCGCTCGATGGCACGAATCGAGACCAGAGATGGTGAGCCGAGAAGAAGCGGCATTTCGCCGAAGAACTCGTTCGGGCCTCGCGTAAGGAGGAGTTCCTGCTTGCCGTTGAGATCCTTCCACATCTCGACGCGGCCTTCCAGCAACGCGTAGAAGCTTGAGGGCTCGCCTTCGTGAATCAGCCACTCGTGCGCAGGCAGACGGACGTCTGCCGCCCTGGTTGCGAAGTGCTCGCGGTCGGTAATTTCGAGCTGGGCGAAGATCGGGATAGAGAGGAGGTCTTCAGCGCTGATCATGAGCGACCTGCCCCTTTCCAGTTCCTGCGGCACGACGAGGGGATGCCTTCTCCAAGCGTCCCCCAAATCCTGCCCTCATGCCGTTGACGGCGTAACGAACCAGAGGCTGGATGCTGGCTGGCGCCACTTTCTTGTGAGCTAATTGTCCATTGATGGCGAGCATAGCGAGACCGTGAACCTGTGCCCAGATTACCTGCGAGAGGCGGTGTGCGTCGTCGTTGACAAGGGAGCCGGCAGCCTGTTCGGAGCGGACGCCCTGGAGGAGCTCAGCGAAGGCTTCCGTGCCGGCCGCTTCCAGATCGGGAAAGTCCTTCCGGTCGATGAAGGGTCCGAACATGACCCTGTAGTGCGCTGGATGGGAGAGTGCGAAGCGGACGTAAGCGACGGACATCGCGACGAGGGGATCGGCCTGCGATCGCACGGCCTTGCCGGAGGCCTGACTGAGGTCCTGTTGCAGTTGCCTGAAGCCTACCGTTGCCACCTTCGCCAGAAGAGCTGACTTGCTGCGGTAGTGACGATACAAGGCATTCCGAGACACACCCACTTCGTTGCCGACCTCACGGATGGAGAGCGCCTCGGTTCCACGCTCCTCGATGATGCGGAGCGCGGCGGTGAGCAGGGCGGACTCAAGGTCGCCGTGGTGGTAGGAGCTCGGGGCGTCGGGCCGTCGGGTTGCCACTTGCATAGTGTATCGATCCAGATCTGCGGAAGGCCGACTTGCCGCGGGGGCAAGAATTGCGGAACGGTTTCTGCAGCCATGTTGCCATCGTCCACATTGGAGTGGTATGAATGGATGTGGCTGGTGACAACATCGTCACGCGAATTTGTCCGCATTAGATCAACCTACGTTCAAGGAGCAGTTGGTGGCCCATATTCTATGTCCCCTACCTAGCCGTGATTTCGATCCTTCGGAGGTGGGCGTCACCTGGAAAGTCCTCACCGCGATGGGCCACCGGGTAACCTTCGCGACGCCAGACGGTCTACCGGCCGCATGCGATCCGATCATGATCAGCGGACGCGGTCTGGATCCATGGAGCAATGTCCCGGTGCTCGGGAAGATTCGGATCCTTGGGCTGATGCTTCGGGCCAACAAGGCGGCTCGCACGGCCTACCGAGCGATGACGCAGGATGCAGCATTTCTTCATCCGATCCGCTGGACTGCGATCGACGTCTCGAAGTTTGATGGACTATTTCTGGGCGGGGGCCATCGAGCACGGGGCATGCGCGAGTACCTGGAGAGTCCTATCCTGCAGGGTGTTGTCGCTTCGTTTTTCGCGATGAACAAACCCGTTGGGGCTATCTGCCACGGCGTTCTTCTGGCAGCGCGCAGCACGCAGGAGTCTGGCAAGTCTGTTCTGTATGGAAGAAAGACAACGTCCTTGACGTGGGTCCAGGAGAAAACCGCGAGCGCGTTCGCGCATGTGGGGCGCTTCTGGGACCGGAACTATTACCGCACCTACATCGAAGAGCCGGGGCAGACGGAAGGTTTTCTTTCTGTGCAGCAGGAGGTGACGCGGGCGCTGGAGAAGCCGACGGATTTTGTGGATGTGCCTGGATCGGACCCACTCTTCAAGGTGAAGACCTCGGGTTTGTCTCGTGACACAGCCGAAGATGATCGTCCTGCGTGGGTGGTGCGAGACGGCAACTACCTCTCTGCACGCTGGCCCGGAGATGTCCATACGTTTGCAAGAGATCTAGGGAGGCTACTGAGGGAAGCAGCGTGAGGTGGAAGCTTTGTACTTGGGCTGCCCAGGTTCGATGGGAACTCCGTACGGTGCCGTTGACCCTCGTCACGGTTAGGGGATGCTGAGGGGAATTTCTGGTTCTGAGGGGGCGCCGAGGTGGGGGACGAGGAGTTGGAAGATGGCGAGGGCGAGGAGGTAGGACAAGGCGGCGAGGGCGAAGATGAGGAGCGGGTGGAGGCTGAAGTAGGAGCCTACGATGCCGGTGAAGAGGACGCCGCCGAGGGAGCCTGCGGCGCCGCCTATGCCGACTACGGTGGAGACGGCGGTGGCGGGGAACATGTCGGCGGGGGTGGAGAAGATGTTGGC
>CAZZWG010000308.1:0-3204 GCA_964657685.1 Verrucomicrobia bacterium Tous-C9LFEB | reverse complement strand
CCCCCCAACATCTCCGGAAACCCCGTCAACTCCGCCACATCCCGCACTTCCAACCCAGCCGCACGCAACGCCGCGGCCGTCCCGCCCGTCGACACCAACTCCACGCCCAACTCCGCCAAAACCCGCCCAAACTCCACCAGGCCAGTCTTGTCTGTAACCGACAACAACGCCCGCCGCACAACCTTCAGATCATTCATCACCCCACCATCCTCCTTCACCTGACTCCGCGCCTGCAACCTCTCAGCCCCCCGTCGCCGCTAGCCGACGTGGAGCTGATTCCCGTTTCCTTTCCGCAATCAGGCTGCTACCGTCACCACGACACGCCTCGATCTCGCTCCAGCGGCACGCTGTTTCGCTCACGGCAGACGTCCCTTCCGAAGCCCCTCCAGCCATTCGGCGGACCCTAGCCCCTCCGCGCCACACACGGAGCGCCCAATGCAGACCCGCCGCGCTTGCGGTGAGGTCTCGCGCAAACGCCCAGGTCAACGCGTTCGCCGCCTTCTAAGCAGAAAGTCAGCGCCAGACCTACTGCAAAGGCGCCCTTCGCGCTTCCCGGCATCCTGACCCGTGCCTGCATTTCCACTTGACGGTATGCGTTCCTGAGAGCAAACTCAGCACTCACGGGAGGCCTGCTCCTCATGCGCTTGGCAACTTCACTGGGCTCTCTTCTCGCTCTGTCTCTCCTGGCGTGCATCGCGCGCGCAGACACTCTGGATCAGTTCTCCTTCGTCTCGGCCGGCCTGAACATCGAGTTCACCCTGCCAGCCTCCGTATCCGGCTCCGACGCCGTTCTTGGAGGAAATCAGTACACCTTCAACCCCGCGCCGGGATCGCTCAACGGCGTTCCCTCCACGGTGAGCGCTCACCTCATCTTCCCCGGCGCCTGCTCCTCTTGCGACACCCTCTTCCTTGGCGTAACTCCTGACGACCCAGCCCTCGGCACCGTCGCTACCTACGAGTTCGGCCTGCCAAACCTCTACGATCTAACATTCCCCGGCCCGGATAGCGTCATGCTTGCCTTCCTCCCCGGCACCTACTCCTCGGAGTACATCGTCCACGCCTTCTACGACATCGAGCCCGCCACCATCACCGTTACCCCACAAACCACCGCGGCAACCCCTGAACCACCAAGCCTAACCCTGGTCGCCCTCGCAACTCTGCTCTCGCTCGGCGTCGCCACCCGTGGCCTGCGCAGAGCTCCCTCAATCATCCTCCACTCAGAAGGCGCGCTGGCCTCCCGGCAACCACGCTAGACCCCAACACCTCCACCCTGTACCCTTAAAACCATGCTCGACCTGGCTTTCGTGCGGGCCAACCTGCCCCTCGTCGAAGACAAACTGCGTCTCCGCGGCACCGACCCCACCCTCCTCCAAAATTTCGCCGCCCTCGACACCGACCGCCGCACCGCCCTCACCGACTCCCAAACCCTCCAGGCCGAGCGCAACGCCCTCTCCCAGGAATTCGGCAAACTCAAGAAGTCCGGCGCCGACACCACCGCCGTCAGCGAGCAATCCGCTGCCCTGAAGTCCCGCGCGGAAGCCCTCGAAGCCGCCGCCAGCGAAGCCGACACCAAGCTCCGCACCCTCCTCGAATCCCTCCCCAACCTCCCCGCCGACGACGTCCCCCCCGGTACCTCCGAACTGGGCAATGTGCTCCAGAAAACCTGGGGCGAAACCCGCGCCTTTCCCTTCCCCGCCAAACCTCACTGGGAACTCGGCGAGGCCCTTGGCATCCTCGACTTCGAACGCGCCGCCAAAATCTCCGGCTCCCGCTTCGTCGTCTACGTCGGCGCCGGCGCCCGCCTCGAACGCGCCCTCGCCAACTTCATGCTCGACCTCCACACCCGCCAGCACGGCTACGTCGAGGTCCTCCCCCCCGCCCTCGTCAACTCCCGCTCCCTCTTCGGCACCGGCAGCCTCCCCAAGTTCGCCGAAGACCTCTTTCACGCCGACGACAAGGGCCCCTACATCCCGGGCCAGCTCCAGGACAACGACCACTGGCTCATCCCCACCGCCGAAGTCCCCCTCACCAACCTCTTCCGCGACGAGACCATCGACCTCTCCGAAGGCACCATCTCCTTCACCGCCTCCACCCCCTGCTTCCGCTCCGAAGCCGGCACCTACGGCAAAGACATGCGCGGCATGATCCGCCACCACCAGTTCCAAAAGGTCGAGCTCGTCAAATTCACCCGCCCCGAAGACTCCGCCGCCGAGCACGAAGCCCTCACCCGCCACGCCGAATCCGTCCTCGAGGCCCTCCATCTCCCCTACCGCCGCATGCTCCTCTGCACCGGCGACATGGGCTTCAGCTCCGCCAAAACCTACGACCTGGAAGTCTGGCTCCCCGGCCAAAACGCCTACCGCGAAATCAGCTCCTGCTCCAACTTCCGCGACTTCCAGGCCCGCCGCGCCAACATCCGCTATCGCCCCGCCGGCGCCAAAAAGACCGAGTTCGTCCACACCCTCAACGGCTCCGGCCTCGCCATCGGCCGCACCTACCTCGCCCTGCTCGAAAACTACCAGCAGCCCGACGGCACGGTCCGCATCCCCGAAGCCCTCATCCCCTACATGGCCGGAGAAACTCACATCACCCCGCAATCCTTTGGACGCCCGCTGCCGTCCCACAAGGAGCCAACCGCATGAGCTCCACGGCTAATTCAACCACCGTGCCCGCCACCGCCCAAACCGAGACGAAGTCGTCCGCCACCCCCCTGCGCCTTCTACGCAGCTACCTTTTCTGGACCTACGAACGCGGCAGCTTCCACTACGACGTCATGGTCACCGTGATCCTTCTCTTCCTCTTCATCTCGCCCCATTTCATCGACTTCCACGACCGCCCCATCCCCGAAATCCCCAAGCGCAGCAACGAGTTCCTCCTCCGCGATGCCGGCCACTTCGGCGCCATCCGCCGCTTCGTCTTCTCCGTCCGCGCCGAAGACCTCCACAACATCCAGTCCGACACCGACATCCGCGCCCAGATCGCCGACCGGGTAGCCCATTTCGCCCCAGACGCCCAGGTAGACCAGATCACCCCCGTCAAAGACCCCCACGGCCACACCGTCCGCTACGACGCCACCGTCCTCGCCGAACACACCCCCGACCAGGACCCCACGGAATAACCTCATGCGTAATCCACCACACCCCGAAGCAGTTTTTGAAGGGGCACGGCTTCAGCCGTGCCATATGGCTCGACGTCGGAAAGCGG
>CAZZWG010000307.1:0-3207 GCA_964657685.1 Verrucomicrobia bacterium Tous-C9LFEB | reverse complement strand
GCCCTCCGCCTCGAACTAGCCAAGAAATACGCCGACAAACACCACCTCTACGACCAAACCAATACCGCCAAAGACTTCCACTTCCTCTGGGTCACCGACTTCCCCATGTACGAGTGGAACGAAGACAAAAAGCAGTGGGACGCCGCCCACCACCCCTTCACCAGCCCCCACGAAGAAGACATCAAATCCGGCGCCCTCTGGAACGACAAAGGCTCGGTTCGCGCCCTCGCCTACGACGTCGTCCTCAACGGCACAGAACTCGGCTCAGGCTCCATCCGCATCCATCGCAAAGACGTCCAAACCGAAATCTTCCGCACCCTCGGCATGACCGAAACCGAAGCCCACGAACGCTTCGGCTTCTTCCTCGACGCCCTCGAATACGGCACCCCACCCCACGGCGGCATAGCCCTCGGCTTAGACCGCATCGCCATGATCCTCGCCGGCGCCCAATCCCTCCGAGAAGTCATAGCCTTTCCCAAAACCGCCCGCGCCATCGACCTCATGGTTGATGCCCCCACCCCCGCCACCGACCCCCAACTCAAAGAACTCAACCTCCGCATCACCCACCGCCCCTAGGCGCAGAATCAGCTTCCAAGCACTCAAAGGGCCACGGCCCTTCCAGGCACTCGAAGGGCCACGACCTTTCCAGGCACTCGAAGGGGCACGGCTTCAGCCGTGCCATCATCTCCTCCGCAGGACCCGGCTTTAGCCGCTGAGGTCAGCCTGGAGCTGCTCGGCCCCTGGTCTACGCTAGAATTCCTCCACAGAGGCCCTCATGTCCGCCGCCCTCGCCAAACCCGCGCCCCTCCCCATCGGCCTCATCAAGCGATTCGGCCCCTACGGCCCCGAATACGAAATCCTCGGCCACGCTGAACCCGCCGAAGGTAAACCCCGCATCCGCATCGTCCTCGTCCGCACCGGCGAAGAAGTCACCTACAGCTACGAAGCCATGCTCCAGGACCCCGAGGCCACCTAACCCTTGTTCGCCATAGCCTTCGACCTCGACACCATCAACACAGAACGCGCCCACCCAAAAAGCGTCACCCAGGCCTACGCCGACATCCGCAACACCCTCTTGGGCTTCGGCTTCCTCTGGCGTCAGGGCAGTGTCTACACCTGCGACAAAGAAGACTACAACAACCTCTTCGACGCCATAGACGCCCTGAAAGCCCTAACCTGGTTCCCGGTTTCTGTGCGGGACATCCGCGCCTTCCGTGTAGAACAATGGTCTGATATGACTCCCCGCATGAAACGCTAGTCTTCTGCGCCACTAAGTCCTTCCTAGCCACTCCGCGCCCAAAATTAGCTATCAACAGCCTCTCCACTTCAATGAATGTTGGAGCACCTGACTTAGCGTACATTCATCCTGAACTGCCAACGACCATCAACTTCCCTGCCATCCCCGCGGTGCAATATCACCAACCGCAGAGGAAGAAGCAACATCCAGCCCACCTACCGCAAACAAAACTCCGAAAAATACCCGCGCATGCAATAAGTTCATCCTCAATCCCTTCTCCCATCCCTAGCAACAAACACACGGCCTCACCCGGCCCGCCGAAAGACTCGACCACCCGCCCCACGATTTCCCTCCAGCCACCTCGCACCGAATTCCGCTTGCAAAACCACTTCGCTGGAGTACACTCCCCCAAACACCAGTCTTCAACGTTGTACCCCGTACCGCGCCGAATTGGGCCTGCGCGTCCGCTGTCGCAGCTTCGCACCAAGCGTCTCCAGGAGGTATCGTTTTGCGCACTCGCCACACCGCATCTGCAACTCTCGGCCTGCTCCTCGCAGCATCCGCCCCGCTCTTCGGCCAGGCCACCGCCAGCGGTAATATTGTCGGCGCCATCACAGACAGCACCGGCGCCGCCCTCCCCTCGGCAACCGTCACCGTCACCAATCTCGCCACCAGCACCAAACGAACCGCAAAGACCAACGCCCAGGGCGAGTACCGCTTCGATCTCCTCAGCCCCGGCAACTACGCCCTTACCGTCCAATCGCCCGGCTTTGCCCAGTCCAAAGTCGAGTCCGTCCAGCTTCTCGTCGGCACAACCATCACGGAAAACCTGCCGCTCCAGGCCGGCGGCGAAAACACCACCGTCGAAGTCACCAGCAGCAACCAACTCCTCGATACCGAAAAGACCGACAGTTCCACCGCCGTTACCCCGCAGCAAATCACCGACCTCCCCATCAACGGCCGCGACTTCGCCAACCTCGCCATCCTCGCCCCCGGCGTCAAGCTCGTCGATAGCTACGATCCCACCAAGAACCGCTACGCCGTCTATGCCGTCAATGGCTCCAGCGGACGCAACACCAACACCACCGTCAATGGCATCGACAACAAGGACAACACCGTCGGCGGCGCCGTACAGCAGCTCCCCCTCGAGGCCGTCGAAGAGTTCAAAATCAGCACCAACCGCTTCTCCGCGGAGAATGGCCGCAGCGAGGGCGCCGCACTCAACGTCATCACTCGCTCCGGCACCAATCAATTCCACGGCGCCCTCTACGCCTTCATTCGCAGCGACAGCTTCGAATCCCTCAATGCCCTCGACAAGGCCGCCGGCAATCCCAAGCCCGCCTACAGCCGCCAGCAGTATGGTGGCTCCGTCGGCGGTCGCCTCCGCCGTGACAAAGACTTCGGCTTCTTTGCCTATGAAGGCATCCGCGAGCGCTCCAGCCTCTCCGTAGACGCCAACACCGTCGCCGAGCTCACCCTCGCCGCGCCCCTCGGTGCCGTGCCCGAAGCCTCCATCCCCACACCCTTCGACGAGAAACGCTATAACGGGCGCCTCGACCACAAGTTCAACGATCGCGAACGCGTCTTCGTTGCCTACTCCGCCCAGGACAACAAGAGCCAGAACGATCAGTCCACCAATCAGGTCGACGCTACCGAGGGAAACTTCACCCTCAACGACCTCATCCTCACCAACATCACCCTGAACTCCATCCTCAGCTCCAAGGCCGTCAACAACTTCACCGCAGGATTCCAGTACTGGAACAACCTCATCGACTCCAACGTTCGAACCCCTTACTTCACCTTCCCCGACGGCGTCAGCTTCGGTACCAATCTCAACGTGCCCCAGAAATCCAGCCAGCACAAATTCCAGTTCCGCGATGACTTCTCCTACAGCGTCGGAGCCCACACCATCCGCGCCGGCGTCGACTTCCTCTACGAGCCTCAGGTCGGTGGCTACTTCGAAAACAATC
>CAZZWG010000306.1:0-3244 GCA_964657685.1 Verrucomicrobia bacterium Tous-C9LFEB | reverse complement strand
AGGGTAAGGGGGATGGGGTTGGTGGAGGCGGTGCCCTGCGGTGTGCTGCCGGCGAAGGGGGGGCGGACGGTGACGGTGGAGTTGAGGACGTTGCTGCTGCCGGGGGCGGTGGCGGGGGAGGTTTGCTGTGTGACGGAGACGACGTCGGCGGGGGTGGTGATGCCGGAGAGGGGGAGGGGTGTTGGGGCGGTGGGTGGTGTGACCTGGGAGGCAGGGGTTTGGGCGTGAGCGGTGAGGGTGGCGAAGAGGAGAAAGGGGGTGAGGAGGTATTTCATGCGGGGAGGCATGTTGACGGCTAAGCGGGATTGTTGTGGTCGGCGGAGGCGCGGCGAGGTGCGCGGCGATGTCCTGACCAGCGCATCGTGCGGCAAACTGGTGTCCTCTTTTTACGTGCTTGGGAAAGAAGATGCGGGGGAAGTGGGGTGGGTTTGCCTCCGCGGCGGGAGGCTGTGCGAGGACCTAGGTAAGCCGAAGGACTCGAGTGGGAGGTTTGGCTGTGCCACCCCACCCTTCGCTGTGCGAAGGATGGGCCACCCGCGTTGTTCGCTGGGGGGGGGGTGTGCTGAATTTTGGCCTACCGTGTGGGGACGGTGAAGGGGAGGAGGCCGGAGTCGAGGACCCAGCCTGTGGATTTCGGACCTTCGGCGGTGATGAGTTGGACATGGCGCCAGACGCCGTTTTGTGGCGATGTATCGAGCAGGGCGAGGGTGTCGCCCTTGAGTATGTAGGCTTTGGTGAAGTCGTTGGCGTCGGGACGGTGATGGAATTCGAGTTTGTTGCTGGCTACGATGCGGAGGGACTTCCACTCGGGGTGAGGGTTGCCGGTGCCTATATCGAACTGTTGCCCCTGATTAAGTTCGGGTTCGACATTCCAGCAGCCGCCGTGGGCGTTTTTAGGGAGTTTGAGGCTGACGCTGCCGTCCTGGACGAAGAGGGTGCCACGGCTGACTTCATCGTCGTTGCCTCCGTTTAATTCCCGGTCCGGCCACCAGGTGATGATGGGGAGCTCGCCTGCCGGGGAGAGGGGGCCGGTGGATTGGAGGAGGAAGCCGCAGGAGAATTGGGCTCCGACACCGGATTCTTCGTAGAACTTGCCGATGAGGACGCCGTTGGGCTGTTGGATAAGGGTGAGGTTCATGCCGTAGAAGCCGGATGAAGGGAGTTGGACCTTGGCGGTGTGCGAGGGCGCGGTGGCGGCGAAGACGGCGGGAGGATGCGGGAGATGGACGGAGAGCTTGCAGCCGAGGCAAGCGTGCGAAACGGCGAAGAGAAGCAGTAGGCGACTGCGTTGGTCCACGCAGGGTGTGATGCGATGGATAGAGGAGAGCGCGCCTCTATTGCGGGAGATCGTAGGCGAGGTCGTAGGTGTGTTGGCCGTCGGCGATGACGATGGTGAAGGTGCCGGTGATGCCGGTGAGGGCCTCTGTGCCGGAGCCGGGGACGATGGCGACGTTCATTTTGGGGCCGTTGGCGTCCATGGTGGCGAAGTGCTGGAGGACGAAGGCGCCGTGTTTGCCCGCGAGAGTGCCGGTGACGCGTTCTATGGCGACGTAGCCTGCGTGGCCGGATTTGGGGTCGCCGGCGGAGAACATTTCGCCTTGCGTGGTGGCTTCGAGGTCGCCGTGGATTTGCTTGTTGATGGAATAGCGAGTGATGCCTTCGGCGGGGGTCGGGGTGAGAGGTTTTACGTCGACGGTGAAGGTGCCTTTGGCGTGGTGGGGGGTGGGGGTCTGGGCGGTCATGAGGGAGGTCACCGTGAGGAGGAGGATGGCGGCTTGGCGGCGCATGGGTGAGTGTAGCGCGGGGTTGCTGAAGCTAAACAGCAGGTTTTCCGTTCGGGGATGACAAGCAAGAAAGGCAGGTGCAAACGCAGCAGCAACAGCAGATCAACGTCTGACGCAAAGGCTGCAAAGGTCACGCCAAGGACCGCCACGGATCCCGTCGCGCCTGCGGGAATCACAAGCGAGAGGGACGATCAGGTGGTTTGTTGGGCGGTTCCGTAGGCGAGGGCGAGGTCCTCGTGGAGGTAGTGGAGGAGTTGGGCGCGGGCTTCGGCGTCGGCGGCGCGGAGGATGGCGGAGGGATGGAAGGTGGCCATGACGCGGGGGGCGAAGGAAGTGGATTTCAGGGTGCCGCGTTCCTTCATGAGGGCGAAGGTGCCGCCGAGGAGAGATTTGGCGGCGCTGGCGCCGAGGCAGAGGATGACCTGGGGTTGGACGGCTTCGATTTCCGCGAGCAGCCAGGGTTTGCAGGCGGTGATTTCGCTCATGCGCGGGTTCTGGTGGAGGCGGAGGCGGCCGCGTTGGACGAATTTGAAGTGCTTGACGGCGTTGGTGACATAGACGGCATCGTCGGGGATGTTGAGGGAGGCCATGGCGTCGCGCAGGACTTTGCCGGCGGGGCCGACGAAGGGTTTGCCCTGGAGGTCTTCCTGGTCGCCGGGTTGTTCGCCGACGAGCATGAGGGGGGCGTGGGCGTGGCCGAGGCCAGGGACGGCCTGGGTGGCGTGGCGGAAGAGGTCGCAGCCTTCGCAGCGGGGGAGAGCGGCAGTGAGGACGGGGAGGGTGTGCTCAGGAGGGACGAAAGGGGCGGCGGTCGGCTGTTTGGATTGGACGGTGACCATGGTTTGAACTCGGGATTCGGCGCGCTGCATGAGTTGGGGGAGGAGGGCGACTTCGGGGAGGTTGCCCCAGTAGCGGACGGGCATTTCGGACTTCATGGCGGCTGGGTTGAGGCGGGCCGGGTTGAAGATGCTGCCGTAGTAGGACTTCCAGAGGGCTTCGAGTTCGTCTTCGGCGGGGGCGGACTCGATGCCGGTGCCGGGGGCCCAGGTGAGGGCTTTGGTGGCGGGGTCGTGGGAGACGGAGGCGTCGGGGGTGAGGATGGACCAGCGCATGGGGGCGAAGCGTTCGGCGAAGAAGGGGGCGGCGAGGGGGAGGATGCGGTGGTCGGGTTTGTACCAGGCTATGAAGTGTTCTTGTGGGGCGATCTGTTCGGGGTCGGGGGCGGGTTCTTCGATTTTGCGGAAGCGGACGAAGGCGTGCATCTTGTGGAGGTCGCGGCGGATTTGGGACTCCAGTTGTTTTAGGCGGGAGACGTCTTCGTCGACTTCTACTTTGAGGAGGTCGCGGTTGGTTTGGAGGCGGTAGAGGAGGCGGTAAAGGAGGTTCCAGCGTTGCGGGTCGCGGTGGACGGAGGCGAGTTGGGCTTGCTCGAGGAAGGATTTGGGGACGTGGGGGGAGGG
>CAZZWG010000305.1:0-3251 GCA_964657685.1 Verrucomicrobia bacterium Tous-C9LFEB | reverse complement strand
ATCCTTCTGGGGGCTTGTGGAGGGTTCCCGCGTGTTGGGTGGGTGGCTGGATGAGGGGGAGGGCGTGGCCGCGCGGGGTCGACCGCGTTCCTGATTGTCTGCGGGGGATGCGGGGTTTGCTGAGCAGGAGTGCTCACTTTGGGAGCTGTTTTTGGGGGAGGGGGAGGCTGCCTGGGGCTAGGAGAGGCGGCTGCGGCGGGCGGAGGGTGCGCCGGGCTGGGTACCGATGGGGCGGGGCCGGAACTCGGGGCGGTCGAAGCCGAGGGCGGCGAGGGCGCCGGAGAGTTCGAAGGCGCTGCTGAAGCGTTGTTCGCGATCGGTGGCGAGCATGCGGCGGAGGAGTTTGGCGAGTGTTTCGTCGGCAGCGAGAACGGGTGGGAGTTGCCAGTCTCCGCGGAGGTGCCGGTCGCGGAGATCGTCGAGGGTGGAGGCCTGGAGGAGGGGTTGGGCGGTGAGGGTTTCGGCAAGGACGAGGCCGAGGGCGTAGATGTCGGCGCGGATGTCGGGGAGCTCGCCGCGGAGTTGTTCGGGGCTGGTGTAGAGGGGGGTACCGCCGAGGGGTTTGGACGGAGGGTCACCGGCTGCCTGGGAGAGGCCGAAGTCCATGAGGCGGTAGCGGCCGAAGATGTCGAGGCGGATGTTGCCGGGGGAGAGATCGCCGTGGGTGATGCCGTGGGATTCGGCATGGCTGAGGAGGCTGCTGATCTGGGCGGCGAAGTGAAGGGCTTCGGCGCGGGCGAGGGGGCCGTGGTGCTGCAGAAGATGGTCGAGGTCTTCGCCTTCGATGAAGGGCATCAGGAGGAAGAAGAGGCCTTCGTGATCGCCGGAATCGAGGATGGGGATGGCGTTGGGGTGGTCGCCGAGGCGTGCGGCGTGGGTGGCTTCGCGGCGAAAGCTTTCGATGACTTCCGGGCGGTTTGTGAGTTCTTCGTGGAGGATCTTGGCCGCGAACAGAGCGCCGTTGTGTTTGTGCCGGAGTTGAAAGAGGGTGGCCATGCCGCCGAGGGCAACGGGGTCGAGCACATCGAAGCGTGAGCCGACGAGGTTTTGCAGGCGGGGCTTGAGGAGGGCTAGGGCTTCGGGGGAGCGTGGCTGCGGGCTCGACGTGGTGATTTCCTGGATGCCGAGGCTGATCATGAGAGGCGCCTTCGGTGTGGTTGGGGATGAGAATCGGCGAGGAGAGACGGGCTGTGCAGGATGCCGAGCAGGGGGGGCGCCGCGAGGGGGGTCTCCCCGGCGGCATGAGGTTGCTTCATGCGGGCGAGGGCTTTGGGCTGCATGACGTGGATGGGCTGAGAATTATGGAGTTTCCAGCCGAGGATGGCGACGAGTTTGTGCAGGGCGTGTTCTACGGTGTGGGTACTGCGGTGGCGGTCCCAAAGGCAGACGAAGCCTGTGAGCGGATGGATGTTGGGGTGCTGCATGGGTGTGCCGAGGTAGCACTCGAGGGGAGCAGAGGGAAAGTAGCGGGGGAAGACGAGGGTGACTTCGTGTTCCAGGACGGGGTGTTCCCCGCCGGTGGCGCCGGTTCCGGGGATGGGGAAGGCGGGGGTCTCGGACAGGCGGAGATCGAAGCGGAGATCGTCGGCGTGGAGGCGGGTGAGGCGATTTGGATTGCGGGCGGCGAGGCGATGCAGGAGGTCCCACTCGGCGGCGAGGCGGCGGTCGAGCGGTGTGGCGGCGGCGAGGGGGCCGGGGTCAGCCGTTGGTGGCGATGGTGGAGATGCGCAGGACATCGTTGGGTCGAACTCCCTGTTGCGGCAGAGGTGAGGCAAAGTCGAGGCTGGCGCCGTTCCAGATGACTTCCGGATCGCCGTCCCCCTTGAGGACATCCCCGCGCTCGCGGAGATCGAAGAGGATTTCTTCGAGCACGGTATCGAGGGTTTCCCCTTCGTCGATGTCGACGTTGTACTTCGTTTCACCGCTGACCACGTCGAAGTACATCTGGTATTTGGGCATGAATCCATTCCTCTTTCCGGGCAGGGGTGACCCGGGTGGGTGCTAAAGGGTGTCAAGGGATGTGGGCCTGGGCGGGCTCGGCGATCTGGGCTACGGCCATGGTAAGGGCTGGGGGCAGGTCAGGGAGTGGCCGGGCGCAGCGGGAGCAATCGCCGTTGTTGAAATCCCAGCAGCCGCGGCACTGGGGGCGGCGGCAGTGGGGGCAGGCGCGGAGATCGAGGGCGTCGGCTGCGCCAAGGCAGAGCTGGCAACGGCCGTGGACGGAGCGCGGACCCGTGACGCGGGCCCACCAGCTGTCCTGCACGGGAAGCACGGGAACGCGTTGTTCGAGGCAGAGATGGCAGCGGCGGTGCTCGAAGTCCCAGCAGGTTTCGTCGCAGACCTGCATGGCGCAGCGGGGGCACTGAAAGACCAGGGCTCCCCGGCCAAGGCTGCGGCCGCAGAGATTGCACTGGGCGCGGCTGCGGTGCGTGAGCCAGAGGGTGACGGCGGCGGAAGCAAGGGCGAGGAGAGGCGCGAACCAGGTGGCGAAGTCGCGCCGGAGGAGGAGCTCGACGGTGAGGACGGCCAGCAGAACGGGGACGGTGAGGAGGACGGGGGAGAGCCAGAGAGGGCGGTGCGGGAGCCCGATATAGAACCAGAGCCACATTGCCCCGGCGCCGAGCAGAGGAGCGGCGAGGAGCGCGACGGCGGGCCCGAGGAGAGAGGCGATGAACTCCAGGGAGGCGACGAGAATGAGCACGCCTGCGACCCGCATTGCACGCTCCAGATGTCCGTTCACCATGTCTCCGAGGGGTTCGAGAGTTGCGGGGATGTCCCTGCAGGCACCAGGCCGGGCCGGAGCTGCAGGAGTTGCCGGTCGGCCCATCCTAGCTGCCGCGGCGTACTGTTTGCTACAGCTTCGTTATGCCCGACACTGTCGAGGGAGCGCAATGGCTCAAGTTGGTGAGGCGTGCGGCAGCCCTGACACACGCCGCGGCGACGGACGAAGGCTACCCGCTGCGGCCGGTGATCCGGGGCGCCGCAGTGGCGGCAGACGGCGAGCCGGCAGATGGGCCAGGGGAACTGCAGGCGGGTCGTGGAGGGGAGCCGCACGGTGTGCAGGGCGTCGCGGAAGGTCTGGTCGGGGTCGACGCCGAGGAGAGGGAGGCGCACCCCGGTGTGCCAGGGGCAGGAGGGGCTGCGGCGGAGGGCGAGGGGATCCCGCTTCCAGGGACCAGCAGGCTCGGGTTGCAGACGGACGGCCCAGGATGCGGCGCGGTGGAGCGGCGGGGGGGACTCGGGGGTGGCGT
>CAZZWG010000304.1:0-3296 GCA_964657685.1 Verrucomicrobia bacterium Tous-C9LFEB | reverse complement strand
GTAGCGGCCCCTTGCACTTCGAAAGCTTTGAAGTCGACCGTGCCCTATGGCAGCTGCGCCACGGCGATCAAACCCTGCCGCTCAACCGCAAAACCTTCGATCTGCTCCTCTACCTGCTCGAGCACAACGACCGCGTTGTCACCAAGGACGAGCTCCTCCAGGCCCTTTGGCCCGGGCAATTCATCGAGGAAAGCAACCTCACCCAACAGGTCTTCCTCCTCCGCAAAGCCCTCGCCAAACACGCATCCGGCGACAAAATCATAGAAACCATCCCCGGCCGCGGCTATCGCTTTGCCGTCCCCGTCCGCTTCGAAACGCAAGCCCCTCCCCCGCAGGAACTCCCGCAACACCACCCGAAAGAGGACCCCCACAGCCAACACCCACCCCATCCGCTTCCCGTAATCCCAAAAATCCGCGTCCCCTGGATCGTCATCCCCCTGCTCGTTCTCCTTCTACTGGCGACCTACCTCGTCACCCGGCCAAAAACACCATCCCGCCTCAGCATCGCCTCCTACACGCAAATCACCCACGACGGCCACGCCAAATCCCTCGGCGGAACCGACGGAACCCGCCTCTACTTCACCCGCCTCGAGAAAAGCGCCATCGCCCAGGTCTCCACCGCCGGCGGCGCCGAAGCGCTTCTCCCCCTCGCCCTCCAGGATCCCTGGAGCGGCGCCGTCTCCCCCAATGGCTCCACCCTCCTGATCGTCTCCCAGGCCGGCGGCCAGGGCCCGGCAACCTCCCTGTGGAGCCTGCAACTGGTCGACGGCACCCTCCGCCGCCTCGCCAATGCCATCTCGTCCGCCTGGTCGCCCGATGGCGAAACCATCGTCTACGCCACGGCCAGCGGAGATCTCTTCCTCATGCGCTCCAACGGCACAGACCCGCGTCGCATCGCCTCCGTCGGCGGCAACATCAGCTCCATCGCCTGGTCCCCCGACGGCCAGACGATCCGCTTCTCCCGCGACGGCCTCCTTTGGCAGATCGCTCCCAACGGCAGCAACCTGCATCAGCTGCTGCCCCAATGGACCCAATCTCCAACGCAATGGAGCGGCGACTGGTCCCCCACCGGCACGTATTTCTTCGTCGCCGACGGCCAGATCTGGATGCTCGACAACGCAAAAACTGCCCCCTGGAAGACCGCGCCCACCCCCGTCCAGCTCACCCACGGCCCCACCGTCTGGGACCGTCCCCTCGTCAGCCGCGACGGCAGCAAAATTTGGGCCTCCGGTCGCACCCGGCGCGGCGAACTCGTGCGCTTCAGCCCGGAGTCACCTCAGCCCGCGCCCCTCCTCGCCGGTATCTCCGCGGAGTTCGTCACCTACTCCAAAGCAGCGAACGCCGTCGCCTACGTCTCCTACCCCGAAGGCATCCTCTGGCGCGCCGGCATCGACGGCGCCAACCCAACCCAACTAACCGAGCCGCCCCTCTACCCCAAATCCGTCTGCTGGTCGCCCGACGGCGCCCAACTCGCCTTCGTAGACCACACCCCGGACCAGGCCAGCGCCATCTTCGTCATCAATGCAACCGGCCCCGGCAAGCCCCACCGCCTCATCGCGGACGACACCGCCACCGAAACCGATCCAAGCTGGTCGCCCGACGGCCAAAAGATCGCCTTCGCCACCGCGCCCAACGTCGGAGCCAGCGCCCATTCCGAGCTGCGCATCTTCAATCTCGCAACAAAGACCGCCGCCACCCTCCCCGGCTCCGACGGTCTCCTTGTTCCCCGCTGGTCCCCCGACGGCCATACCCTCGCCGCCATGACGCTCGACGCCAAGAGCCTCAAACTCCTCGATCTCGCCACCGGCCGCTGGTCCACCCTCAACACAGGCGCCGTCGCCTTCCCCGAGTGGTCCCACGATGGCGCCTGGATCAACTACGTCCGGTGGACCACCAGCCCGGCAATCCTTCGTATCCGCGTCGCAGATGGTAAACAGCAAACCCTCGCCGATCTGACCGGCGTGCGCTACACCGGTAGCTACACCCTGTGGATGGGCCTCGATCCGCAGGACAGGCCGATGATGCTCCGCGACGCAGGCACGGACGACATCTACGCCCTCACCCTCCATCAGGAATAACGCCCCACCCGCGCTTTCCGCCCGCAACCAGCCGCTTTGCGCCTCCGATCCGCTCGATTGAGCCAAAATTGAGCGCTCTTTGAGGACGTTCACAGGATTCAGCCTCCCCGATCCACCTAACCTCCGACCCAGACAATCACCGTGCTTCAACTTCAACACCTGATTCTGTCCTGCTCCAGGAGGCCTCCCATGTCCGACACCCTCGCCGCCATCCTCATCCTCCCCACCCTCGCTGCTCTCGTACTCGTGCTCGAGTGCTCCAGGCTGGGTTGCACCCATCTCTCCCGCCGTCTCCGCAAACCCCGCATCCTTGACGTCCGGCAGCCCGCCCGGGCCTGAAGCGGGACTCTGCTCCTCGATACCTAATCTTCAACCCACACACATTAGGAACAGGCCCATGCCACTCTCCGCCACCAAGCTTCCGTCGCAGCCCCTATCCCACCCCGCTCCCTCCAGCTCACGGAAGAGCTCTCCATCCTGGAACGGTCCGGTGCCGCAAGCACCTTCGCACGGTTCCCTGGCAACCAGGTTCGGCGTCCGCTTGAGATCGCTCCGGCACGCCAGGGGTATGACACAGCTGCAGGTCGCCATCGAGTTCGGCATCGATAGAACCTTCCTTTCCGACCTCGAGCGCGGCCGCAAGTCCGTCTCTCTACCCTTCCTGGAAGTCTTCGCTCTCGGCTATGGCCTGTCTCTCTCCGATCTGCTGGACCAACTGTGATCCTCTGAGGGCGTCAAGAAGCCAGGCAGCTTACGGGGCCGGAGCTCCCGCTTCCACTCCATCGATAAACGTTCCGGCCCAAAGGTGTGACATCTCGCCAGAGCCGGCGCGAGCGGGCCAACAAGACCTGCCCGGCGCCTCTATCGCAGCGCAACCCGGATCATCCCGAAGCTCGACATCCATCCCCCCAGGCCGCCCACCAGGTCCCGTGCCGGTACCACCCCCGCCGTCCGCACCGGCCCTACCCCCTGCGCCCCATCCACCTCATCCCGCAACTTCCGCGCCATCTCCAGCCCAAACCCTTCACTCACCCAAACCCGCGTCCCTTCCCGGCGCAACAGAACATCCCCCTCCTTCGTCGAGTAAACCCGCTCATCCGAATCCGCCTCGTCCCCCTGCCGCCGCTTCAGTCCGTCATACTGCCGTGGCATCTCCGCCTCAAACACATGGAAGTAGCTCTCCGCCGCATCCTGGTTTTTCCATTGCGACGCGTACAA